>CAZSMB010000011.1:25085-38541 GCA_964607625.1 uncultured Sphingopyxis sp. | reverse complement strand
TCGCCGCGATCGGCGCTGTGGCTGCGCGGGCTGTCGGGGCGCGCAAAGGCGGGGGTCATGGGGGTGAGGATCGTTGCCGCCATCAGCAACCCTCCGAATAGCTTCTTCATCTGCCAGTCTCCATCCTGTCCGCGGGCTGGAGGGACCAGCCGGACTATGAAGAGAGTGTTACCAGCGGCAAAATGAGTCGGTGCTGAACCGCGATGTTGCCTGCGGTTCAGCTTCCGGCCGGGGGGCGCAATGCCGGAACGGCGCGGGCCGCATCCTCGGGACGGATTCCCGGCGGCGGCGCGGCGGCGATGCGTTCCTCGCCGCGCAGCACGCGTCCGGCCCGGCGGACCGCCGTGCGGATGCGCGGGTAGGTCCCGCAGCGGCAGACGCCGGTCATCGCGGCGTCGATCTCCGCGTCGGTCGGGTTGCTGTTGGTGCGCAGCAGCGCCGCCGCTGCCATGATCATTCCCGATTGGCAAAAGCCGCATTGCGGCACCTGTTCGGCGACCCACGCCTGTTGCACCGGATGGCTGCGATCGCGCGACAGCCCCTCGATCGTCGTAACGATCCGCCCTTCGCATTCGGCGATGGTGACCAGGCAACTGCGGATCGCCTCGCCATCGATATCGACGGTGCAGGCGCCGCAATCGCCGGTGCCACAGCCATATTTGGTCCCGGTCAGGTTCGACGCGTCGCGCAGCGCCCACAGCAGCGGCGTTTCGGGATCCATGCGATATTCGACCGGGCGGTCGTTGACCGAGAATTTCGTCATGCGATCCGCAATAGCCGAACGCGCGGATTAGTCACGCCAGCTCGTGTCGATCTTGTCGACCTTGCGCACCATCGCGTCGAATTCGGCGCGGCCGGCGCCGCCGGGGATCTGGGCCTGGTAGAGGTCGCGCTGGTGCACCCTGACCACATCGTCGCCGATCATCACCGGCTTGCCCATGCTCATCGTCGCAAGCTGGATCTCGCACGCGCGCTGGAGCGCCCAATATTTGATGAAGGCTTCGGGCAGCGTCTTGCCCATCACGACGGGCCCGTGGTTGCGCAGCATCAGGATGCGCTTGTCGCCGAGATTGTCGAGCAATCGCGCGCCTTCCTCCTCGCGGACGGTCACGCCTTCGAAGTCGTGATAGCCGATCTGGCCCATGTAGTTGCACGCATAGAAGTTGGTCGGCTGGAGCCCGCCCTCGAGCGAGCAGACCGCCATCGTCGCGGTGGTGTGCGTGTGGATGATCGCATGCGCGTCGGGCAGTTCGCGGTGAAACAGGCTGTGCTGGACAAAGCCCGCCTTGTTGACGTGCCACGGACTGTCTTCGTCGACCTTGTTGCCGTCGATATCGATCTTGATCAGCGTCGAGGCGGTGACTTCGCTGAAGTGCATGCCATAGGGGTTGATCAGGTAGCTGCCCTCTTCATCGGGCACCTTTACCGTGATGTGGTTGAAGATCATCTCGTCCCAGCCCATCATCGCGAAGATCCGATAGCAGGCGGCGAGCTCCTGGCGCGCGGTCCATTCGGCTTCGCTATATTTGCTGTTGCGCTTGAGCTGGGTGGCCATCGGCTGATCCTCTTCCTATCGGTTTCGTCCTGCTACCTATGCCACAAGGCGAGGGGCGCGCACAATATGGCCGAAGCGCGGGTTCGCCCGAGCGGATCGGCGGCGCCCCATCGCGCGAGGGCTTGCATTTCGGCGCGAATCCCGGTAGTGGCGCTGCAACGGAACGTCGCGCTTTCGCGGCGCTCTTTTTATTGCCCGAATATCGATGGTCTTGGGCGGTCCGGAAATTCCCGGAAACCAAAGGCTATCGGGACGAACAGGAGACGACACGGCATATGCAGATCATCGTTCGCGACAATAACGTCGACCAGGCCCTTCGCGCGCTCAAGAAGAAGCTGCAGCGTGAGGGCGTGTATCGCGAAATGAAGCTGCGTCGTCACTACGAGAAGCCGAGCGAAAAGCGTGCGCGCGAGCGCGCCGCCGCCGTTCGCCGCGCCCGCAAGATGGAGCGCAAGCGGATGGAACGCGACGGTATCAAGTAAGACCGTCTCCCGTTCGGGATCCTGATTCGAGAAGGGGCGCTGCGGCAACGCGGCGCCCTTTTTCGTTTAGCGGCCGAATCCTTCGCTCGCGGCCCGTCCGTCGGCGCTCCGCGCTGCCACCTCGCCATCGCTGTGCGACAGGGCGGAAGGCTGCCCCGTCCCGATTGTCAACGCTTCGCGTGCTGGCGGTCGCCCCACAGGATCGCGCGGTGCTCGTCGGTGAAGCCGGTCAGGCCGCCTTCGATCGTTTCGGCGCGCGCGACGCCGACCTTCATGCCTTCGGCGACCGCAGGGCGTTCGAGCATCGCCACGCCCCAGCGTTCCACGTTGGGAAAGCGCCCGGCCTTGTCGATAAACTGGCGGCGCAGATAGGGCAGGGTGGCCATGTCGGCGATCGTATAGGCGTCGCCTGCGAGCCACTCGGCCTCGCCCAACCTCTTGTCGAGCACCATCATCAGCCGGTCGACTTCGCGCCCGTAGCGTTCGATCGCATAGGGATGCCGGTCCCTGGCGTAATGGGTGAAATGCGCCTCTTGCCCGAACATCGGGCCGACGCCCGACACCTGGAACATCAGCCACTGCCAGCAGATTGCCCGCGCCGCGGGATCGGCGGGCAGGAAGCGGCCGGTCTTTTCGGCAAGGTAGAGCAGGATCGCGCCGGTTTCCCACAGCACGAATCCGGGGCCGTGGGGGCCATCGTCGTCGACGATCACCGGCGTCTTGTTGTTGGGATTCAGCGCGAGGAATTCGGGCTTGAGCTGGTCGCCCGCGAGGATGTCGACGGGCTCGAGCCGCCAGTCGAGCCCCATCTCGAGGAGCGCGATCGCGATCTTGCGGGCATTGGGGGTCGGGCCGCCATAGACGGCGATCATGCCGCGCCCTCCCGCCCGGCCTCCCGCCCCAGCCAGCGCGCCAGCACCTCTTCGGTGTCCTGGCCGACGGCGAGCGGGGCGGGGCGGCGCACCGAGCCGGGGGTCGCCGACAGCTTGGGAAAGACGCCCTGCATCGTGACGTCGCCGAGTTCGGCGTCGGGCAGGGTGACGAGCGCTTCGCGCGCCGCGAAATGCGGGTCGGCGAGCATGTCCTCGGCGTCGAATACGCGACCCGCGGGCACCCCCGCCTCGATCATCTTCGCCTCGAGTTCGGCGATCGTCATCGTCCGCGTCCATTCGCCGATCAGCGCGTCGAGCTCATCCTGTCGCGCGCCGCGGGCGCGGTGGGTGGCATAGCGTTCGTCGCTCGCGAGGTCGGGGCGGCCCATCGCGGCGGCAAGGCGCGCGAACACGCCGTCCTGGTTGGCGCCGATCAGATATTCGCCGTCGCGGCACGGATAGACGTTCGACGGAGCGATGCCGGGCAGGGTCGATCCGGTGCGCCGGCGCTTGGTACCGCTCGCCGAATAATCGGCGACCGTCGACTCCATCACCTGAAGCACCGCCTCATAGAGCGCCGAATCGACGATCTGGCCTTCGCCGGTGCGGCTGCGGTGATGGAGCGCGGCGAGCGCGCCCATGCAGCCATAGGTCGCCGCGAGGGTGTCGCCGATCGAAACCCCCATGCGAGCCGGCGGCCGGTCGGGATAGCCGACGATACCGCGCCAGCCGCCCATCGCCTCGCCGATGCCCCCGAAGCCCGCGCGCTGCGAATAGGGGCCGGTCTGCCCATAGCCCGACACCCGCACGACGATCAGCCCCGGATTGGTCCTGCGCAAATCTGCGGGGTCGAGATTCCATTTTTCGAGCGTGCCGGGCCGGAAATTCTCGATCAGTATATCGGCTTTCGCGATCAGGTCGCGAGCGAGCGCCTGTCCTTCCTCGCCGCGCAGGTCGACCGCGACCGAATATTTGTTGCGGGCGATCACGCGCCACCAGCTTGGGCGGTCGCCCTGGCCCCAGTGGCGCATCTGGTCGCCGGTGCCCGGCGGCTCGAGCTTGACGATCTCGGCGCCCATGTCGCCCAGGAGCTGGCCGCAGAAGGGACCGGCGATCAGCTGCCCCAGTTCCACGACCTTGATTCCCTGCAGCGCGCCCGCGTTGCCGTCCCCGTTCGTCATATCGCTCCCTTCGGGCGTCCATCTCGCCTAATATCGTCTTTATGCGGCCAAAAGCGCCACAAGATATGGCCATGATATACTTAGAATGCTATGTAATTTGCAACCTGCTAAATTGGCAAGCGGAGCGGAAAGCGAAATGGCGACGGAAAAGCGTGTGGAAATGGTCGAGGTCGGGCCGCGCGACGGGCTGCAGAACGAAAAGGACGTCGTCGCGACCGCCGACAAGCTCGGCCTGGTCGAGCGCGCGATCGCCTGGGGCGCCCGGCGGATCGAGGTGACGAGCTTCGTCAATCCCAGGCGCGTGCCGCAACTCGCCGATGCCGAGGACCTGGTCGCGATGCTGCCCGAGCGCGACGACGTCACTTATATCGGCCTGGTCCTGAACGGCCGCGGTGCCGAGCGCGCGCTTGCGACCGGCCGGATCGACGAACTGGGGGCGGTGTGCGTGACGAGCGACACGTTCGGGATTCGCAACCAGGGGCAGAGCGCCGCCGAATCGCTGGACGTCGCCAAAGCGATCGTCGGGCTTGCCACCGCAGCCGGGCGCAGCGCGCAGATCACGATCGCGACGGCCTTTGGTTGTCCGTTCGAGGGCGAGATAGCGATCGGCCATGTCGTCGAAATGGCGAAGCGCGCCGCCGACGCCTCGCCGCGCGAGGTCGCGCTTGCCGATACGATCGGCGTCGGGGTGCCGGCACAGGTCGCCGAAACGGTAGGACGCGTCGCCGAGGCGATCGCGCCGCTGCCGGTGCGGGTGCATTTCCACAACACGCGCGGCACCGGGCTGGCGAACGTCTGGGCGGCGGTGGGCGAGGGCGCCGCGGTGGTCGACGCCTCGCTCGGCGGGCTTGGCGGCTGTCCCTTTGCGCCGGGTGCCGCGGGCAATGTCGCGACCGAGGATGTCGCCTATATGCTGGGCCGCAGCGGGGTCGCGACCGGACTTGCGCTGCCGGCGCTGGTCGACGCGGCAAACTGGTTCACCGGTGTCATGGGCCGGCCGCTGCCGGCGCTCGTCAGCCGCGCGCCCTTATTTCCTTCTTCCGCCGGCTGAGCGCCGCCTTTTGCTGCACCCGGCAGTGCAGCATTTTTGCATCACATCCGCCGCAATCGTATGCAGACGCACCCGCGGTTCGATTGACAAAGAGAACGTTATCATTTAGGTGAACGTTCACATTCAATGAAAGCCGCGCGAAGAAACGGGCGGCGTCTTACAGGGGAGGACCAAGGGGTGCAGGCATCCAACAAGCTTTGGCTCGCCAGATTGCTGGTCGGCACGTCGGCATTGTCGCTGATGGGCATGGCATCGACCGCGATGGCGCAGGACGCAACCGGCGGCGATGTCGCCGAGGGCGACGCGATCGTCGTGACCGGCATCCGCGCGAGCTTGCAGGCCTCGTCGGACATCAAGCGCGACGGGCAGGGCGTGGTCGATGCGATCTCTGCCGAGGATATCGGCAAATTCCCCGACACCAACCTGGCCGAATCGCTGCAACGCATCACGGGCGTTTCGATCGCGCGCGATCGCGGCGAAGGCTCGTTCGTGACCGTTCGCGGTTTCGGCCCGAACTTCAACCTGGTCACGTTGAACGGCCGCCAGATGCCGACCTCGTCGCTGGGCGACGGGGCGAGCCCGCCGTCCTCGCGTTCGTTCGACTTCGCCAACCTGGCATCCGAAGGCGTGGCGGCGGTCGAGGTCTACAAGACCGGCCGCGCGTCGATCCCGTCGGGCGGCATCGGGTCGGCGATCAACATCCGCACCCCGCGCCCGTTCGACAAGCCCGGCCTGAACGGCAGCTTCGCGGTCAAGGGCGTCTATGACAGCTCGCGCAATCAGGGCAATCCGATCACGCCCGAGATTTCGGGGATCATCAGCGACACCTTTGCCGACGACCGCATCGGCATCCTGATCGTCGGATCGTACCAGCGCCGCAAGGCGAGCGACAACAGCTTCAACAGCGACTGGCGCGACGGCTATCTGGGGAACGAGAATAACTGGGGCTCGCTGGCGCAGCCGGGCGATCCGCGATACGACAATATCACCAATCATCCGGACGACGGCGACGTCTATGAAGTGCCGCAGAACGGGTCGTACAACCTGAACGACATCGATCGCGAGCGCATCAATGGACAGGCGGTGCTGCAGTTCCGTCCGATCGATTCGCTGACCGCGACGATCGATTATACCTTTTCGCAGAACACCGTCGAAGTGCGGAACAGCAACGTCGGTATCTGGTTCAACCACAACGACACGTCGAGCGCATGGACCGACGGCCCGGTCGCGGCGCCGCTCTTCTATTCGGAGCATTTCGGGGCCGGCGAACGCAAGGACCTGTCGTACAGCGGCGCGTTGACCGCGAACCGCAGCATCAACCGCTCGCTGGGTGCGAACCTGACGTGGGAGGCGCCGGGCGGCGTCACGATGGAACTCGACTATCACCATTCGTCGGCGACGTCGAAGCCGAGCAACAAATATGGGTCGAGCGTGTCGGTCGGCAACGCGATCTTCGGCGTGTCGGACCAGACGATCAATTTCGACAGCGAATTGCCGATCATCTCCTATGACATGTATCCGGGCATCGATCCGCTCGACGCTTCGCTGATCACGCCGACCGGCAACGCGTTCCGCAACGCCTATTTCCGTAACCAGATCGACCAGATCCAGCTGCGCGGCCATTATGATCACGGCGGCAGCTTCCTCGACAGCATCGATTTCGGCGTGTCGTTCACCGACAATAATGTCCGGTCGGCCTATGGCTTCATCCAGAACGAGACGTGGAGCGGCGCCGGGCCGGCATCGGACATTCCCGACGACATCTTCACGCTCGTCACGCTGCCGGACAAGTTCAAGGGGCTGGGCGGGGCCGGCGATCCGGCGATGATCCAGAGCTTCTATACCTTCGATTTCGAACGGATGGTCGACCTGATCGACGGTCTGTACGGCACGTGCGACCGCGCCGCGAGCGCCGACAGCTGCCTGGCGGCCTTCACCACCGATCGCCGCCTGACCGAAAAGACGCTGGCGCCCTATATCCAGGTGAACAACGAGTTCGACCTGTTCGGCAACCCGGCGCACCTGACCGCGGGCCTGCGCTACGAAACGACCACGATCGATTCCTCGGCGCTGGTTCCGATCCCGGACGGCACCGCCTGGAGCGCGGCCAACGAATTCTATGTCCTCTTTTCCGACCAGAGCGATTTCACGCGCTTCAAGGGGCATTACGACAATTGGCTGCCGGCGATCGATTTCGACATCGAGCCGATCGAGAATGTGAAGCTGCGCGCGTCGTACAGCCACACGATCACCCGTGCGACCTATGACAATCTGCAGGGCGGGCGCACGATCGATCCGGGCTTCCGCATTGGTGGCGGCACCGGCAATCAGGGCAATCCGGGTCTGCTCCCGTACAAATCGAAGAACCTCGATTTCTCCGCCGAATGGTATTACGCGCCGGCGAGCTATGTGTCGGTCGGTTACTTCCGCAAGAATGTGTCGAACTTCATCGCGCAGACGCGGGTCGACTCCTATGCGTTCGGGCTGACGCATCCCGCGTTCGGCGCCCGGTACGACGCCGCGATCGCCGCCCTCGGCGCGGGAGCAAGCACGGCGGATATCCGGCAGTATATCTTTGACACTTTCCCCGAAACGACCAATCCGACGGGCACCGATCCCGCCGGTTACACCACCGGCGACATCTATGGCGTGGCCGGCGACGACCTGGTGAATTTCGAGATCACGACGCCGATCAACAGCGACCAGACCGCGCTCCTGAAAGGCTGGGAGTTCGCGCTCCAGCACAGCTTCTGGGATACCGGTTTCGGCGTGATCCTGAACTATACGATCGTCGATGGCGATGCGGTGTTCGACAATACGCAGCCCGCGACGGTCGCGCAGTTCGCGCTGACCGGACTGAGCGACAGCGCCAACGCCGTGGTCTATTACGACAAGGGGCCGATCCAGGCGCGCGTCGCGTGGAACTGGCGCGACCAGTTCCTCGACGCGACGGGGCCGAACCCGGTCTATATCGAGGATTATTGGCAGATCGACGCAAGCGCGAGCTATGAGTTCATGCCCGGGCTGACCGGCTTCGTCGAAGCGATCAACCTGACCGGCGAGGGACGGCGCGGGCACAAGCGGTCCGACAACAACGTCACCTTCGCGTCGCCGGGCTTTGCGCGCTACGCGGCGGGCGTGCGGTTCAACTTCTGACCGACGGGCGGCTTCCTCCGCCGCCCTCCTGGCGAGAGAGCCGCACCGCTTGCCCGGTGCGGCTCTTTTGCGTGACGGGGCGCGGCGGCTCGCCTAGGATATCGTGATGACCCAATCGATCGGGAGCGTGGTGATCCTGGGCGGCGGCACCGCCGGCTGGCTGTCGGCATGCCGGATCGCGGCCGCGCGGCCCGACCTGTCCGTCACGCTGGTCGAGGCGCCCGATATTCCGACCGTCGGGGTGGGCGAGGGGACATGGCCGACGATGCGGGCGACGCTGGCTGCGATCGGTATCGACGAGGCCGAATTTCTTGCCGCGTGCGACGGGTCGTTCAAACAGGGATCGCGCTTCGACGGCTGGGTCGACGGCCGCGCCGACGATCGTTACCTGCATCCCTTTACCCCGCCGCCGCCCATGCCGGCGGACGCTCTGGTCGGCGCCTGGTCCGAGATGGGCGGCGGGGTCGATTTCGCGTCGGCGATGACGGCGCAGGCGGCGGCGTGCGCGCGCGACCTGGCGCCGCGGCAGCGGGCGATGCCGGGCTATCAGGGCGCCCTCAACTATGCCTATCACCTCGACGCCGGAAAATTCGCCGCGCTGCTGCGCCGCCATGCGGTGCAGCGTCTGGGTGTGCGGCACGTCGCCGACACGGTGACGGGGGTCCGCGCGGACGGGCAGGGCGACATAGCGGCGCTCGCGACGCGTGCGCATGGCGAGATCGCGGGGGACCTGTTCATCGATTGCAGCGGCCATACGGCGATGCTGATCGGCGGCCATTGCGGCGCCGCGTGGATCGACCGCAGCGACGTGCTGCTCAACGATCGCGCGCTCGCGGTGCAGGTGCCGACCGCCGCGGGGGCGCCGATCGCATCGCAGACGATCGCGACCGCGCACCGGGCGGGCTGGATCTGGGACATCGCGCTGCCGAACCGCCGCGGTATCGGCTGCGTCTATGCCAGTCGCTTTCTGGCCGACGATGCGGCCGAGGCCGAACTGCGCGCCTATATCGCGCGCGCGCTTCCCGAAGCGCCCGATGCGCCGGTGCGGCGCCTGGCCTTTCCGACCGGGCATCGCGCGCGGTTCTGGCACGGCAATTGTGTCGCGATCGGGCTGTCGGCAGGGTTCATCGAACCGCTCGAAGCCTCTGCGATCGTGATGATCGAATTGTCGCTGACCGCCCTGATCGAGAATTTTCCAGCACGCCGCGACACGTTGCCCGTGCTCGCCGAGCGTTTCGACGCGCTGTTCCGCTATCGCTGGGACCGCATCGTCGACTTTCTGAAGCTGCATTACCTGCTCAGCCGCCGTGACGAACCCTATTGGCGCGCGCAGCGCGACCCGGCGCACGTCCCCGCACGGTTGGCCGGGCTGTTGACACTGTGGCGCGACCAGGTGCCGTCGCGCTGGGACTTTCCGCAGGTCGACGAGATATTTTCGGCCGAAAGCCACCAATATATCCTTTACGGCATGGGCTATCCCGTACCCGAAGGATCGACCGCGACCGACCGTGCGCGCGGTGCGATCGCCGAAACCGCGCGCCGCGCCCGCGCGCTGGCGGCGGGACTGCCCGGCAATCGCGCCTATTTCGACGCCCTGCTCTCCGATGTCGGCGAAGCGGGCGCCCAAGTGGAAGGATTTTGATGAGCCAGCACGCGCCCCTCGACAAGAACAGCCACCGTGCCTTGCGGGTACGGACCGACGTCGGCGCCGAACTGGGCGACGCGGTAATGGCGACGCTGACCGTTCCGAACGAATTTCGCAGCGTCCAGGGCCATTTTCCGATCCTCTTTCGCCGCGAGCCGGGGCAGGAGGCATTTATTGCCGTCGCGCTGTTCGGTTTTGAAAATGGCGAGAACCTGTTCCTCGACAGCGATCGCTGGGATGCGGGCTACCGCCCGCTGTCGCTCGCGATCCAACCCTTTCTCGTCGGGCGGCCGGCAAGCGGCGAGGGGACGGGCCATGTCCACATCGACCTCGACCATCCGCGCATCGCCGCGAACGACGAAGGCGTGCGCCTGTTCGACGAGGACGGGATGGCCACGCCCTATCTGGACGCGGTGGCCGGGCGGCTCGGCGCGCTTGACGAGGGGTATCGCGCGAGCGGCGCCTTCTTCGCCGCGCTCGCCGACCATGACCTGCTCGAACCCTTCACGCTCGAGGTGCCGCTGGAGGACGGGTCGAAGAACTCGCTTGTCGGTTTCCACATCGTCGACGAAGCCAGGTTGCGCGCGCTCGATGCCGCGGCGCTCGGGCGACTGCACGCCGACGGGCATCTGATGCCGATCTTCATGGCGATGGCATCGCTGTCGCAGATCGCGGAGCTGGTCGCGCGCAAGAACCGCAGGATGCGCGATGGCTGACCGCGATCCCGCCATTTACGACCGCTTTGCCCGGGTGCGCGAGGTCGAATGCGACGCGGGCGCGGGGCTCGACGCGCTGCTGACCGGCGCGCGCGAACCCTTTGTCGTACGCGGGCTGGTCGCTGACTGGCCGCTCGTCGCGGCGGGACGCACGTCGGCGCGCGCGGCGCGTGCCTATCTGCTCGATCACGCGCGCGATCGGCCGTTCACCGTGTCGATCGCGCCGCCGGGACACGATGGCCGGCTGTTCTACGACGCCGACATGGCGATGAACTTCCGCACCGGCACCGGCAGGCTGCCCGACATCTTTGCCGGGATCGATGCCGCCGAGAAGCAAGGCGAGGCCCGGACCGTCTATCTCGCCTCGATCGACATCCCGGCGCATTTCGACGGGCTCGATGCAGCCAATCCGGTCGACCTGGGCTGCCGCGAGCCGCTGAAGAGCATCTGGATCGGTACACGCACACGGATCGCGGCGCATAATGACTTCCCCGACAACCTGGCCTGCTGCGCGGCGGGCCGCCGGCGCTTTACGCTGTTCCCGCCCGATCAGTTCAGCAATCTTTATCTGGGACCGATCGACAATACGCCCGCCGGCCGCGCGGTGAGCATGGTCGACTTCGACGCGCCCGATCTTGCCGCGCATCCGCGCTTCGTCGAGGCGATGGCGCATGCGCAGGTCGCCGAGCTCGAACCCGGCGACGCGCTCTTCATCCCGTCGATGTGGTGGCACCATGTCGAGGGGCTCGACCCGTTCAACATCCTGGTCAACTATTGGTGGCGCGACACGCCCGCGTGGCTCGGCCAGCCGCAGGACGCGCTCAACCATGCGATGCTCGCGATCCGCGACCTGCCGGCCGAGGACAAGGCGATCTGGCGCCGGCTGTTCGACCATTATGTGTTCGACGCGGACGACGACGTCACCGCGCATATTCCCGAAAAGGCGCGCAGCGTCCTCGCGCCGCTGACCGCCGAAACCGCGGGGCGCCTGCGCGCCTTCCTGCTGAGGACATTGAGCCGATGAGTGCCGACCGGAAACGCCAGCGTATCGTGATTGCCGGCGGCGGAACCGCCGGCTGGATGGCGGCTGCGGCGATCGCGCGGACGATGGGCGGGGCGGTCGACCTGACGCTCGTCGAGTCCGAGGCGATCGGCACAATCGGCGTCGGCGAGAGCACGATTCCGCCGCTGGTCAATTTCAACCGGCTGCTGGGGATCAACGAGGCCGATTTCATGCGCGCGACGCAGGCGACGTTCAAGCTGGGCATCCTGTTCGACGACTGGAAGGACGTCGGGTCGCGCTATTTCCACAGTTTCGGCCTGACCGGCAAGGATCACTGGTCGGCGGGGTTCCAGCATTTCTGGATGCACGGGCGCGCGAAGGGGCACGGGCAGCCCTATGACGATTATTGCCTCGAACTCGCGGCGGCGCTCGATGACAAGTTCGCGCACCTGCCCGGGGACCGCATGAACTATGCCTACCAGCTCGATTCGGGTCTTTACGCCCGCTTCCTGCGCAAGATGGCGGAAGAAGACGGAACGAAGCGGATCGAAGGCCGGATCGGCCGCGTCGAACTCGATACCGAGAGCGGCGATATCGCGGCGCTGGTGCTCGATGGCGACCGCCGGATCGAGGGCGATATCTTCCTCGACTGCACCGGCTTTCGCGCGCTGCTCATCGAAGGCGCGTTGCATGCGGGCTTCGACGACTGGACGCACTGGTTGCCGTGCGACAGCGCGATCGCGCTGCAGACGCCGAATGTCCGGCCGCCGGTGCCCTATACGCGCGCGATGGCACACGATGCCGGCTGGCAATGGCGCATCCCGCTCCAGCATCGCAGCGGCAACGGTCTCGTCTATTGCAGCCGCTATCTCGATCGCGATGCCGCGCTCGACCGCTTGCTCGGCAATATCGAGGGCGAGCCGCTGACCGAGCCCAACTTCCTGCGCTTCACCAGCGGAGTGCGGCGGCGCCAATGGCATCGAAACTGCGTCGCGATCGGGCTTTCGGGCGGCTTCATGGAGCCGCTCGAATCGACGAGCATCCACCTGATCCAGCGCGCGGTGCTGCGCTTCGTCCGCATGCTTCCCGCCGGCCGCCCGAGCATGCGCGACATCGCCGAATTCAACGACCAGCAGGGGCAGGACATGGACCAGATCCGCGACTTCCTCGTCCTGCATTACAAGGTCACGAACCGCCGCGACAGCGCCTTCTGGCGCTATTGCGCCGACATGCCGATCCCCGACAGCCTGGCGCAGAAGATCGAATTGTTCCGCGAGACTGGGCGCGTCTTTCGCCGCAACGAGGAATTGTTCGCGGAGAACAGCTGGGTGCAGGTGATGATGGGGCAGGGGGTCGAACCGCAAAGCTATCATCCGATTGCCACCAAACTGCGCGACGACGAGTTGGAAAAGCTGCTCGCGACCATCCGCGCCCAGGTCGCCGATACGGTCGCGAAATTGCCCGAGCACCACGCTTATGTCGCGCGCTATTGCGGCGCCGAGGCGGCCGAAGCGGCATGATCGCGGCCCTCGGCCTGATGCTCGCCGCGGCGGCGATCGCCCCGGCGCCTGCCGACGACGCCGGCGATTGGCGGCTCGTCTGGTCGGACGAGTTCGATGGTCCGGCGATCGACCGCGCAAAATGGGATTTCGACGTCGATTGCTGGGGCGGCGGCAACGACGAACGCCAATGCTATACCGACGATCCGCGCAACGCCGCGGTCGAGGACGGCAGGCTGGTGATCACCGCGCGCAGGGAGCGGAGGACCGGTCCCGCCTATCCGGCGGCGCAGCGC
>CAZSMB010000011.1:21861-24985 GCA_964607625.1 uncultured Sphingopyxis sp. | reverse complement strand
GGCGGGGTCGATGAAACGGGCTATCCGAAGCGGATGGAGGTCGATTGGGTTCGCGTCTGGCAAAGCGAACCAAAGGACGCTAGCAGCACAGCCGAAGCGGGGGGCGAAAAAGACTGATGGGGCGTCGACGGCAGTCGGTAACGATCAAGCATGTGGCCGCGGATGCAGGGGTTTCGCTGCAGACGGTGAGCCGCGTCATCAACAATGAACCCAATGTCCGGCCCGAAATGCAGAAACGGGTGCAGGCGTCGATCGACAAGCTGGGCTATGTCCCGTCGATCGCGGCGCAGCGGATGAGCGGATCGCGATCCTATCTGATCCTGGCGATCAACGACCGCGAGCGCACGATCGCCGACTGGCGCGGGCGGCAGGGGATCGACTGGGTCGACCAGATGCTGTTGGGCGGGATGCTCAAATGCGCCGAGCTTGGCTATCGCATGATTTTCGAGCTGGTCGATACGCATACCGACCATGTCGAGCGGGAATTGCGCGCGACGATCGCCGCGCTGCAACCCGACGGGGTGGTGCTGACCCCGCCGCATTCGGACAATCCCCTGATCGTCGCCCTGCTCGACAAGGCGAAGATCCCGTTCGCCCGGATCGGTTCGGTGGGCGGCGAGGCCGGGATCGCGCTGACGATGGACGACGAAGGCTCGGCGCGGCTCGCGACCCGGCACCTGATCGACCTGGGCCATCGCCGGATCGGCTTCATCGCGGGGTCGCCCGAATATAATCTGAGCGGCTGGCGCGTCGACGGGTGGCGCGAAGAAATGGACAGCGCGGGGCTGAGCCGCGACGGCCTGCTGGCATGGGGCGATTTCAGCTATGCCTCTGGCGAGGTCGCGGCGCGGTCATTGCTCGACAGCGCCGATCCGCCGACCGCGATCATCGTCAGCAACGACCAGATGACGCTTGCGACGATCGAGGTCGCGCGGGCCCGCAGGTTCGATATCCCGCGCGACCTCTCGATCATCAGTTTCGACAACACGCCGATCGTGCGCTTTACCCAGCCGCCGCTGACCGCGGTCGACCAGCCGATCGCCGAGACCGTATCGCGCGCGGTCGAGCTGATCATCGCGGCGCAGCGCGGCGAGCCGAAACCGGCGATCCCGACGGTCGTTCACGGCAGCCTGGTCGAGCGCGGTTCGACCGCACCCCCGCAGCGTCCGGCGTGAGCGAAGGGGACGCCCCGCGGCGCCAGTCGCTCGGCTTCCTGGTGCTCTATGCGCTCGCCGCCGCGGGCGGCGCGATCGCGTATGTCCCGTTCCTGACCATCCTGTTGCCCGCGCGCATGACCGCGCTGACCGGCGCCGACGATGTCCAGTATCTGGGCTATGTCACCTTTTGCGGCGCGGTGGCGGCCAGCATCGCGGGCATCGCTTTTGGCTGGCTGAGCGACCGCAGCGGCAATCGTCGCGGCTGGATCGCGACCGGGCTGGTCCTGACCATCGGGCTGCTGCTGGCGATGCCGCTTGCGCGCGACATATGGACGCTGATCGGGATCATTGTCCTGTGGCAGCTGGGGCTGAACATGATGCTCGGGCCGCTGTCGGCGTGGGCGGGCGATTGCGTGCCCGACGCGCAGAAGGGCTTGCTGGGCGGACTGCTCGCCTTTTCGCCCGCGCTCGGCGCATGGTCGGGGGCAATAGCGACGCTGCCCGGGCTGGTTTCGGTCGATGGGCGATTGGGAGTCGTCGCGCTGCTGGTCGCGGCCGCGGTCGTGCCCGTCCTGCTGGTGGGGCGGCCGCGACCTTTCCCCGAACTGACCGCACGATCGGGACGCAGCGACGCGGAGCCCGTCGTGCGTTCGAAGGGGCCGGCGGTACGGATGTGGCTTGCGCGGCTGTTGGTGCAGATCGCCGAGGCGGCGCTGTTCGCCTATCTCTATTTCTGGTTTCGTTCGATCGATCCGGCGATGCAGGATAACGAGAAGGCCAGGATTTTCAGCCTTGCGTTGACCCTCGCCGTGCCGATCGCGCTCGTCGGCGGGCGCTGGGCCGATCGCCACGATCGCCCCTTCCTGCCGCTGGTGGTCGCGGCGAGCGGATCGGCCGCCGGCCTGGTCGGCATGGCGCTGGCCGCCGATCCGGACAGCGCGAAACTGAGCTATCTGCTGTTCGGTATCGCGACCACCGTGTTCCTGGCGCTCCACTCGGGCCAGACGCTGCGCATCCTGCCGCGTCCCGACCGCCGCGGCCGCGACTTGGGGGTCTTCAACCTGACCAACACGGTGCCGTCGCTGATCATGCCTTGGCTCACCATCTCGCTCGTCCCCGGTTTCGGGTTCGAGGTGCTGTTCCTGTTGCTCGCGGCGCTGGCCGTCGCGGCGGTCGTGCTGCTCGCGACAATGCCGCGCCCATCGAAAAGTCCCGGCCGCATCGCTTAGCGGTCCGACCTAGGCTCTTGATTTCGTCGATGCGTTATGCGAGACAATTTTGATAACGTTCACATAGCGACGACAAGGGGATGGGAGAGACATGAGGCGATCGGCTTTTGCGATGGCGACGACGCTGTTGCTTGCGGGGACGGCGGTATCGGCGGCGGCTCCCGAGGGCGCGGCGACCGACGCGGCAACGGTTCACCCAGACCTGTGGCCGGCGGCAAAAAGCCCCGCGGCGATCACCGATGCGGCGACCGAGGCGCGGATCGATGCGCTGCTCGCGCGGATGACGATCGAGCAAAAGGTCGGTCAGCTGATCCAGGCCGACATCAGCACCATCACGCCCAAGGATCTCGAAACCTATCCGCTCGGCTCGATCCTCGCGGGCGGCAACAGCGGCCCCTATGGCAACGAAAGATCGAGCGCCGCCGACTGGGCGAAGCTGGTCGGCGAATTTCGCGCCGCGTCGCTGGAGCCGCAGGCGAACGGCATCGCCATCCCGATCATTTTTGGCGTCGATGCGGTGCACGGGCACAACAACGTCCCCGGTGCGACGCTGTTTCCGCACAATATCGGACTGGGCGCGGCGCACGACCCGGAGCTGATCCAGCGCATCGGGGCGGTCACGGCCGCCGAAATCGCGGGAAGCGGCATCGAATGGACCTTTGCGCCGACGCTCGCGGTGCCGCAGGATCTGCGCTGGGGCCGCAGCTATGAAGGCTATTCGTCCGATCCGAAGCTCGT
>CAZSMB010000011.1:0-21761 GCA_964607625.1 uncultured Sphingopyxis sp. | reverse complement strand
ACCGACGCGCTGAAAGGCAAGATGGGGTTCGAGGGTTTCGTCGTCGGCGACTGGAACGGACATGGCCAGGTCGCGGGGTGCAGCGTGACCGACTGCGCACAGGCGGTGAATGCGGGGCTGGACATGTATATGGCGCCCGACAGCTGGAAGGGGCTTTACGAAAGCACGGTGCGCGAGGCGAGGGACGGCACGATAACCTCCGAACGGCTCGACGATGCGGTGCGCCGCATCTTGCGGGTCAAATACAAGCTCGGCCTGTTCGACGTCGATCATGTCGACCGCGGCAATACCGCAGCAGTCGGCGCGGCCGAGCATCTCGACATCGCACGCGAAGCCGTTTCCAAATCGCTGGTATTGCTGAAAAATGAAGGCAGTGCCCTTCCGATCAGGCCCGGCGCGAAATTGCTGGTCGCCGGGCCGGGGGCCGACAATATGGCGATGCAATCGGGCGGCTGGACGATCAGCTGGCAAGGGACCGACGTGACCCACGCCGACTTCCCCAACGGCCAGACGATCTGGGAAGGTTTGAAGCAGGCCGTAGAGGCGGCGGGAGGCCGCGCGGCCCTGTCGGCCGACGGCAGCTTCACCGAACGGCCCGATGTGGCGATCGTCGTGTTCGGCGAAGAGCCCTATGCCGAGTTCCAGGGCGATGTGCCGACGCTCGATTACCAGCCGGCCGAGGCGAAGGACCTGGCAACGCTGAAAAAGCTGAAGGCCGCGGGCATTCCCGTCGTCGCCCTGTTCCTGTCGGGACGACCGATGTTCACCAGCCCTGAAATCAACGCCGCCGACGCGTTCGTCGCGGCGTGGCTGCCGGGATCGCAGGGGGCGGGCGTCGCCGACGTGCTGGTCGCCCGAACCGATGGCCACAGCAAGCGCGGCTTCACCGGAACGCTCCCCTTTGCCTGGCCCGCCGACGCCCGTTCGCCGGTCGAAAAGCCGCTGTTCGAGGTCGGCTATGGCCTGACCTATGGGTCGGCGCGCCGCATCCTGAAATTGTCCGAGGACCCGGGCGTCGACGTCGCCGCGATGATGAATGTCGAGAATTTCTTCTCGGGCGGGCGAGCCCGTGCGCCCTGGACGTTGTCCATCGCCGACGCGGGCGGCTCGCGGCAGGTCGAATCGGCGCCGCTCGACAGCAGCTACGGCCTGCTCCAGACGCGGTCGGTCGATGTCCAGGCGCAGGAAGATGGCAAGTCGTTCGTCTGGACGGGCCCTGCGACGGTCAACCTGTCGGGCCCGGTCGCCGACCTGACCCGCCAGCTCAACAACAGTTTCGCGCTGCGGCTGGACTGGCGGATCGATGCAAAGGGCGGCGCGCCGGTGACGCTGGCGTTCGGCGGCGTGGCGGTGAATATCGATGCGTTGCTGGCGTCGGCGCCCGAAGGGCAGGTCGGCACGATCAAGGTTCCGCTGCGCTGCTTTGCCGACGGCGGCGCCAATGTACAGCGCGTCGACTATCCGGTGTCTTTGACCGCCGACAAGGGGTTCGCCGCGACCCTGTTGGCCGCGAAGGTCGAGGCGGTCGGCGAGAATCTGTCCTGCCCGGCGAAGGTCGAATAGGCGAACGCAGCCCGCTTGTCGCGGTTCGGGCTTGCGCGCCGGCAGTGCGGGCGGCAAGGCTGCCGGGATGAGACGAGAGATGCGCCGGTGACCGGCTCCGTAGACGATCGCGAGCGCGCACGCGCGTTCGCCGGGGTCGAGTTGGGCGGTACGAAATGTATCTGCACGCTCGCCGCCGGCCCCCGCGATATCCGCGACCAGCGCACGATCGCCACGACTGCGCCGTCGGAGACGCTGCTCGCCATCCACGCGGTGCTTCAGGAATGGTCCGCAGGTCCGGGCTTCGGCGGCCTGGGCGTCGCGGCCTTCGGTCCATTGCAGATCGATCCGCGCGCCGATGGCTATGGGCGTGTCGGCGCCACGAACAAGGCCGACTGGGAGGGCGCGGACCTGCTCGGTCCGCTGCGCGCCTTTGGCGTACCGATCGGCTTCGATACCGATGTCAACGGTGCGGCGCTCGCGGAAATTCGCTGGGGCAGCGGGCGCGGGCTCGACGATTTCGCCTATGTCACCGTCGGCACCGGCGTCGGCGTCGGCCTGATCGTCCACGGACGCCCGACACGCGGCTTGGGTCATAGCGAGATCGGCCATATACGCGTCCCGCGCCTGTCCGGCGATGACGCGGCGAGCGTGTGCCGCTTTCACGACGATTGCGTCGAGGGGCTGGCCTCGGGCACCGCAATCAAGGCGCGCATCGGCGCGCGCCAGTGGTCCGATGTGGCGGCCGACGATCCGGTTTGGGAACCGGTGGTCCACAGCCTGGCGGTCATGCTCCACGCGCTGGCGGTCACCGCCGGGCCGATGCGCGTTGCGATGGGCGGCGGGGTGCTCGCCGGGCAACCGCACCTGCTGCCGCGGATCAATTCGGCGCTCCGGGCGAGCCTTGCGGGCTACATGCCGTTGCCGAGCGATGGCGATTATGTCGTCTCGCCCGAACTCGGACCGCTTGCCGGGCCGCTGGGCGCAATCGCGTTGGCGATGGATGCGACAGAGGCGGCGACAGGAGCCGGCTAGCGGGCGGTTTCGAGCGCGCGGAGCGGTCCCCTGGTTTCGCACATCGCCTGATACGCCCCCAGGATGTCCGCGACGAGCGACATGGCAAGTGTCGCGGGATCGCGAGTCGAGGGAATCAGCCCCACGGGTGCGCGCAGCGATGCAAGCGCCGCCGCGCCGACGCCCGCCGCGCGCAGCATGCCGAGCCGCGCTTCGTGCGACCGGCGGCTGCCCACCGCGCCGAGATAGAAGCAAGGCAGATCGAGCGCCGCGGGAAGCAACGCCTCTTCCCAGTCGCGATCATGGAACAGGAACACGAGTGCGGTCCACGCATCGGTCGGAAGGCGCGGCGGGGCCGAACGGGTCGCCAGGTGGCCGGCGTCGATTCCCCATCCGGCGAGCGCCTCGACATCGTGCGCGATCGGAGAAAAAGGGCGCGTTTCGGCGCCGAAGAACTGAGCCAGGCGCGCGGTTGCCATCAGGTCTTCGCCCTGGCCGACCAGCGTAATGCGCGGGCGGGGCGCGTAGGGGAGGCAGAAATCGTCCCCCCGCCATCCGGGGCCGCCGGGGATCGCAACGGCTTCCGCGCCCCGAGCGGTCAGCAGCAGCGCCGATTGGCGCCGCGCTTCGAGCTGGGTCGCAACGTCGCGAACCGCCGAGACATCGCCAAGCGGCGTGAAGAGCAGATCGATGCCGCCCCCGCACGGCAGGCGGATGTCGAGGTAGGGTGATCCCGTGCCGAAGCGGACGAGTCTTGCCGTGCCCTCTGCCAACGCCTTTCGCGCCTCGGCGACGACCGCGGCTTCGATACATCCGCCCGAGAAGGATCCGAGATAGCGTCCGTCGGCGGCAACCGCCATCTGGGCCCCGATGGCGCGCGGCGAGGACCCTTCGATTCCGGTCAGCGTGACCAGTGCGACGGCGATCCCTTCGTCCGCCCGCGCTGTAGCGAAAGCCAGAATGTCGCCGGGAAAACTTGCCAAGGGCGCCATCATGCGGCCACTCTGCCGATCGCCGATCGCGGCATGGGAAAAGGACGAGCGATGATCGACGCCGACGAAATCGCGGTTATCCTGCTCGCGGCGGGCCGGTCGCAGCGGTTCGGCGAAACCGACAAGCTCTCGGTGCCGCTCGGCGGACGCCCGCTTGCCCTCCATGCCGCGGAGCGCGCGGTGGAGCTTGGCGCCGGCCGGCGGATCGCGGTGTGCAGCGGACACGGGCTGGTTGCCGTGGACCTGGCGCGCCGGGGGTTCGACGTCGCGATCAATCCGCACTCCGAGCGCGGTCTCGCAAGCTCGTTGGCTATCGGTATCGGGCGGGCGGCGGAAAGCGACGCCAAGGCCGTGCTCGTCCTGCTGGCCGACATGCCCTTCGTCAGGACGGCGCATTTGCGCGCGTTGCTGGACCGCTTCGATGCGAAGCGGGCGCCTGTGGTCGCATCATCGCGTGCGGGTCTCCCGATGCCGCCGGCCCTGTTCGACCGCGCGCATTTCGCCGCGTTGCTGGCGAGCAGCGGCGACGAGGGGGGCCGCGCGCTGATCCGGTCCGCGGCGCTTGTTGCCGCCGAGCCCGATGAACTGGCCGATATCGACAGGCCCGCGGACCTGCCCTGAATCCGGGTCACCGTCATGCAATCTCGGGCAAGTCGCCGAGCAGTTTGTCCAGCGTGACCGGATAGTCGCGCACACGCACCCCGGTCGCATTGTAGACCGCGTTGGCGACCGCCGCCGCAACCCCGCAGATGCCGAGTTCGCCAACGCCCTTTGCCTTCATCGGCGACGTCGTCGGATCGGTTTCGTCGAGGAAGATCACCTCCTGATGCGGAATGTCAGCGTGGACCGGCACCTCATACCCCGCAAGATCGTGGTTGACGAAGAAACCGAACCTTTTGTCGACCGCGAGCTCCTCCATCAGCGCCGCGCCCGCGCCCATCGTCATCGCGCCGATAACCTGGCTGCGCGCCGATTTGGGATTCAGGATGCGCCCGGCGGCGCAGACGGCGAGCATACGGCGGATGCGGATCTCGCCGGTCGCGGCGTCGACCGCGACCTCGCAGAAATGCGCGCCGAAGGTCGATTGCTGATATGTGTCGGCAAGGTCGCCATATTCCATCTTGTCCTCGGCGACGAGGCCGGCATCGCCCGCCGCTTCGCCGAGCGGTACGCGGCGGTCGCCGGAACGGATTTCTCCGTCGACGAACTCGGCGTCGGCCGCGTTGAGGCCGAGCTTTGCGGCCACGGCTTCGCGCAGCTTGGCACATGCGGCATAGACGCCCGCGGTCGAACTGTTCGCACCCCATTGGCCACCCGAGCCCGCCGAGACGGGGAAGCTGGAATCGCCGAGTTTGACGACGACCTTGTCCAGCGGCACTCCCATCATTTCGGCGGCGGTCTGCGCGATGATCGTGTAGCTGCCGGTGCCGATATCGGTCATGTCGGTTTCGACCGTCACCACGCCCGCCTTGTCGAGCCGCACCCGCGCCGCAGAGGTTTCGTTGATGTTGTTGCGGAACGCCGCGGCGACACCCAGGCCGGTAAGCCAGCGCCCCTGGCGCGTCATGGCGGGCTGTGCACTGCGCTTCGCCCAGCCGAACTTGTCGGCCCCGGTCCTGAGGCATTCGTTGAGCTGGCGCTGCGAAAAGGGCCGGTCGGGCTTTTCGGGGTCGACCTGTGTGTCGTTGAGAATGCGAAAGTCGACCGGGTCCATGCCCAGCTTCTCGGCCATCTCGTCGATCGCGATCTCCAGCGCCATCAAACCCGGGGCCTCGCCCGGCGCGCGCATCGCATTGCCTTCGGGCAGGTCGAGCACCGCGAGCCGCATCCTGGTCATCCGGTTGGGTCCGGCATAAAGGAGGCGCGTCTGTCCCACTGCGGTTTCGGGGCCGCCGCCCGGCAGGTCGCCCGACCAGCTTTCGTGACCGATCGCGGTAATCCTGCCGTCCTTGGTCGCGCCGAGGCGAATGCGCTGAATGGTCGCGGGGCGGTGCGTCGTGTTGTTCGCGATGAAGGGGCGGGGCAGCGCGATCTTCACCGGTCGCCGCGCCGCTTTCGCGCCGAGCGCCGCCAGCACCGCATCGGCGCGGATGAACAGCTTGCCGCCGAAACCGCCGCCGATATAGGGCGAGACCAGACGGATATTCTCTTTGGGAACGCCGAGCGTCTTCGCCATGTCGCCGACCGACCAGGCGACCATCTGGTTCGCGGTCCACAGGGTCAGCTTGTCGCCCTCCCACGCCGCGATCGAGGCGTGCGGCTCCATCATCGCGTGGCTGTGGTCGGGGGTCGTGTAGCGCGCATCGAGCGTCACCGGCGCCGAGGCGAAGGCCGTGTCGAAATCGCCGACCGCGGTGTCGGGGACGGTCCCGAACGCAGGTTTGGGCGCCGTCGCCGCATCCATCGCGGCAGCGAGGTCGAAGGCGCCCTTGCCGCGGGCATAGTCGGCGCGGACAAGCGCCGCGGCGGCGCGCGCCTGTTCGAACGTCTCGGCAACGACGAGCGCTATCGCCTGGTGATAATGTTCGATATCGGGGCCGCCGAGCAGCTTTGCGGTGTTGAAGTCGCCCTTTCCGAGCTGGCCGGCATTGGCCGCCGTGACGATGGCAAGGATACCGGGCGCCGCTTCGGCGTCGGCGATGTCGACCGACACGAGCCGCCCCTTGGCGATCGCCGATCCGACGATGAAGCCATAGGCCGCGTTGGCGGGAATATCCTGGTGCTCATAGGCATAGGGGGCGGTGCCCGTGGTCTTGAGCGGGCCGTCGATGCGGTTCGTCGGCTTGCCGATCACCCTGAGCTGGTCGATCGGATTGGTCGTTGCGGGCGTTTCGAACTTCATGGCTCACCCCTTCGCTTCGGCCAGCACCCCGGCGAGCGTTCGCTCGACCAGCGGCAGCTTGTAGGCGTTGTCGTGACTGGGCTTCGCGCCCGCGAGCAGGCCCCTTGCCACGGCTTTGGCACCGCGCGGCAGCTCGGCCTCGGCCGCCTCGACCCGCCACGGCTTGTGAGCGACGCCGCCGAGCGCGACGCGTCCGCTTCCATCCTCTTGCACCACGGCCGCGACCGAGATGAGGGCGAAGGCATAAGAGGCGCGATCGCGGACCTTGTGATAAACGTGCGTCCCGCCGATCGGTTTCGGCAGCGTCACCGCGGTGATCAGCTCGCCCGGCTGGAGCGTCGTTTCGAGATGCGGGGTCGTCCCCGGCGCACGGTAGAAGTCGACGATCGGGATCGCGCGTGACGTGCCGGCCGGGCCGACCGTTTCGACGCTGGCATCGAGCGCGCGCATCGCCACCGCCATGTCGCTGGGATGCGTCGCGATGCACGCGTCGCTGGCGCCGAGCACGGCAAGCGTGCGGCTCACCCCGCCGATCGCCGCGCAGCCGCTTCCCGGCCGGCGTTTGTTGCACGGCTGGTTGGTGTCATAGAAATAGGGGCAGCGCGTGCGCTGGAGCAGGTTGCCGGCGGTGGTCGCCTTGTTGCGGAGCTGGCCCGACGCGCCGGCAACGAGCGCGCGGGTGAGCAGGCCGTAATCGCGGCGCACGCGCTGGTTGGCGGCCAGATCGGTATTGCGCACCATTGCGCCGATGCGCAGGCCGCCGTCTTTCGTGGGCTCGATCGTGTCGAGCGCGAGGCGGCTGACGTCGATCAGGTGCGCGGGGGTTTCGATCTGCAGCTTCATCAGGTCGAGCAGGTTGGTCCCCCCCGCGATGAAGCGCGCGCCCGGGGCCTTGGCAAAGGCCGCGGTTGCGTCGGCGGGCGTCGCCGCGCGTTCGTAGGTAAAGGCCTTCATGCCTTACTCCCCGCGACCTTGGTGATCGCCTCCAATATGTTCGAATAGGCGCCGCAACGGCAGATATTGCCGCTCATCCGCTCGCGGATTTCCATGTTCGACGCCTCGGCAGGGGCCATCAGATCGCCGGTCACATGGCTGGGAATCCCCGCCTCGATCTCGTCGAGCACCGCCACCGCCGAACAGATTTGTCCCGGGGTGCAATAGCCGCATTGATAGCCATCGTGGACGATGAAGGCCTGTTGCATCGGGTGCAGGTCATCGGGGGTGCCGAGCCCCTCGATCGTCGTGATATCGTCGCCGTCGTGCATCACCGCGAGCGACAGGCAGCTGTTGATCCGCCGTCCATCCGCGATCACTGTGCAGGCGCCGCATTGACCGTGATCGCAGCCCTTCTTGGTCCCCGTGAGCCCCAGATGGTCCCGCAGCGCGTCGAGAAGGGTCGTGCGGGTATCGAGGTCGAGCTCGTGTGTGGTGCCGTTGACGATCAGCGCGAAGCTGGCGTTCGACGGGGCGGGCTGCGTGGCGGCGACCTTTGCCCGCGCGGCAGGGATCGCGCCGACCGCGGCCGAGGCGGCACCGGTTGCCAGCATACCGCGCCGCGACAACTCAAAATCTCCTGATGCCTGCATCGCCCGCTCCGATCATGATTGGCCTCGCCCGCACGGCGCGTGCGGTCTGGGCAGGGGTGGGACGCCCGTCTCGGTCGCCCCCGAAATATCCGGAATGCAGTCGGGACGATATCATTGGAACGGGCGCATCGCCAGCCCTTCGACATCCGGTCCGCGCGGTGCCGTCCGAAAGGTGGTTTCAGCCTAACAACCGCTGTCGGCGCGGCGGGTTCCGCAGAACGCGAACGCCGCGGGAAGGTACGGGAGAGGCGTCACCGGTCGGCGTCGTTCCAGCCGCCGCCCAGCGCGAGAAAAATCGATATCTGATCGTCGACAAGCGTACCGTCCGCCGCCGCAAGCGCGGCTTCGGCTTCGGCGAGACCGGCCTGGGCATCGAGCAGGTCGAGGAAGTCGGAACGGCCGAACCGGAATAGCCGGGCCGCCTGCTCCGACGCGGTCGCGGCGCTGTCGCGGGCCTTTTCCAGCGCCAGGCTTCGCGCCCGGTCGTGCGTGTAGGTGGTGAGCGCGGTTTCGGTTTCGCGCAGCGCTTGCAGCACCGTCGCATCGAAGATCGCGGCGTCGGCTTCGGCCTGCGCGCCCGCTGCGGCGATCCTGGCTTTCACGACCGGACGATTGGGGAAGGACCAGCTGAGCAGCGGGCCGAGACCGAACGACAGGCTGTCGCCCGACCCGATCGATTTGAACGGCCCCGACAGCCCGAGCGATCCGCCGATGCTGACTTGCGGATAAAGGTCCGCGGTCTCCACGCCGATCAGGGCGGTATCCGATGCCAGCCTCCGTTCGGCGGCGCGGATGTCCGGACGTCGCCGGAGCAGCGCGGCGCCGTCGCCGGTCGGCAAAGGCACGGTCAGCGTCGGGATGTCGGTGCAGTCGGCGACATCGCGGGGATAGTCGGCCGGCGCGTCGCCCATCAGCGTTGCGATCAGGAACAGATTGGCCTGCCGTCGTGCCTCGAACACGGGGAGCGAGGCATCGATCCGGTCGACTGCCGCCTGGGCGCGGGTCACGTCGAATGCGGTGCCGCGTCCGCCGCGCTGGAGCCGCCGGGTCGCGTCCAGCGTCTTGCGCTGTAGCGCCGCGACCGCGCGGTTGGTCGCGAGGCCGTGATTGGCCGAGCACACTCCGGCGTAAGCGCGCGTGATCGCGGCGGCGACGGTGACGCGCAGGTCGTCGCGCGCCGCGCGCACCGCCTCCTCATTGGCGCGCGATGCCTCGATCGCGCGCGTGACCTTGCCCGACAGGTCGAGCGGCAGGCCCGCACCGATCCCGACATCATAGCCGAGGATGCCGGGCAGATTGTATCCCGTCGATGCCGGCCGGCTGAGGTCGGCGCCGCCGCTGACGCTGGTCGACAGCGTCCGTCCCGCGGCGGTTTGCGCGGTCAGCGCCGCGGCGCGGCGAAGGTTCGCGTCGGCCGCGCGCAGGTCGGCGTTGGCGGCCAGTGCCCGCTCGACCAGCCTGTCGAGCCTGGGATCGTCATAGAGGCGCCACCAGCGATCGGGGAGGGGGGCCTGCGAAATGGCGGTTCCCGTCGCGGCGCTGAACGGGCGTGCGGCGGCGGCCGACGTGGCGACCGCGGTTTCGGGCACGTGATAGTCGGGGCCCGCCACCGTACAGGCGGACAGCGCGAGCGGCAACGTCAGCAGGGCGATGGGCCGCATCAGCGTGCCTCGCCCGCCCGGCGGGCCTGCGCCGGGGCCGTCGGCTGGTCGATGGTGACGGTCGCGGTCCGCCCGGCGATCAGTCGGATATCGCGTGGCGGATGGTCGAGCCGGACCCGCACCGGGATGCGCTGCGCGAGGCGCACCCAACTGAAGGTCGCATCGACGCTGGGCAGCAAATTGCCCGAATTGCTGCGCGTCGTGTCGTTGATGCCCGCCGCGATGCTCTCGACATGCCCGTGAAGCGGCCGGCTCTCCCCCATCAAGCGGACCGTCACCGGCGCGCCGATGCGGATCTTCGGCAGCTTGGTTTCCTCGAAATATCCTTCGATGCGCAGGCTGTCGGTATCGAGCAGCGCCAGCGCCTGTTGCCCCGCCGCGACATAATCGCCGGGGTGGAGGTCGAGATTGGTGACGACGCCGTTGACCGAGGCATGGACGTTCGTCCGCCTGAGATTCAGCATCGCGCCCTCGCGTGCGGCGCGCGCTTGTTGCAGCGCGGCTTCGCCGGTCTGGACGCGGGCGAGATTCTGTTCGTGGGTTTCGCGCGCCACCAGGTCGCCCAGCGCGACGTCGCGCGCCGCTTCGCGCCGCGCCTGTGCCAGCGTCGCACGGGCGCTGGCGATCGCGGCATCGGCCTGGTCGACCGCCAGCTTGTAGCGCGGCCGGTCGATCACGAACAAGAGGTCGCCCGCCTTCACCGCCTGGTTGTCGCGCACTTCCACCTCGGTGATCAGGCCGCCGATATCGGGGGTCACGCGCACGACATCGGCGCGCACGCGACCATCGCGCGTCCACGGGCTGCGTTCATAATGGCGCCACATCGCGACGGCGACGACGAGGGCAAGCAGGACGATGACGATCGTCGCGGCGCTGCGCGACAGGGGGGCGAGCCATTGTTTCATGGATGAAATCCGAACCAGGTAGCGAGAAGGGACAGGGCGCCGAAAATCAGGACGAAGATTGCGAGATCGACGAGCGCCCGATAGGCGATGAAGCGATAAAAGCTGGCGAGCGCGAGCAGCCGTGTCGCGAGTCCGCTGAGCGCCAGCGCCGCGATGAACAGCAGCAGGAGCGTCGGGACGAACACGCCGCCGAGCGAAACTTCCCCGGTCATGCGGCGACTGCCTTATAGGGTGGGGCATCGGGAAACAGATTGCGCCTCAGGCTGACCAGCGCAAGCACGCCGGTGCGGCGCGCCATCGCCGAGGGGGCGGTGACGAGCCGGGCGATCGCACCGTCGATCCGCGCCAGCATGGCGGGCTGAGGCATAGGCTGGGCGTCGGGGTTCATCGCGGCATAATAGGCGCTGATGTCCTGGAGCACCGGGGTGATGACCGTGCGCTCGCGCGGCAGGTCGAGGCGCAACTGGCGCAGCTCGCCGATCACGATGCCGGTGCGCAGGTCGCGCAGGGCGTCGTAAAGCGGTTGTCCGGGATCGTCGCCGCGCGCGGCGAGCCTTGGCACCAGCAGGCCGATCCGGTCGAGCATGCGGCTGATCCATGCGCGCACATTGGGCGCGCTGTCGAGCGTTGCGCGGGTCGCAATGTCGGTCCAGCCGGCTTTCAACGTGCGGCGGATCGCGCCGTCGAGCCCCGCCGACTGGAGCAGGCGCGTCATCACGATCGCCAGCAGCACGCCCATCAGCATCGCAATATTCTCGTTCACGAAAGCGGTGAAATTGCCTTCATAGCTCGCCGAGAGCAGGATCGGGCTTGCCAGCCCGAGCATCGAGGCCAGCGCGATCGTCGCATAGCGCGGCGACGCCATCATCGCGCCGCCGAGCAGAAGCCCCGGCGCGAGTGCCGCGGCCAGCATCGGAAAGCCGTCGAGGCGCGGCAGGATGACAAAGCCGTATATCGTGCCCAGTCCGATCGCGATCACCGTGCCGATCAGGAAGAGGCGCAGCGGCGCAATAGGATCGTCGGCCGACGAGAAGAGGGCGAGAAAGACCCCCGCGAGCATCACCGCGACGGCGCCATTCTGCCACCCGCTGCCAATCCACAGCGCGCAGCCGACGATCACGGTCAGCGCGGCGCCGAATGCGGAGCGCAGCGCGCCGCCATGATCGCGGTGCAGCGGCCGGTCCTGGCGCGCCGCAAGAAGTTCGGCAACGCGCGGCGTGACCGGGCGTATCGTCGGACTTTCCATCTGGTCGCGCAGGTCGCGGCAATCGCCATGCGCCGCAATCAACGCGGACAGGCGGGCGAGCAGGCTGAGCCGAAGCGCGTTGGTCCAACCCATACCTTCGACCGCGTCGGGTTCGAGCGCCGCCGCGCGGGCGCGCAGATATTCCAGCCGGTCGCGGCGATCGGCGCGGTCCGCGCCGGGGTCGGCCAGCCAGTCGCGACAATCCGCAATCAGCGCCGCGACATCGGACGGAAGACCGCCCTTCTGGCGCTGCAATTCCGCGATACGATCCTCGACCGCGACGGTGAGTGGGAGGATCAGCGAAAGCTGGTCCTGCAGGGCGCGAACCGTGCGCACGCGCGGAGCCACGCGCGCAGTCTCGAACGGCAGGTGAATCGAAAGCTGGTGCATTTCGGTGATATCGAGGACGAGACGCCGCCGCTCGGCATCGAGACCGGGCACCGGCTGGCCCGAGATCGAATCGCGCGACCAGCGCTCGGCATCGCCCAGCGTCGCATCGACCCGGCGCAGCAGCATGTCGGTGACCGACCCGGGAAACAGGACGCCGTGAACCAGGCTGCCGCACATGATGCCCAGCGTGATTTCCTGAACCCGGGCTATCGCCTGGTCGAAGATCGCGCCGGGAACCCCGACGCTCGGCAGGCCGATGATGCACGCGCTGTACCCCGCGAGCACGAACATATAGGCGCGGGGGGTGCGGTGGAGGAGCGAGATATAGACGCACAGCGCCAGCCAGAGCGCGATAGCGAGCGACAGAAGTTCGGGCGCGTTGACCAGATTGGGGACCAGGATCAGCGCCGCCGCCGCGCCCAGGATCGTCCCGATCACCCGGAAGACCGCCTTGGACAGCACCGCTCCGGCGATCGGCTGCGCAATGATGAAGGAGGTCGTGACCGCCCAATAGGGACGCGGCAGGCCGATCGAGAGCGCGACGTAGAGCGCCAGCATCGCGGCAATATAGCATTTGACCGCGAACAGCGCCGCCGGGCCGCCAAAGCGTTCCATCGCCGTCACAGGATTCGCTCGCGCAGCCGGGCGTCGATCAGATCGAACACGCGCACCATCGTTTCGAGTTCGGCATCGTCGACGTCCTGCAGGACCTGTTCGCGCAATCCGGCGAGCACGGACTCGATTTCGGCGACGAGGCCATGCCCTTGCGGCGTGATACGCATGATATTGGCGCGGGCATCGTTCGGATTGGGCGAGCGTTCGATCAGCCCGCCGCGTTCGAGCTGCGCAAGGGTCCGGACCAGCGTCGCTTCGCGAATGCCGATCGCGCGGGCGAGGTCCGACTGGCGCGCGTCTTCGCCAAGGCGGTCGAGGTAGACGAGACACCATCCAGTCGAATTGGACACGCCGAGCCGCGCCAGCGCCTGATCGCTCAGCGTTTGCCAACGCCGCGAGAGCCCGACCAGTTTCTGGGCGAGGCTGCGTTCCCATTCGTTTCGACTCATATTTGTTAGTTAGCACGCTAACAAAAAAATGCAAGGGCTGGCAATAGCCACAGCCGGCACGGAGCGATTGGGCCCATGTCCCGTTTCCGGTGCCGCGCGGCGACGACATGCCGGTCGGCGCGGCGCGCTTGACCTTTGGGCCCCGACCCTAGCTGCTCCCTCGCGGTGCTGCGCTGCGTCTGCCATAGGCCACGCAAAGTCGGAAAATCGCCCAGAGCGGCCCGAGCCCCGCCGTCGCCACCATCGCCATCGCGAAGTCGGGTTGATAGAGGAGCAGCGTTGCCAGCGATCCGCCGAACATGCGCGGGACGAGAATCGTAAGGACCGCGGCCAATCCGATCATAGCGAACAGCGGGAACCACAGGCTGAAGGTTCCGGCGACGCCCGATTTGGCCCTCAGGCGCGTGCGCGCCAGCCATGCCCACACCAGGCTGATAAGAAGGACGGCAGGAAGCAGGACAACAAGCATGTAGGTCAGTTTCGGCCATAACCGCGACCCCTCGCCGGCATAGTCGAGACCAAGCGCCCTCGCGGTGATGCCATTGCGCAACTGAAGATTGTCGCCGAAGCCGATGCCGCCGTTTGCATTGACCAGAACGACCGCCCCTTTACGTTGGGCAGGCCAAAGCGTTGCCAGCGTTTCCGTGCCCGGCACCAGGCCGCTGTGAAAGGCCGTCCCGGCGTCGGCATCGATAAACCAGCCGAGCCCGTAAAAGGGCGAAGCCTTGCCCGCGGGGCGCAGCATTTCCGCCTTGTTCGCAGCGCTCAGGATATCGTCCTTGCCGTTCAGCATCATGGCCAGATAGCGGGCGAGATCGTTTGCGCTGGCAAAGATGCCGCCTGCGGGCGCCGCGACGCGATCGGTCCGTCCCATCTCGTACGGGCGCTTGCTTCCGAACCAGGGGCGGTTCCCGAAGACGGTGGACCGTGGCTTCCGGCCATCGGAAACGAAGCTGTCGGCCATGCCGAGCGGGTCGAGAATGTTCCTCTGCACAAAGCTGGCATAGTCCTGGCCGCTCGCCCGCTCGATAACGGCGCCTAGGATATGGTAGTTCAGATTGGAATATTCCCATCGCGTACCGGGCGGGTAGGCGGGATGCCATTGCGACACCCCGGCGATGAATTCGGCGAGTCCGCTCCGGCGGAGGGCGTTGTCGCCGTGCCGACTATTGCCTTGAACGGTCGAATATCCGCTGGTGTGGCTGAGCAATTGGCGAAGCGTAATCGATCCCGAAGCGCGTCCCCTGAAGGCGTCAAGATAGGTGCCCACGCCGGCGTCGAGATCGACGGTGCCGGATTGGGCGAGCTGCATGATCGCCAGCGCGGTAAAACTCTTCGATAGCGAGCCGATCAGCAACGGGGTGTCGGGCGTGATCGCACGACCGCCATCGGAGCGCGTCCGACCCCGGGCGCCCCCCCGGATATCGCCCTGGTCGACGATCGCGTATTCGACACCGGGAGCCCCCGAGGCAGGCAATTCGTGATCGATGAAGGCATCGATGGACGAAACGGGTGCGCCCGCGTGGACACTCGACGATAGCAACAAAGCGCATAGCGCGAAGATCAACCGCACCCTTTTATCCCCCACAGCGTCGCATCACGATATCATCTTCGTTGCGGTCGAGAAAGGAGACCGCCCGAGGCGTGGGGCAATCGCGCGGCCGCGGGCGTGCTGTGACTCGACGCGTTCGCTACGCCGGGCGCGTCCTGACGGTCGCCATCCCGTCGGGGACGAGGGATGCCGGATGCCCGGCAGAAGGCAACGCAGGGCGCCCCCGGTTCGCTGCGAGCGCCTCGAGCCACAGCGCGCCCAGTTCCAGGTCGATCCAGTCTGCCGCGAACGGGTCCAGCCCCGAGCCGGGGTACAGGCAGAACTCGCCAAAATAGGGCCGGCCGCCGACGTCGTAGAAATCCACGCGGAGGAAACTCTCGCCCTTTGCCAGTGCTTCCGCCGCGTCCAGCATGGCGGCAAGCGACGATGGCGGCCGCGGAGCGTCGGCCGCGGAGGCGAGGGGCCTCCAGTCTCTGTCGTGCAAGATCCAGCGATGGCGCTGACCGCGCCCCAGGTGAACCTGAACGTGCGTTGCGGTCCCCCCGAACACGTAGACCTTATAATCGATCGGGAGCGGCAGACCACCTCCCAGCAGAGGTTCGGCCAATAATCCGCGTGGGACGTCGCGATAGGCCCATTCGTCGAGCCACTGGCCGTAGGGCCGTTTCAGCCACCGCCTCGTCGCGGACTTCAATCCCCGCCATCGCGCTTCGTCCGGTTCGGTCAGCAGGACGCGATACTGGTTGCAGCCATGCCGGGCTTTCAGGATGGCGGGACACGCAAAGGGCGGGGACGCCGGCAGGTGGGTGCCCTGCCACAGCGTCGGGACGGTCCAGTCCTCGCCCAACCGGGTCGCGACGACGTGCTTGGCCGCCAGCTTGTCCATCAAGCGAGGATGCCGCTCGGTACGGTCGTGCAATTTTCGTATCTGGACGAGCTCGGTAAACCGCGAAGGCCGTTTGAAGTCCATCGGACGTCGGTGCCGCCACGCGTAGGTTACCGCGACGCGCAGGCGGGCGGCTGCGTCGGCGGTCGGCGCAAAGGGGAAGGTTGCTGTCATCGCGGTGGCGATCAAGCGGGGTCGATCCGGTAGTCGATGGGTTTGAAGCTGCCGCCGCAACTGTCATATGCCGAGCATGCCGTGAGCCCGATGATGAGGTCGCACAGCGCGCGAAGCCGGATGCGGTCGCCCGCACGCGTGCGGGGCGGCAAGACTCGCAATGCCCCGTCGGGATCCACGGGCACATTCATGAACAGGTTGAACGCAACCGGCAGGTCGTCCGCTTCGATCCGATAGGGGCGAAGGGCCTCGGCGAGATTTCCGAAGCATCCACGATGGACGGGCTTTCCCGGATAGAAATGGCGAAAGGTCGCCTCGCTGCACGGGGTCAGAAGGAAGTCGTGCTGTCCTCCGCTGTCCTCGACGATCTCGAGCAGCGGGTTGGACCGGTTGGACCAGATCCGATGCCCCGTCGTCAGGCGGATCGTTTCCTCATAGTCGAAGGTGCGGCCATTCGACAGGACCTCGCGGCGGTCGTCGAGCGAATAGGCGACGAGGTCGCTTACCTGCCCGCCCTCCGGATCGATCACGGAGAGGATTTCGTCCTTGCGGAGCTCGAAAGCGACACCGCTCCGCGGCGCAATCCGGGTCGTCATCGGGAATCTCGCGGATCGCGAAAGGGGCATTGCCAGCTCGCGTGAACATTCCGCCCGCTATACTGGGCCGCCTCGCTTTTTTCACCATGGTGCGCCAGCATCGGGTTCGCGTCGCCGCACAGGCGGATATCGCGGTCGATGATTGCCTGTCGCATACGCCTGTAGCGGCCGCTCCTGCGAAGCCGTTCGAACTGATCGTGAAGATTGAAGACCAGGACCGGGCGGTCGAAGCGACGCGCCGGGCGGGATGCACACGGATGGAGCCCCACGACGAAAAAGGCCTCGCCACCGAAGCTCAGGGAAAAATGCGGGTCGGCCGGATCCGAACTGACGCGCGCGTCATAGGGCAGCCCAGCCCAGTCGTCCTTGTCCGCGAGCGACTGGAGCCGCTGCCAAAGCGCGTGCTCGAACTGTTGCTCGTTGAGGTCGACGGGGCCGTCGAACACGACCGCCAAGCTTCGCAGACCCTCCGGATCGTTTCGATAGCGTACGGCCCAATCGACGAGCGCGCGATGGATCTCCCGGTCGTTCCACGCGCTGGTGAGGTCGCGCGCGCCGATTATCCTCAAATTGTCCGTGGCGAGTGCCGATTTCGCTCCGACGCAGGGGAATTGCGGAGAGCGAATGAAGGTTTGGAAACGGTCCTTCGGCGCCGCCTTCGTGCGTTGATCGTGGCATGTCATGCTAGCGAGAACGAACGCCACCCGAAAACGCTCCGTCGTCGGCGCGTAAAATGGATGATCGGACGGCCACCCTGGCCGCGAGACGCGTTATCGGGTAATGACGTCGCGCGACATGGGGGCGAGCTTCGACAGGAAGCGGTTCTGGGCCGAAAACGCCACGCCTTGTTCGCGCATCGCCCGCTGGAGATTTTCCACCAATGCGTTCATGTCGCGCGTCTGGACGCCCAGATCCTTGTGGGATGCGGCCATGTCGCGGCCACTATAGTCGCAACCGGCGTTGAGAATGTAGCAGAACTGCTCGAAGAGCGTCCGCTTCAACCGCACCATGTCGTGCGACGCGAAAATGGCGGCAATGCGCGCGTCGGCTTCCGAAAGGTCGACCGTGCGGTCTGCGATCCGGCGGATACCCTCCCGACCGCCGAAGGCGTCGGCCATCGCGCTGCCCGCGAAGGGCTTGGCGCCAGCGTTGCGATTGTCCCGGACATAGGGTTCGATCGGAAATTCGCCCGTGACCGGATCGCGCACCTTCTCTTCGACCCCGAATTCCTTGTCCCAATCTACGGGCGGCTCGGTGGCGGATTGCAGAAGGAGTGCGGCGGCGAGCAGGAACATGGAACCTCCTTAGAAGGCAAGCTGCGCGGAGAGCAGGCCGCCGCGCTGGTCGTCGAAGGTCGCGATCGATCCCAGATCGACATAGGCGACGGTCACGGTGAGATTGCGCGTCACGGCATAGGCGGCAAAGACATCCCACCAATCGTCCTCGCGCGCGATCGCCAGATTGTCGGGCTTGGTGCGATATTCGGCGCCGATCACCGCGCGGCGAAAGGGTTGATACGCGACCGACCCTTCGAACTGCATCGCATAATCCGGGTTGGCCGCACTCCCGAACCCCAGCAGTCCGCCTTGGTTCGCCTTGGTCAGGCGGGCGGTGGCGTTGACCAACAGGCTGTGCGACAAGAATAATTTGGTCGCGGACAGCGTAAAATCCGTTCCCTTGCTCTCGGCCGCGCCGACAGCCTTCACGACCGCAGCGTCGCGGCTCCGTTTGTGCTCGATGCCGATCGCGATCTGCGGCAGCATGGGGTCACCATATACGAGATCGCCGGCGACGCGCAGCTTTGCCGCAAACACATCCTGATCGAGCGTATAGCCCTTACCGAGGCCCAGCGCCGTCCCGACATCGCGCGTATCGAGATTCTGGTGCGCGTAGCTCAATTCGACCCGGTCGAAGAGGCCGACCGACGTACCGTAGCTCGTCCAGCCATAGTCGGGAAGTTCAACCAGCGTGGCATGCCCGGACAGGCCGACGCCCGCATCGGTTTCGCGGCCGGCGATGGTAGCCCATGTGGCGAGGCCGCCGCCGCTGGTGCCTTCGATGGTCGAAATGCCATTGGTGAGCAGCAATTTGCCGCCGTCCAGAATATCGACGTCCTGGGCGTGTGCCGATGGGGACAGGCCGCACGCGCAAGCGAAGCCCAAGATGCCCAAGGCAGGAAATGCTAGCTGGTCCATAACGGTCCTATCGCACCCAGCGGCAAAGAAGACGTTAACCATGATCAAAGATTTTGACGCAAAATTAAGTAGCTGACCGCTAGGGCGATCGCGATGAAGGGACCGCTCGCCACCTTTGCAGTGCTCGTTTCAGGAGCATGGATCGCCGCTGCGTGGGCGGCGAGCCCCGCCCTGGTGCAGGTGCAGGTTGTCGACAAGCGGGGCCTGCCGATCCGGGATGCCGTTGTCGAACTCGATCCCGAGGGTGGATGGCGAGGTGGTCCGATCCGGTTGCCCGGGCGCGCTGCTATGGCGCAAAAGAATATTGCTTTCACGCCAGGAACCCTGATCGTTGCCAAGGGCGGCAGCGTAGCCTTTCCCAATCTCGATACCGTCCGCCACAGCATTTACAGCTTCTCGAAAGCGGCCCGGTTCGAGATCGACCTTTATGGCCGCGACCAGACGCGGTCGAAGTCGTTTCCGGTCGCGGGGACCGTGGCGCTGGGCTGCAACATCCACGATCAGATGCGAGGCTATATCCGGGTTGTGGATACTCCCTTTGCCGGGAAAACCGACCAGAACGGGATTGTCCGCCTTTCGGGTCTCTCGGCGGGCAAATATCAGCTGACGATATGGCACCCGCGTGCACGCGTGCCGGGCGGCGAGATCAAGCGGGCAATGGCGATACAGGCTGGATCGAATAGCCAGAAGATCGCGATGGACTTGCGATGAGATTGCCGACCTTTTTCCCTGGGCCTCTTCGCTTCCGGACGCTGAAATTGCGGATTGCGGTGGTGTATGCGGCGCTGTTCGCCATCGTCCTTGCGACGGTCGTGCTGCTCGCCGGTAATGGCGTGGCGCGCTTTGGCGAGAACAGCGCGTCGCGTGACCTGGCCGCGAACGCACGGGTCTTCGATGAAATCATAGGTCTTCGGGCAAAACAGATGCGCGCCTCGACCGACATATTGTCGCGCGACTTCGGGTTCCGCGAAGCCGTGGCGACCCATGACGACGCGACGATCGAAAGCGCACTCCTCAGCCTGCGCCAGCGCTCCAACAGCGCGGCGGCCTTCGTGGTCGGCCTCGACGGCAGCATGGCGGGATCGTCGGACGCGAACCTGCCGCGGGTCGAGTCCTTGTGGTCCGCCCTCGATGGCGGGCAGGAACGCGGTATGATCCGGCTGGGCGGCCAACTCGCGCTCGCCGCCGCTTCGCCGATCCAGGTTCCCGACACGGTGGGATGGTTGGTGCTCGCACAACCGTTGGACGCGGCAGAGATGCGGCGGCTCAGCCGGCTCGCCGCGGTCGATATCGGCGCGCGGGTAGTCGGCGCCTCGCAATTGTCACCCGCTCTCCGCCGTGCGGCGCTGGGGCAGGTGGTCGAAACCGGTGGAAGCGAGCGCATACTGCACCATGTGACCGCGCTCCCGGCGCTTCAGGAGGGGCTACGGCCGCGGCTCGTGCTCGACCACTCGCTGACCGCGGCGCTGGCCGAATATGCCGGCCTTCAGTGGTTGCTGGCCGCGCTCGCGGCAGCGGGGTTGACGCTCGTGATCGCGGCGAGTTGGCGCGTCGCGCGGACGATAACGCGGCCGCTCAGCGCGCTGGACGCCGCGACGCGGCGGTTGGGCGAGGGCAAGGACGCCAAGGTCGCCGTCACCTCCGACGACGAGATCGGCCGGCTGGGCACAAGTTTCAACACGATGGTCGACGCGATTGCGGAGCGGGAACGCCAGATAACCCATGTCGCCCTGCATGACGGGCTCACGAACCTGCCCAACCGCAAGCTGTTCGTCGAGCAACTCGACCACGCGCTGGCGCGTCGTCGCGACGATGCGCAGTTGATGGTCGTCTATGTCGATCTGGACGATTTCAAGGTGGTCAACGATACGCTCGGCCATCCGGCCGGCGACGCATTGCTCCGAAATGTCGCGTCGCACCTTCAGGAGGTGCTCGGTGACGCCATCGTGGCGCGGCTTGGTGGCGACGAATTTGCCATCCTGCTGACCGACCTGGCCGCCTCGGAAAATCTGGCCGCATTGGCCGATCGACTGCAGGATTGCTTCGATCGATCCGTTCTTATCGACGGACAGCAGGCCGATGCGTCGGCAAGTCTGGGCATCGCGGTGGCGCCCGCCGACGGGACCGACGGCATCACGCTGATGAAGAATGCGGACCTTGCGCTTTATCGCGCCAAACGTGACGGAAAATCGACCTATCACTTCTTCGAGCAGTCGCTCGACGAGCAGGCGCGCCATCGTCGCCAGATGGAACTCGATCTCCGCCTGGCAATTCGAGACGGTGGCTTCGAACTTCATTTCCAGCCGCTCTACAGCCTTCGCGAAGAGCGGCTCAAGGCGTTCGAAGCCCTCATCCGCTGGCCGCATCCTCAGCGTGGCATGATCAGCCCGGCCGACTTCATCCCGCTCGCCGAGGAAACGGGATTGATCGTCCAGATCGGCGAATGGGTGATCCGCGAAGCCTGCCGTCAGGCCGCGTCCTGGCCCGGGGATATCTCGGTCGCGGTCAATGTTTCGCCCAAGCAATTCCTGAGCCCCAATCTGGCCACCGTCGTGATGTCCGCTTTGACAACGGCCGGATTGCCGGCGACGCGGCTCGAGCTGGAAATTACCGAGAGTATCTTCATCTCCAATGTCGAGCGGACACTCGACGCACTGCATGGCTTGCGGAAACTGGGGGTCCGTATTGCCCTGGACGATTTCGGCACGGGGTATTCGTCGCTCAGCTATCTGCGGTCCTTTCCGTTCGACAAGTTGAAGATCGACCAGAGTTTCGTGCGGGATTTGACCGCAGGCGGGAATGCCAATGCCGTCATTCGTGCGATCACGACCCTTGCCGATGCGCTCGGCATGGAAACGCTCGCCGAGGGCGTCGAGGAAGAGGCTCAGGCCGAGATCCTGCGGCAGGAAGGCTGCCGCCAGATCCAGGGCTATCTGCTCAGCAAGCCGATCAACGCCGCGGCCGTGCATGCTTTCATCGGCGACATGGCGGGTCCCGCCGAGCAAGAACGGCGAAGAGCCTAGCAATTCACTTCGACGGCGGTAGCAGCGTCTATGCGCGGAGGCGGTAGCCGACTGCCAGCTCGTTGACGATCAGCGTGGGGCGCGACGGGTCGG
>CAZSMB010000010.1:0-39003 GCA_964607625.1 uncultured Sphingopyxis sp. | reverse complement strand
GTTCCCAGTTCTCTCCGAAGGCGTATTCGGCGAGGTCGTGCCGTGCTCGGTCAGTTAGCCGGTTGCCTCCCATGACAAGCGCGTCGAGCGTCTTTCCGCGCCTCGTGGCCCGTCCCGCAAACTCTGCTTCGATTGCTCGCAGGATTGCGTTTGCGCTGTGCAGGTAAGGCGTTGTGCAGGTAAGATTGTGCATTTCGAATTTCCTTTGTTGGCGGCTTTGCCGCGCGGAGGGATTTCGAACCCGAAGCTGGAGATTTTTCCTCTCCACCTTTCTGATTCAAATTCCCTCTTCTTCAGGAAGTCGATCAGCATGGGCATTAGCCTGATTGCGCCCACTCCATACTCCGCCAGATAAAATGTCGGATGACCGCGTTTGGGCCGGTTTCGGACTGTCCGGACTTAGTCGCCGGATCGAGCGAAACTGCCATTCGACTGAGCGCGTTGTGCGAGATACCAACCTCCCGCTTCTCAGGCGTCGCCAATAAGTGCAGACGAAAGCGTTTGCTCCGACAGATTCGGCTAGTTTAACTGCGTATGTTCGGCCATGTTCGCACCCCCGGCAAGATGTAATGATCTTTGCCATGGGGTGACAGCGGTGTTCGCTAACACCGCATCTTCGAATAAGATGGGAGGGGATTTGACGCACGCTCAGGCAATAAAACTGCTCGAAGAAGCTGCGCGCGAACTCGCTGAAATTCATCGCGGCAAGCATTATGCTTTGTGGCGCGATGATAAACGTCATTCCCTTGGTGATGCCCTTCGGCAAGTCACGCCGTTCGACGCCTACAGCCACAGTTGGATTTTCACTGGCGATGGCGGCGGAGTGACGGCGCAGGGCCGGTTCGGCGATTGGGCGATTGATCGTCTGGTCGAGAAGCTCGAACCCGCGGCAATTCTTGCTGCCTTTGGCGAAGAGATCGCGGGAAATGTCGGACACTATTTCGAACTGAGCGCAATCCTCGGCGTGAAACTAGATGCTAGTGTCGATTTGGGCGGTGGCGTGACACTGGACGCTGAGCCGGAAGACACTTTCGAAGGCCTGAGGCATCGCATCCCTTTCCAGATGCTGCCCGTGCCGTCAGGAACGAGCGTGCTTCGCCATCGATACCGCGTCGAGCCCGCATTCGAGCTCCGCACCGGCGCTTCGCTCGGCGAGAGCGTGACGACACCAGCGGCGTCGGCCCGTGATCAGGTGCGTCAGCGAGTGCGCCTGGCTTGCCTCCTCGCCAGCATCGGTCCGGTCGAGCTACCATTTTCGCTGCAGCAGCCTGATCGCGCGAGCCTGTTCGTCGCTGGAGACGGCAATCAGGCCGGGCGTCCGTTCGCTGCGATGCCTTTGGTCCCTTTTTCGGTTGAGGGCATTGCAGTCGAGCGAGCCTATGGTCTTCTCGCAACCTTCCGCGGCGGCGCAAGCATGTCGCGCGCGATCGATCGGCTGGGACGTTCCCGTATGGCGATCAACCCGGTAGATCGCGCGCTCGACCTCGGCATGGCGGCGGAGATTGTGCTGATGCACGACCACAGCCCTAACAATACCGAAATTGCGCATAAGATTGGCGGCCGTGCGGCATGGCTCCTCGGGCAGACACCGGCCGAGCGGGCGACGATCTTCGCCGACATGAAATCGCTCTACGGAGCGCGGTCACAAGCGGTGCATTCCGGCGTGTTGTCGTCACGATCAACCATAAACCTCGATGCTGCTGATGCGCTCGTCACACGCGTTTTCAACGCGATCATCGCGCGTGGCGCATTTCCCGACTGGTCTAGCCTGGTGATGGGCGGAGACGCCTTGCAACCGGGGGAGGGCGAAGATGGCGCATAAGTTCAATGCGAAGCGCAACCTCTAGCTATAACGAATAATGTGCCTAGTAATGTGAAAGCAGAATAAGCCCGATGCCCAAACTCTCCGACGATGAGGTGAAGGCGAAAATCGCCGATGGCTCGATCTCGGCCCTCACCATCGATACCAATGTATTCGACAAGTATGGCTGTAATCTCGACTTTGCGATCTTCCGGAGGCTCGATCAATTCACCGGCAGCGCCGTCGCCGTGCTATTCTCGGAAATTATCGTGCGCGAGGTAACACGTCATATCGCAGAGGAGGCCGCTGAAACCCAGCGAGAGCTTAAGAAGGCCCTTTCGGCTCACGGCAAGCGATGGAAGATCGACTCCGCCAAGGTAGCGCCGGTAGCAAGTTATCGCGCTGAAGACGACTCAGGCGCTGCGGCAGATGAGCAATTCGAAAGCTTTAGGGATGCAGTGAACGGCGAGGTCGTCCCTGCGCTTGGGGTGAACGATCGCACGGGCGAAATTCTCGATCGATATTTCTCCGTCATCACTCCCTTCGAGAACAAGGATGCAAAAAAGAACGAGTTTCCCGACGCCTTCGCGCTCATGTCACTCGAAGCCCATGCGCAGCGTGAAGGGATGTCGATCCTCTGCGTGAGCGCGGACAAAGGCTGGGCAGATTTCTGTGCAGGATCTGAGCGCCTCGTCTGTATCGCCGACATCAATCAAGCGCTCTCGTTCTTCAACGAATCCGGTCGCTTGATTGCCGAGGCTGCGGTAATCCTACTGAGGGCCGGGCAGACCGAAGAAATCACGTCAGCGATCGAGAGCGCAATAGAATACAGGCTTGATGATGTCGACTTTAATGCGGACGGCTGGTCCAGCGTTGAATTCGAGACCGAGCCGCTCTCGGCAACGCTACAAAGTGTCGATTGGGAAGCAGCGGGAGCGCCGGTCGTAATTGCCGCAGATAGTGACTTCGTCACCTTCACGACCCTTGTTGCGGCGCGGGTCTGTTTCGAGGCGAGCTTTCGGTTCGAGGTCCGTGATAGCCTAGATCGCGACTATGTCAGTTTAGGGTCGGAAGACGTTTCGAAGGAGGCGAGCGTTGACTTCGAACTTGCGATCACCGTTCCAAAAGACCCCGATGAAGGCATGGAATCGATCGAAGTCGATGTAGCTCGACGTCATATTCAAGTCGACTTTGGAACGGTAGAACCTTTCCAGAACGAGAATCCCCACCATGAACGCTATTGATGCGGCCTCTCTGATCTTGGATAGGCTGACGTAGCTACGGTGGCTCAGGGGTAGGACGCTGCGGTAGACGGCAGTGTATGGCGGACCGGTGAGGATTGGAAATGCCGTTGCATTTGGTCGGTATTAAGAACTAATCGCGTCCGCTTGCAGACACAGTCCAAACTGGCATGAATGCCGATTTGGGGCGCGCAACTGACATGCCTATTCGCAGTCTGGAACGTCCGCCTTCAGGCAATCGGCGGCGGAGGTTCAATGACCGTGATTAGGGCGCTTTTCTGACCGGCAGCTCACACTGGTAGCGGTCTGGCGGCTTGTGGGCCGTATCCGGCTGTCTGCTTCCAGCTCTAAAACCGGCTGAAGCTGCCAGTCGGCAGACAATCGCGGTGACGCAGAAGCTTGCACCCAAGAGTGGTCCAGCTAGATATTCACGGGCACTTTAGCGGATTTTTGTTGAAGTCAGCTTGAAAATGCGCCATTTCGGCGAAAAGGTCCCATATGCTGCACCTGCTGAAGATCGAAAATTTCTATTCCATCCTGGAGCCGCAGTGCGTCGATCTGCGCGTTGCAGCGAACGTGCCCGACACGCCCGGCCGTTTCGCGCCGCTTTGGGAAGGTTCGAAGGAACGTGCGCCGAAGGTGGTCGCGATCTTTGGACCCAACGCGTCCGGCAAGTCGACCGTGCTCCGCGCCCTGTCTTTCATTGCCTGGTTCGTGCGCGACAGCTTTAGCCTTCAGCCCGACGCCCCCCTTCCCTTCGAACGTTTCAACAACTGCGTCGGGCGGAGCCAGCTGGCAAGACTTTCGCTGTCGCTCGCCGGTCTCGTCGACCCGACCGATGCGAGCGAGGGTGCACCGCAGTGCCGCTACAGCTATGAGCTAGAACTGGGCGGACCGTCGGGCCAACCAGCGACCGTCCAGCGCGAAGCGCTCTATTATTGGCCGCCGCCCGCGCAGCGGAAAGTGCGGCTGTTCGAGCGCGACGGCGAGGGCCAGGTCACCGCCGGCAGCGCCTTCGCGCTTTCCGGCTTCAGACAGGCGCTCGACAAGATCCTGCGTCCCAACGCCAGCGTGATCTCGACCCTTGCGCAACTCAAGCACCCCTTCGCGACCTCGATCTGGGAGGCGGCGCAGACGGTTTTCTCGAACATACTCATCGAGCGGAGCGATGCGCTCGAGGAGCAGGTGGTCCGTGTTTATGCCGCCAATCCGCACCTAGTCGAAGCGCTCAATCACGAGATTGAACGGATTGACCTCGGCATCCGAGCGATGCGCGTCGAGCAGGGGGTGAATGGACCGATCGCACTCTTCACCCATGAAGGCCATGACGGGCCGATGCCGCTGGTCCTCGAAAGCCAGGGCACGCGGCTGTTCCTACGCCTCTATCCCGTGCTGCTGCGCGCGCTCGAAACCGGCGGCATCGCGATCGTGGACGAACTCGACACGGCCATCCACCCGCTCATACTTCCGGAGATCCTGCGCTGGTTCCATGATCCCAAGCGCAACCCGCATCATGCCCAGCTCTGGATGACCTGCCACAATGCCTCGCTCCTTGAGGAGCTGGTCAAAGAGGAAGTGCTCTTTACCGAAAAAGGGCCCGACGGGCGCTCGGAGATTTTCGCGCTCGGCGACATCCAGGCGGTTCGGCGGGACGACAATTACTACCGCAAATATCTGGGCGGCAGCTTTGGCGCCGTCCCAAATATTGGATGAGGCGGCCGGTCCGAGCAAGGCGGCGCGCACGCCCCCAGCGCAAACGCCTGTTCGTCGGCTGCGAAGGCGAGAGCGAGCGCGGCTATGCCGCGCTCCTCCAGCGCTTTGCCGACGTCGACGACCTGCTCGTGCATGTCGATGCCGTTTTGTTGCAACCCGGCGGCGGTGATCCTTGCGCCTTGGTAGAACGGGCACGCGCACTCCTCGGCCAACGCGAGCGGCGCCACGGCGATCCCTATGCGGAACGGTTCGTGCTGCTCGACAGCGACAAGGTCGGTCAGGCGCCGCAACGCGATGCGCGCGCCAGGCAGATCGCCGAGCAGACGGGTTTCCAGCTCATTTGGCAGGAACCCTGTCACGAAGCGATGCTGCTCCGCCATCTCGAGAACTGCACCAATCTTCGGCCGGCAACGACGCCGCTGGCCATTCAGCAGTTGAGCCAACGATGGCCCGAGTATCAAAAAGGCATGGCAGCCATGCGGCTAGCCGATCGCATCGACTTGTCTGGCGCACGCCGCGTGGCGCAGGGCGACGCCGCGCTAGCGGCGCTTCTCACGGCGATCGGGTTCGGCTGAGCGAGACTCCATGACCGGCAGCATCAACTCTTTGATCGGACCCGGCGACGAAAGCTGGAACACAACGGAGCAGGACGCCAAGCGCCAGGCCATCGCCGCACTTCGTGGCTATGCTTACCAGCTCCACCAGAGCCTTGCCGCCTGGATCGCGCTCCCCGACGATGCGACGCTTCATCTCGAAATATCCGAAGACTATGCGCAGATCGCGCGCGACCCCGCGAGCCTGGACGCGGTCCTAACCGCCACGCAGGTCAAGGACACGCGCGAATCCGGAAGCGTCACGCTGAACTCGGCCGATGTCAAAGCCGCGATCCGCAACTTCTGGGGGCTGCACCAAGCCAATCCAGACAAACCCGTTCGGCTTGCCTTCCTAACGACGTCGCCGATCGGCCAGGAGCGCATTGCTCCACTGGACGGCGGGAAAGGGCTCGAACTGTGGCACCGCGCCGCGCGCGCGGGATCCCTGAACGCGTTGCGCTCCGGTCTAGTTCAACGCTTCACGAGCGAAGCCGACGAGGAAAGCGGGCTCGCCGCCTTCCTGCGCGACAGTGACAATGACAGCTTGCGCCGCGACCTTATCGCAGCAATCCGCTGGATCGCAGGCGCGCCACCGATCGCCGCGATCGAAGCCGACAATCGCGCGGCGCTGGTGGTCCTCGGCCAATCACTCGGCGGTCTGCCCGATTTGTCGGCTCGGGCCGCGGACCTCTTACTCGCCCGAATCTTGAGCGTCATCGTCGGAGGCGGCGATCGGCGGTTGCGGCGTGGCGATCTCTTGTTCGCGCTCCAGGAGGCTGTGTCGGTCCGCGTCCCGGCCCACCGGGCGCTTGTTGGACCAACGGTAATTCCGCGCGGCCTCAATCTGGATGCGACGGGCGCGTGGCGGCTCATTGCGCCCGCCCCACCGCGCTGTGCTCCGCGCGAAACCGCGGTCCAAGCGCTGCGCAATGCGCTCGGCCCGACGGGATCGGCTTGGCTCCACGGAGCAACTGGGCTCGGCAAGTCGCTGCTCGCCGAGCTTGCCGCCAACGCGATCGGCGGACCGTGGCGCTTGCTGGATCTGCGCGGAGCGACCGGCCCGACCGCGCGCGAGCGGATCGTCGCCACGCGGCTCGCGATCCTAGGTGAGCCCGCGGTCGCGGGGCTCGTCATAGACGATCTTTCGCCCGTGCATCAGCCGGACACCGAGGCGGTGCTCGGCGAACTGGCGCTCAGCCTGCAACAGCGCGGTATCCCGCTCATCGTTACCAGCAACCAGCCCCCTGGCCAGCGGCTGAAGCGTGCGCTCGAGCTCGCCGACGCCGGCGTCCACGCGGCGCCGTCATTCGAAAGCGAGGATGCCGCCGCGCTGGTCGCGGCCTATGGCGGCGATCCTGCAAGATGGGGGTGGTTTGCGCTTTTGGTCGGCGGCGGTCATCCGCAGCTTGTCGACGTCGCCATAGCTGGCCTCGCCAACGCGGGCTGGCCCGAAGATGCGATGAAGAGCTGGGCCACGGCCGGGATGAAGAATCCCGATGTTGAGGCCGAGCGCGAAGCGGCGCGGCGGCGCCTCCTCGCCGAACTCTCGTCCGACGCGCTGGCCTTGCTCGCACGGACGGTGCGCATCTACGGTTCCTTCGACCGCGCGCTCGGAGTCGCGGTCGGCGGGGTCGCGCCGAGCCTCGCCGCACCCGGAATGGCCCTCGACAGTCTCACCGGCCACTGGATCGAGCGGCTCGACTTCGGACGGATGCGCTCATCGCCGCTAGTCACGGGCCTCGATACCGAAATGCTCGATGCCGAAGCACTAAAGACGCTCGACCTCGCGATCGTCGTTCACATCATGACCCGCGAGACTGTCGACGCCGACCTGCTCGACACCGCCTTCTTCCACGCCTGGCTCGCCGGCGACGAGAGCTGGGTCAACGTTCTCGTTCAGCACGTCATCGCGACAAGCGACGAGGATCGCGCAAAGCTGGCGAGCCTCATGCCGATGTTCCGCGAGGCACAGGCCGACCCAACCTTTCTCGCCGAGCGACCGTATGTGACATTGCTGCTCCGTCTGGCGCAGCATTTGCTCAAGAGCGCGATCGGCAGCGATGCCGAGGTCGCCCGCTCGGCGCGGAGCCTCATCGAGCGGCTCGACGCCATGACCGAGGAAGACCTGGAGATTCGCCAGTCGCTGGTCGGCATCATCCTGATGAAGCTGCTGTTCGACGCCTATGGCTTTGGCCGTATTCCGGGCTGGTTCGATCACCTCCAGCGCTTCGCCCTGATCGCTGAGAAAAATCCGGACTTCCGCGAGATTGCCGACCGGATCGGGACGGGGAGCGACGCCAATCCTACCGGCTTTCTCTTCGTTGCCCATGCCGTGCGCCTGCCCGGTGTCGCGGCCCTCGCGAGTCTGTTCGACGCGCTCGACCACCTTCCGCCATCTGCGCGCCAGGTCTGGCTCGACGCGATGAACGAGCCGCCGATCGCGCTTCCGATGATCATCGACAATGCTTGGCTCAAGGAAACCCAGCGCGATGACTTTGAGGCCCAGGCCACCGCCGACACCTTCGCCCAGCTGGGCGAGAGGGCGCTCAATTGGCAGGCCGAGCGGCTCGCCGGCAGGTGCTTTCGGACACAGGCGCTGGTGCTCGATGAATATGTGAAGGACCGCACGGCAGCTTTCACCGCGCTCGACGCGGCAGCCGAACGCCTACCCGGTAATTTCGACATCGAACGCGAACGCGGCAAGATCGCTTGGCGCGGGGACGAATATGCAGATGCTTATCGCATCTTGAGGCGCCTGGAGGACCGCTACGAGGAGATCGATCCCCTCGATGCGGCGTTTGCACTGCGCGAGGCGGCGATATCGGCGGGCCATATTGGCGAACCGACAGAAGCGGCGCGCTTGTTCGACAAGGCCCAAGCGTTGGCGCTCGCGGGTCGCGATGGCCGGCCAAGCCCGTTTTCGGTAGGTCTCGCCGCCGATGCCGCGGCGATCCGCTTCGGCGCCGGCGAGGAAGCACGCGCAGTGCGCGCGATGGTCAGCGTGCTCGACGATGTTGCCACGATCGATCCGCAGGAGCGTCCGACATCCCACGCCGTCCATTTGCTGGTGAAGCATCTGGTGCTGTGGATGCGCGAGAAACAAGAGCCGCTATTGGTCGAGGGCGAACCGCCCTTCTATCCGCCAGGTGCCGCCAGCAATCCCGATCCCAAACCCGGGCTTGCAGATTTTCCAGTGACGCCGGCAGCGCCTGCCTGGATGCTGCTCGCGCGCGTCGCGCTGCAGGCGGGCGTGCCGGCAGACGAGATCATCGCATGGCCGGGCCTTATCGCCGCGCGCGCCGATGCCGATCTCGATGCCATGGTCCGTTACGACCTGCTCGATCACGCTATCGCCAAGGGCAATATCGGCGATTTTCAACGCTTCCTCATTCCCGCTATGGAGGGGTTTGCGCACATGGAGGCGCGGCGCGCGGCAGGCCGCGAATATGATCCGCGCGAGATGAGTGCGACCAGCATAGCGCCGGTGTCTCCCGGCGCGCTCATGGACGGCAATCAACGGGAATATCTGCGCGATGCCGCGCTGGCGCAGGCAATAGTTGCCTGGGCGCAGCCCGAAGCATCGGTTGCAAGCCATCTCATTGTTCATGATGCTCTCAGATTGGCGGCGGGCTATGATGCGATGCCCGAATGGGGGGATGCTGCTCCGGACGACCCCGACGACTTCCGGCAGATCATCGCGCGCGTAGTCGCATCGTTGAGCAACTCCGACGGGCTCAAAGTCGAAGAGTTGTTCGTCGCCCATCTGCGATTGCTCGAATGGGCATTGAGCTCGAATCATCAGAAAGCCGTGCTGCCTGTCCTTGCGAGGCGGGTGCGCCAGGACTGGTCGGCCATTCTCGCCACGCGGCGGGCGCTGCTGGTGATGCCCGCGCTCAACGTCCCCGCCATCGAAACAGTGCTGGACAGCGGCGGCGAGGATGCCGCATTCATCGCGCGTGTTCTGCTGGCCGCAGAACCTGCCGTCTCGGTCGGCTTCGACACGAAAATGCGCGCGATGCTCGAGAACATTCGCGATAGCACCTGACAATGCCGAGACCGGCTCCCAACCATTGGACTCCGCCCGCGGCCCCGAAAGAGCCATGTCCGTGCGGCAGTGGCACTGCGTTCGCGGCATGCTGCGACTGCCCCGGCGAGATGCCGCTCCTGAAAGTGGCGCAACTTCGGCCCCCGCAACCTCTCACAGGGCATGCGCATCCCAAATGCTACATGCGCAGCACGAACAACTGCTCGACCAAGATCTCAGGTGAACATTACGTTTCGGGGACGATCCTCGCGGAGTTCGGAAACCTGCGCACCTCCGGCCTGCCGTGGTTCGGACCGGGTGAGACGCGCGTAGGGATCAACTCGCTAACATCGAATATTCTTTGCACACGCCACAACAGCGCGCTCTCTCCGCTCGATATCGAGGGGAAACGAATGCTGGCGGCGATCCGCGACGGAATCAATCACGTCGGGAGAAAGTCACTCTCGACGAGAACCCTGTTCCGGATCGTGTCGGGTGAGGCTTTCGAACTTTGGGGCCTCAAGACCCTTATGGGGCTTTTGACCGCGAATGTCGCGCGGACCGAAGGCGCATCAACCGCGACCAACTTCACGATCCCCGAGCAGCTCATTGTCGAGGCGTTGACGACGGGGCGCTTGCCGCCCGGCTATGGGCTCTATGTGGGCCATGAGAGCGATATGCTCCACGACACGATCGGATTTGCACCGCTCACGCACATGCAAGACCAGCGCGTGGCGGGCCTGCGCTGCACGCTGCTCGGTATTGTCATAGATTTCATTCTTGATCCCGGTGCGGCCCACGCGATTGTAGTAGAGAATGATCCGCATTTCCGCCCCGCCGTCATCGACTTCGATGGTCCCAAGCGCTCGGCTAGACTCATCCTGACCCGTCAGGACCAACGCCGCAACGGGAATCGGATCAGCTTCACCATGCGCACCCTTCCTACAACGGCAAGCGAGGCGGCCGAGCTCAAGGATCGCTGGGCGCGCAAAGACTTCCAACGCCGATAGTGAAGGCGACCCGCTTGAATTGCCCCTAATTGCCCGTTGCGATCTCGAAGCTGCAGATCTGGACTTCCCGGCATCGCCCCATGTGAGTTTCAGCGAACCGATGTCCGCTTTCGGACGAATCAAATATTTTCTCTGATGTCCGAGATTAGGGCGCAAAGCTGACGCAGTTGCCCTTTATCAAACCCGATTCTTTGGTCTGCCTCGAGGCTTTCCAAATTTCTGATATTCGAGCGGCCTCAGGTTAAGAGATCGTTTCGGTATTTCGGGAAGTAGGCTGGCGAGAACCTCAACGAGTTCCACGAGCTCATGGGGTTCGAAGTCATCGTCGTAGTGTCGGCCCTCAGTATCATCTGGCTCATGGCCACCGAGTCCCTTGCGATGATGCTCGTCGAAAACTTTCAATCCTGTTTCGCTTTCCTTGTCGCGAAGAACATTGAACCCGAGTGTGCGGATCGCTGGCACGTCGACATCCTTGCGACCTCTCTTTCTGGAGGTGCCGTTAGGGAAAAGCATTTTGCGCAGCGGAGCGAATAGATCCTTGTAGAAGCATTTTTCCGAATCCATAGTCGGGTGCTGGAACTCAGGAAAAAGTGCCTGATGGCCTGCCTCCCTAATCGCCTCGACGTATTCGCGAAAGCCGAGTTCCAGCAGTTTGCTCGCGATAGGAACCTTGCGCGTTGAAGAAACCGTCTTGATGCGCCGCAGATTGGTTTCGCGAATACGCAAGAAGGGCACGTCGCAATCGAGAACGACATCTGCGACACCTAAGCCCGCGATCTCGTTCGATCGCGCGAGTGTGGAGATCACGAGCGGCAACACCCAGTAACTTCCGTCATGGATTACTTCATCGCCCGCCTCGAAACGTTTCCATAAACCTGCACACCCAAACCAGACAGGTGCTTCGAGCATCTGTCGCAACTCACTGGGTTGCCAAGGCAGCCGTCCGGAATTCCGCTTATGGTTGTTCTTTATGGCGTGACGGTCGCCTTGTTTCTTCGGATTCACCAGTGTCTTGCGAACTGCCTTAAAATTCAGACCTTTGGGTGCGAGATCGGGATCGTGACCCTCCAGATGGGTGATAAGCGAACTCATCCAAGTCATGTGCTTGCGCTGCGTGGTTAGCGCTAGGCCAACATAGGGGAGCCCGTCGATATCGGCAGCAGTGGGATTCTCGTCCCATTTTTTGCGCAGTGCATCCCCGCGTTCCAGAGCTTCCTCGATCGTCTCCCGGATTTCTGTTCCGTTTTCATCTTTCCGCTTCCGTCCATAAACGACTGGCAGGCGAGCAAAGAGATCCTTCATGGCGATCAAGTGCTTCTGGGTGATGATATTGACCGGCAAGTCTCCATTGGCCGCGATGAATATCCTTACCGCACCTTCGATGTCGCGCCTGCGACCTTCGTCCCAGGCGCCGTCCTTGATCTTCTTGTCTAGTGACTGTGTGGCGAATACGGAGAGCAGGGGTGCTTCGCGTGCTGGAACGCCCTCATCTGCTACAGTGGTCGTCGCCTCCGAGGTATCGTTTACGGGCTGGGTGGGGGCGGGAACAGCGGGCACCGTCTCAACATCGGCCAGTCGTTCAAGATGCTGCGGTAGCGGCCAGACGTCGCCTTGAGGCAACGGCGATCCGAGCTCTTTGCAGGCCTCGATATTGGCGTTTCGATAGGCCGCAGCTGCAATCCGCGCACATGCAGCAAGGTTTCGCTCGCTCGGCTCGATACCTTGGGCCCGCAGGTCATCAGCGAGTTGTCCGATCGAAATCGGGCGCTGGTGCTTGTGGCGGCTTGCTAAGGCGGCAAGCGCATCAGCATCGTTCTCGCCAAGACCACGCCCCACGAGTTCCTGATAGCTGTCCATGCTCGCATCGAGCAGCTTCGGTTCGGTGGCCAGTAGCGAGAAGTAACGGGCGTAGTGGCGATTGAACGCCAGATGATCATCGACCCGGCCTGGCTCCTGGAACTGGGACATGATGATCCGGTCGAGCTCGCGCTCGAAGGCCTGCTTGTAGAGCGCGGGCATGTCGTCTGCCTTCACGCTGCGCCTGAGTATCGGCATCTGTTCCATCATCGCGTCCTTCGCCAGATCGAGTTCGGCTGCGCGCGAACGGGCCTGCGTAGGGCTCGCCGTGCGAAGCGACATCCTCACCATTGTATGATGGGAGGGAACAGAAGAGAAACGCAGGCGGGATTTCCACCAGAAGATGGGGCCGCGACGATAGAGAGCCATGCCATTAAAACCCTGGCTGCGAGGAACCGGGCGGGGCAAGATGCGGGCACAATCTGTGGCACAATTTGTGGCACAATCGGCACGCAGGATTCCCGACCGATTTCCTCGGTTGAAGGAAAACGGCGGAATTCTGCGGCTTATTGTCGAAAGCGACGAAAATTGGTCGGGGAGAGAGGATTCGAACCTCCGGCCCCTGCCTCCCGAAGACAGTGCTCTACCAGGCTGAGCTACTCCCCGACCGATCCGGCGCCGACGAAGCGGCGCCAAGGCAGGGCGGTCCTCTAGACGCGGATTCGGCGAACTTCAAGCTGCAATCGGCACATCCGTCGCTAAAGCAGCCCCGCGCGCCGGAAGCTGAAGTGGCCAGCGTCGGTGAAAATCAGATGATCGACCAGGTCGACGCCCAGAAACCGCAGGAAAGCCAAAGCTTCCCGCGTCCATTCGATGTCGGCCCCGCTGGGGCTGGCGTCGCCTGAGGGATGGTTGTGGGCCATTAACAAGTGGCGTGTCCCGATGCGGAGCGTTGCTCGCCAATGTCGCGGGGCAATCGCGCAACGATCCGCCATTTGACCGTCGACCGGGGTCAGGGCGACGAGCCGTTCATGGGCATCGAATGCCGCGAGCAGGACCATCTCCCGATCGCGGGGAAACAGGGGGCGCAGCAGCAGGGTTGCGACCTCGTCCTCCGTGTCATGGGGAGAAAAGCCGTCTTCGGGTGTGGGCGCTGTCGCGTCGAGGCGGGCCGACCGATTCACGGTGTACGCTGTGCGCCGGCCGGTCAATCCGGCCAAGTCTCGACTGGACCGGAATGGACCTGGGGCCGCAGTGCTTGCCGCATGGCTGGCGCGGGCCTAGCAATGACGGATTGCCACAGGAGCGAATCTTGGTCGAAACCATCCATTATGAACTGCAATATCTCGACCTGATGCGGCGCATCTGGGTCGAGGGCGACGAACGGATCGACCGGACGGGCGTCGGTACCCGGTCGCTGTTCGGCGAAACGATGCGCTTTTCGTTGAAGGACGATGCGATTCCGTTGCTGACGACCAAACGCGTCTATTGGAAGACCGCGCTACGCGAAATGCTGTGGTTCCTGACCGGCGATACCAATATCCGTCCGCTGGTTGCCCAAGGCGTCCGGATCTGGACCGACTGGCCGCTCGATCGCTATCGCCGCGAGACGGGCGACGATATCGATGCCGAGCGGTTCGAGGCGCGGATCCTGGCCGACGAAGATTTCGCGCGCGCCTGGGGCGATCTCGGGCCCGTCTATGGCCATCAATGGGTGAACTGGCCGCGCTACGAGCCGGCGGGCGAGGGGCTCTTCCGCCGTGCCGCTGATGGGCACAACCAGATCGCCGCGCTGATCGACTCGCTACGCAACAACCCGGGGTCGCGTCGCCATATCTTTACCGGCTGGAACGTCGCCGACCTCGATCGCATGGCGCTGCCGCCATGTCACATGACCTATCAATTCCACGTCCGCAGCGATGGTGGCCTGTCGTGCCTGCTGTTCCAGCGGTCGTGCGACCTGGGGCTCGGCTTCGCATTCAACGTGTTCGAGGCGGCGCTGCTGACCCGCATGATCGCGCAGCAATGCGACCTGACCGCGCACGAACTGATCTGGACCGGCGGCGACGTGCACCTTTATCTCAATCACGCCGATCTTGTCGAAGAGCAAATGCGGCGCGTGCCGGGCGGTGCGCCGAAGCTGCGGATCGCGCGCCGCCCGGCGACCATCTTCGACTATCGCTTCGAGGATTTCGTCGTCGAGGATTACGCGCCACAGGCGCATATTTCCGCGCCCGTCGCGGTGTGAGCGGCAGCCATTGCATTGGCATGCGGGAAGCAATAATATGTCGCCGATTTGAAATATAACGGCGCGGCGATTCGCGCCTCGAAGGGACGAAGATATGCCGGAAACGCCCCTGCCAGCGGCGAGCAACCTGCCGTCGCTGTCGCTCCATATTCCCGAGCCGAGATACCGGCCCGGCGATACCCCGGACTTCGGCGACATCGTGGTTCCGCCCGTCGACGGCACACCGCGTCCGGGCGAAGCGTCCAAACCGGACGAGATGCGCGATCTTTGCTATGGCCTCGTCCGCGTTCTCGATTTCGACGGCGAGGCGAAGGGGCCATGGAATCCCAATCTGTCGCCCGACCGGCTGCGCCAGATGTTACGCCACATGATGCTGACGCGGGCGTTCGACGATCGGATGTTCCGGGCGCAGCGCCAGGGCAAGACCAGCTTTTACATGAAGTGCACGGGCGAAGAGGCGACGTCGGTTGCCTCGACGATGGCGATCGACCGCGGCGACATGGTGTTCCCCAGCTATCGCCAGCAGGGCATTCTGATCACGCGCGACTATCCGCTGATCCAGATGATGAACCAGATATATTCGAACCGCGGCGACCATCTGCTGGGGCGGCAGCTGCCCATCATGTATTCGGCCCCCGAGCACGGGTTTTTCAGCGTGTCGGGCAATCTGGCGACACAATATCCGCAGGCGGTAGGCTGGGCGATGGCGTCGGCGTCGAAAGGCGACAGTTGCATCGCGACGGTGTGGTGCGGCGAAGGCTCGTCGGCCGAAGGCGACTTTCATTCGGCGCTGACATTCGCGACCGTCTACAATGCCCCCGTCATCTTCAACGTCGTGAACAATCAATGGGCGATTTCGAGCTTCTCGGGCTTTGCGGGCGGCGAGCGGACGACCTTTGCCGCGCGCGCCGTCGGCTATGGCATCGCGGGGCTGCGCGTCGATGGCAACGACCCGCTTGCGGTCTATGCCGCCACCCAGTGGGCGGCCGACCGCGCACGCACCAACAATGGCCCGACCCTGATCGAGCATTTCACCTATCGCACCGAAGGCCATAGCACGTCCGACGATCCAAGTGCCTATCGCGCAGCACAGGAAGCCAGCGCCTGGCCGTTCGGCGATCCGATCGCGCGGCTGAAGCATCATCTGGAAACCGCCGGCGAATGGGACGACGACCGCCACGAAACGCTCCGCAAGGAGCTCGAAGACTTGGTCAAGACGAGCCAGAAGCAATCGGAAAAGCTCGGCATATTGGGGCACGGCATGCACCAGCCGTTCGAGACGATGTTCGAGGATGTTTTCGAGGATATGCCTTGGCACCTTCAGGAACAATGCGCGCAGATGCTCGCCGAACAGGAAAAGAAGTTCGGCCCCGACTGGAAGCCCGAATGATGACCCCCGACGATACCGGTTCGACCAAGACCATGAACATGATCGAGGCGATCAACAGCGCCATGGACGTCATGCTCGGCCGTGACGACAAGGTCGTCGTGATGGGGGAGGATGTCGGCTTTTTCGGCGGCGTCTTTCGGGCCACCGCCGGCCTGCAGAAGAAGCATGGCAAAACCCGCGTCTTCGACACGCCGATCAACGAATGCGGCATCATCGGCGTCGCTGTCGGCATGGGTGCCTATGGGCTGCGCCCGGTACCCGAAATCCAGTTCGCCGATTACATCTATCCCGGCCTGGACCAGCTTGTCAGCGAGGCGGCGCGGCTACGCTATCGCTCGGCGAACGACTTTATTTGCCCGATGACCGTCCGCACCCCTTTTGGCGGTGGCATTTTCGGCGGGCAGACGCACAGCCAGTCGCCCGAAAGCATCATGACTCATATCTGCGGCGTGAAGACCGTGATCCCCTCGAACCCGCGCGACGCCAAGGGCCTGTTGATCGCGGCGATCGAGGATAATGATCCGGTCGTATTCCTTGAGCCCAAGCGCATCTACAACGGCCCGTTCAGCGGCTATTACGACCGCCCGGTCGAACCCTGGTCGAAGCACGAGGTCAGCGCGGTGCCCGAGGGATATTACCGCGTCGAACTCGGCAAGGCGGCGACCGTGCGCGAGGGTGAGGCGGTCACCGTGCTTGCTTACGGCACCATGGTGCATGTCGCGAAGACGGTGATCGAAGAGATGGGCATCGACGCCGAAATCCTCGATCTTCGGACGCTACTGCCGCTGGATATCGACGCCCTCGAGGCCTCGGTGAAAAAGACCGGTCGCTGCCTGATCATCCACGAGGCCACCCGGACTTCGGGTTTCGGGGCCGAGCTTGCCGCCCTCGTGCAGGAACGCTGTTTCTACTATCTCGAGGCACCGGTCGAACGCGTGACGGGGTTCGACACGCCTTATCCGCATAGCCTTGAATGGGCCTATTTCCCGGGGCCGGTCCGTATCGCGACCGCGCTCGAAAAGATTATGAAGGACTGATCGCCATGGCGCGCTATTCGTTTCGTCTGCCTGACATTGGTGAGGGTATCGCCGAGGCCGAGATCGTCGCCTGGCATGTCAAGGTCGGCGAGCGCGTCGAGGAAGACGCGCAACTGGCCGACATGATGACCGACAAGGCGACGGTCGAGATGGAGTCGCCGGTATCGGGCGTGGTGGTCGAGATCGCCGGCGAGGTCGGTGACCTGATTTCGATCGGATCGACGCTCGCGGTGATCGAAACCGACGAAGAGGCGGCCGAGGAAGAGACGCGGGCCAAGGAAGCCGCCGAAGAGGAAATCGAAGCGGAGACGCCGGGCGCCGAAGAGGTTTCGGACGCAGAGGTTGTTGCACGACCTTCTCAACCCGTTCGCCCTGAGTCTGTCGAAGGGCCGTCCTTGTCTGCAACCGTTGAAAAGGAAAGCGGTCCTTCGACAAGCTCAGGACAAACGGGTCGTGAGGTCAAGGTTCTCGCATCCCCCGCCGTTCGCGCCCGCGCCAAGGATCTGGGCGTCGACCTGACCCAGGTTCAAGCCGAGGGCGACCGCATCCGCCACGCCGATCTCGACGCCTATCTGCGCTACAGCGCGGGGCAGGGCTATCTTGCGCCGGGAACGCCGCGCGCCCGCGCCGACAAACCCGTGAAGGTCATCGGAATGCGCCGCAAGATCGCCGAAAATATGGCGGCCTCGAAGCGCGCGATCCCGCATTTCACCTATGTCGAGGAAATGGATGTCACCGCGCTCGAAGCGATGCGCGCCGATCTGAACGCCAACCGCGGCCAGCGCCCGAAATTGACGATGCTGCCGTTCCTGATCGTCGCAATCTGCCGGACGATTCCCGACTTCCCGATGATCAACGCGCGTTACGACGACGAGGGCGGCGTGGTGACGCGCCACGGCGCGGTGCATTTGGGGATGGCGACGCAGACCGACGCCGGGCTGATGGTGCCGGTGATCCGCGACGCGCAGGACAAGAATGTCTGGCAGCTCGCGGCCGAGATCACGCGGCTCGCCGAGGCCGCCCGCACTGGCAAGGCGAAGCCCACGGAACTGACCGGCGGCACGCTGACCGTCACCTCGCTCGGCCCGCTGGGCGGTGTCGCGACGACGCCGGTGATCAATCGTCCCGAGGTCGCGATCATCGGCCCGAACAAGATTGTCGAGCGCCCTGTCTTTGACGGCGACGATATCCGCCGCGCGAAGCTGATGAACCTGTCGATCAGCTGCGACCACCGCGTCGTCGATGGCTGGGACGCGGCAAGCTTCGTCCAGGCGCTCAAGAAGCTGGTCGAAACACCGGTGCTGCTGTTCGCCGATTGAGGGGCTGGGAAATATCGGGCTCGCGGTTGGCTTACAATCCCAGGCCTGCGAAGCTGGTCTGGTCGAACTTCAGCTTGAAGGTCACATAGGCTCCCGACCGCGAGAAGCGTGCGTCTTCGAAGTCGCGGTCGTGGAAGCCCGCAAAATTATAGCCGATCGTGACATTCGCATTCTTCATCGGCGCGAGCGTCAGCGTCGGCCCGCCGGCCCAGGCCAGCGTGTCGCCGCCGGTGCCGATGCGCGCGGTGCCCGACGCGCCGATTCCGACATGCTCGCCCAAATTGAATCGGATGTCGCCGCCGACGAGGTTCGACCATCCCTTGACGTCGTCCTCGCCGAAGCGATCGAAATTGTAGCGCGTGCCCCAGAAGAAAGCGAATTCGGCGCGTTCGTACCATTGCCGTCCGTCGTTGCCGCCGAAGCGATCGCCGAGGGGCGTCCAGTTGAGCGAGAAGCTGTTGAGGACGCGGCGGCTGGTTGCGTCGCCGTCGATCGTGAGCGTGCTGCCGATCGCATCGGCCTGGCCGGCGACGGCATCGCGCACCTTGTCCGACCGGAATTCGCTCTTGTTAAGCCAGGAAACCCGCGAATCGGCGGGGCGATGCGCCCAACTCATCTCGAACTGCATGACTTCGGTCGTCGGGGTCGTTCCGGCGCCACTGGCTTTCGTCCAGGTGAAGAGCGCGCCGAGCGCACGACCCTCGCCAAGCTGGCGGAGGCCGCCGAGCGTCAGCCCATAGCGATTGGCCAACTCGCCGTCGCGATATTCAGCGCGCCCGGTCAAAGTCCAGCGATCGGCGCGATAGGTGGCGCCGGCGCTGAGCGCGAGGAAATCTTCCGTGAGCGTAGAATTGGGGCCAAGAAAGCCGCCCGATGCGACCGGTTGCTGAGCGTTCAGCACATCCTTTGCGCGGATGCCGCCGATCGTACGGTTGCCATCGACCGACAGATCGACCGACCAGCGCTTGCCGAGCCGAAGCGACTGCGAAAGACCATAGGCGGCAAAGCTGCGCGGGCCATATTCGCTGATCTGCTGTTGATTGGCGGTGGCGAGCAATCGCGCGCCCGCCCAGGGGGCGAGATCGAAGCCGAGGCGGGCGGTGCGGGCCTTTACGGTGTCGCCGTCTGCAATTTCGTAGCTGCCGACGAGATTCACGTCGCGAGTAACCGCGAAGCGGGCGCCGAGGCGATGGCGAGTCGGGAAATCGACGCTGGCGTCGTCGCCGCCAAGGGCGAACTCGCTCTGGGCGTCGAGTTCAAGCCGCTTGCCCAGCAGGCGCTGCGTCGCACCGAGTTGGACCAGGTTCGAGCTGTTGCGTGTGCCGTCGGACAGCAGGTCGTCCGCATGGGTAAGGCCAACGCGACCCACCGTGGTGCCATTGTCATATTCCGCGAGCGCCTGGGCCGCGCGGCGGCGCGAACCGAGATCGAGATATTCCTCCTGCCACGCGCTGCCGCTCAGCGACAGTCCGCGACCAACCCGCAGCCGCCCATCGAGGCCGAACTTGCGGGTGCCATTTTCGCTCGCATTGAGCTGACCCGATCCAAAGCCGCTTTCGCGCTCCCGCAAATAGGCGAGGAAATCGGCGGCGCTGCTGTGATGTTCGACCTCGACCAGCCACGCTTTCGCGGTGTCATCGGAGTCGGTGGCGCTGCTGCCGGCTTTGGCAGAAGCGTCGCTGACCGCAATTTCGGCGCGAATCTCCGTATCGATATCCGGCCGATACCGGGCATCGACGCCGCCGAGATTGGTCTTGGCGTCGCTATCCTCGTCGTGGATCAGCGTTGCCCCGACGCGCAGCTTCTCGTCGCCGCTGCGATAGCTTATGCGTCCGCCGGCGTTAAGCACCCGTTCGCCGACGCCGTTCACTTCATATTCGGCGACAATGAATTGCGGATCGAGGGCCGACGAGCGGCTGAGGACCGGGCTGGCGAAGCGGATCGTGCCGGCGAAATAGTCGATATCATAGTCGATATGGCGGGTAAGCGTCACCGTATCGACAATCTGTTCGCTATGCAGCTTGTCGCGCGTCTCGATGACGATCCGTTCGCTGTTGGGCAGGATATCGCGTGCGCCGAGCTGGTAGGGACCGGTCAATCCGCTGCCCTGAATCTCGTCGCGGCGAAAACGATACGGCGTGTCGGCAACGAACGCCGTCGCGGCGACGTTGCGACCGCGATATTCGGCCTTGCCGCCGTTCAGCGCGCGCTGATAGCGGGCGAGCTGCGGTTCGGAAATGCCGGTCTCGAAATCGCCGAACATCGCGTAGAATTGCGGACGCTCGAGCCGCAGATAGAGTTTGCGGACCGACGCGGCGTCATAGCGCGTCTCGTTCCGGTCGGCATAGATGGTGTAATAGGCCCGCGGGTCGATCACACCGCCGAAGCGCGCGTCATCGGCTTCCTTGTCGCTGTCATAGGCCAGCGTCATAAGCCATTTGCCGCGGATCAGGCCCTTTGCATACAGCGCAAGCCGTGCATCGGCGTTCAGGTCGTCAAGACTCTCGGCGACATCCTCCATCCGGTCGTCGAGGGTATTGTAGCCGACGGTGCCGGCGGCGAAACCGACGACGGTCCAAGGGCGATCGCCCGGATCGAGCCACGTCTCGATCGTCTGCTGGCGTTCGACCTTGTCATCGCGGAAATTGAAATCGATGCTGATCGTGCCCGACGCCGTTGTCGGCTCGAGCTCGATGTACGCCATGCCGTCATCGCCCTCGACTTTCCAGACCGGGCGCGCCTTTTCCAGGCCTGCGAGCTGCTGTGCTTGCTGCGCGTCGGCTTCGACCGCGGGGTAATAGGGCGCGGGGACGCTGAAGTCGCCGGTCAGGCCATGTCGGATCGGCTTGCCGTCGCGATCGGTCAACCGTACCGCGATGACCGGACGGGTCACGCCGTCGGCGAGCAGCACCGACCGATCGCGAACCAGCGTCGCGCGCATCGGGGTGATCGAATAATGAACGCTGCGTTCGAGATGTTCGACAAGGGCGCCCGCATCGTCCCTTACATCGGCGGTCAGGCGGTTGTCGCCTTCGCGGATGCCGATCCCGCGCCAGATGCTTACCGCCATGCGGCCGTCGGCCGACTTGCGGGTGCCGTCGAAGGCGAGGGCATCGACCGGCTTGCCGTTGACCGCCAGATCGACCTTTTGCCCGGGCAGATGCTTGATGACGACACGCACCGATTTGGCGCGGGGATTGTGGTCCGGGTCGGGGAAAAGCCAGGCGATGCCGGGCTGCTGCCCCGCAAACCAGTCGCGTCCTGCGCCCGCGGCGTCGGGATCGCTGCGCACGGGTGCGCGTTCGATCGTTTGGATTTTGGCGGCCTGTCGCGGTGTGCTTGCCACAGCGCGGAAATCGGCGCGTTTCAGCGATCCACCGCGTCCCTCGACGAAACGTGAAATCGCACTTCCAGCGCTCGCAGTCGACCGTGCGCAATCGGCGGGTGCGCGGTCGAGCGGCAGCGTCGATGGGTCGATCTGGACGACGTGGGTGCCAGGGCGGACGCCTTCGAAATGATAGCGGCCGTTCTCGTCCGTCACGGTGTAGCTGCCATCCTGAAGCATCACACGCACGCCGGCGATGCCCTTTGCGTCGCCGGGATCGACGGCGCAGCCCCCATCGGTGATGCGTCCGATAATGGTCATGCGGTCACCGAGCTGGTCGCGCTCGATCGCCACCGCGGCTTCGGCGACATTGCTCGCGGTACCGCGGCCGTCGATGGCGCTCGCGCGGTTGAGCGCGCTGCCGGGCTGTGCAGAAACTTTCACTTCGGCCAGATAGGTCAGCAGAACCGATGCCGAGGGGGCGAGGGCGGGAAGCGTGACGTTAAATTCGCGTCCGTTGCCCGCGATATCGGCGCCTATCCGGACGCCGTCGGCGCGCACGGTATCGGCGCGCAGGCGCATGCCGTCGGGCAGTATATCGGTGACGGTCACCGCGCCCGTGCTGCGGCGGGCGTCCTGATTGGTCACCTGGATTCGATACTGGATCACGTCGCCGGGCACCGCGGTCTGGGTCGACGTGGTCTTTCGCAGCAGCAGCGGAGTGCCGGGCTGATCGACCGGAATATCGACGCGCACCGGCGCCGGGCTGTCGAGCGTGAAGGCCGCGCCATAGCTGGCGCCCGCAATGACGAAGGGTTCCCCGTTATCGGGACGCCGCAGATCGGCAAGGTCCGATGCGGTGGATTTCGATGGCGCCGAAAAGGGGGAGGGCGGCGCGATAACGAGGCGATAGGTGCCCGGAGCCACGAATGGAAAGCGATAGTCGCCAGCGGGAAACCGATAAGTGGTGCCGCCCGAATCGATCACGCTTTCGCCCGTCACGACGCTGGCGGGATAGCTCGAGACGCCGTCATCGCCATAGACTTGGGCGGGCTGACCGGTTGCGGCGTCGACAAGGGTGATGCGCGTGCCGGCGACCGGCGACCCGTCGCCGCTATCGAAGACGATCCCGAATGGATCGACGAGAAAATCGATATCGGCCTCGGTCGCGATACTGGTGTCCGATTGTGCAGCGACCTGCAGCTTCACCGGAGCACCGGTCGTGACCGACAGGCGGCAATCGCCGGCAACGATCGCCGGAGGCACACCGATCGTGGCGATGTAACCGACAAACTCGCCGCTATCCGCGGCCGTTTCGGTCAGCATAATCTCTTCGCGATCGCCGTTGGCGAGCGAAAGCACGACCGAAAGAGTGTCGCGCCGGGACCGATCGCCATTGGCGGACGCCAGGGTCACACCGACGACGAGCAATTCGCCGGCGTGGAAACTGGCGGTACTTTGCAGGGCCGCAGGTTCGGTTGCGACACCCGAATAGACGCCGCCCAGGGTCGGAGGAGCCGCACGCGAGATGCTCGCCGCGCCGGCGCCGCACTGTGTCGGCACCAACGGCACCGATCGGTCGCCCCCACTGCCGACGAGGCGATAGGTCGCGATAGCTGGCGGAGCGACAGGACCGGGCACGACGGTGACGTCGACCTGGTTCGAAAGCGCTTCGTTGGCGATGCTGCCCTGCGTCCACCTGGCGGACGCGGTATTGGAAATGACCTGCGCTTGCGCCGCAGGGATCGCGGGCAGCAAGGCTGCCGTGACCGCGGCGGTCACATACCGAAGGGATTTCGAAAAGATCATCGCCGTTCCCGAATGAGCGGCGGGACCGGCACTGGCCGGACCCGCCACCCCTTCGCATCCGATCAGTTGACGGTGGCGCGGAAAACGAGCGTGCGGGTGTCGCCCGCAGCGACGGAGGCGATTGTGCCCGACACGACGGGTGCGCTGTAGCCACCGCCGGCAGCGCCGTCGGCGTTGCACGTCGAGCCCGTCACCGTCCCGTTCAGCACGATCGTTCCACTATTGAAGGTCAACTGGGTCGGAACGCTGTCGCTGATCGCCACGCTGGTCGCCGCAACGCTGCCGCTGTTGGCGACGGCGATGCAATATTCGACGGTCGCGCCCGGGATCAGTTTCGGATTCGTCGTGTTGTTGAGCGGGTCGCTGATGACGCGGCTCGTCTTGGTCACGGTCAGCGTCGCCGTCTTTACGGTATAGTCGTCGGCGGCGCTGTGCGCGCCGTCGCGAGCCCCGTCGTTGACGCCGGCGGCGTCAGCGAAGACGGTATCCTTGCCAGCGGTATTGGCGCCCGTGGTCTGGGTGATCGCCGCGCCTTGCGTACTGGCGGTGCCGCCCTCGCGCGCGGTGGCGCGGAGCTGCACTCCCGCGACGGCGTTGTTCGCGAGCCCGCCCGGAATGTCGGCGACGACGAAGATCCGCGCGGTCGTGTCCGCCGCGAGTTCATCGATATAGGTCACCAGGGCATCGCCGGCGTCGTAGCTGCCGACCGTTCCGGTCGACGGGTTGTCGCGGTAGATGCGGACGTTGCTCGCATTGAAGCTGTCGGTGCCGCCGTGGGCGGCGGTGCCGCCCGCAATCTGTGTGGCGGCCAACAGGAAATCGAGCGTTTCGTTCGAATCGTTGCGCACCTGAAACGTTGTCACCGCGTTGGTCTGGCCGGGAACGACGTCGGTCGTCACCGTCCCGACTTCTTCGACAACAAGCGCGATCTTGCGGTCGACGACGAATGTATCGGAAGCACTCTGTTGCGTCTGGCTGACGCCACCGACCTGAAAGTCGACGGTGGCGGTATTCGTAATCGAGCTGCCCGCAGTCGTACCGGCCGCAAGGACCGGCGTGGCGGTGCCGCATGCAACCGCCAGACCGAGGGCGCCCATGGTTGTCAGCTTGGTCATGGCTGAACTCCTGGACTGGTTCGATCGCCTGTTCCCCACCGCCGGCGACCTGTAAGCGGCTTGAAATATCAGGTTATTTTACGATTCCCCGGAACATCAGCTTGCCCGAACCGCCGACCGGGATCGGCTTTTGAAAGGCCCAGCGGATGTGCGTAACGTCGCTCGCTTGCGCGGGGCGGCGTGTCCCGTCGGGCTGCAGCACCGTAAGGTCGGCGAGGGCGCCCCACGCATGGCCACCATCGACCGATACGATCGGTTGCGCGTCCCCGGCGTCGGCAAAGCGCACGGCCGACGGAAGCGGGTTCGTGATCACGAATTTGTCGGCAGGCTGGTTGCCCGAATTGTGATAATTGAGCACGAACACCAGTCGGTCCCCGGGGACGACAACTTTCGGTTCTTCGAGCAAAACGCGCTCTTTGCCCGCGGCATCGGTCGATATCCGCTCCACGAAAACGCTGTTGTCCAGCGCCACCTGGTTGGCGGCGAAGGCCTGGGCCGGCGCCGCCAAGGCGGCAAGCAGAAAGAGGGCGGTACGCATGCGCATCTCCATCAGTCGATCTTGGTCTTGAAGGTCACGGTGCGCGTCTGACCGCCGGGGACATTGCCCAGCGCGACGCTGATCTTGCTGCCGTCATAGCTGCCGGCGTCGGCGTCGCTGCCGTCGGTCAGCGCCGATCCGCCGAGCGTGATCGAGTTGGCGACATAGCTGGTATCGGCCGGGACGGCGTCGGTGATCGTCAGGCCGGTTACCGAGCCGCTGCCGGTCGTAGTCGCGACGATCGTATAGGTGATCGTCGCGCCAGGTACGGGTTCGCTGCCTCCAAACGGATCGGCTATGACCGCCGATTTCACGAGCGCGACAGTCGCTGCGCTGACCTTGTAGGCCCCCGAATCCTGGCCGTCGCCGCCGCTGGTCCCGACAATGGCATCGCCGCCACCTTCGCCCTGTCCGGCGAAGCTGGTACCGGGCGCGCCGGTGCCGGTCTTCGACGTTGCGACGAGGCTGACGATACCGCGATCGCCGTCGCCGACGCTTCCCGGCGTCGTCGACAGAACGAAAATGGTCACGCTTTCGTCGGGGTCCAGCACCGGATCGTTGGCACCGGGCGTGTAGAGCGTGTCGGTGCCGGCATCGAAGCTGCCGTCGCCATTGTCGATATAGACCTGGGCGACGGCGGGATCATAATCGTCGCCGCCGCCATTGGCGATGGTCGTGAGGGCAAAGGCTTCTTCGCCGTTGCCGTTATTTGTTACCGAATAGGTCAGCAACTGACTCGTCGCGCCCGGAGTGGTGGCGACGTCGCCAGGGTCGCTCGAATCGACCGTGACGTCGATGAGCTCGTCGACAAGCAGGTCGACCTTGTTCGAATCGATCGTTTGCGTGCCGGCGCCCGTGTCGAAACTTGCGGTCGCGGTGTTGCTGATCGTCGAGCCGGCGCGCGTGCCGGCGGCGTGCGCCGCAAAAGGTGTCGCGAGCGCCGCGATCAACGAGAGAGTGGAAATGGCAGGGATGCGATAGCGATGCAACGCGCCCCCCACAGGCGCTTTCATCATGGTGTTTGACTCCAATGGCTGGTCCGTTGGCCTTGCTGATCGCCCAAAAAGGAAAATTTCTGGTTAAAGCTTCGGTCACAAAGCCCGTATTGACCCGAATTCGGACAGGTAGATCGCGAGTAGCGTCGCGCGCGGACCGACTGGCGCGGACGCACAAGCTCGCGTAAGACGTCGGATCATGCGGGAGACTGGCAAGGTGAGCGAGGGAAGGGGACGTCGCGACGTGCGCGCATCGCGTGCCAATCCCCTCGAGCAGATCGAGATCGACGATTTTCGGCGCGACCGGCTTCTCGCCGCGCTGACTCTCATCCTGGGCGCGGCCTTTTGCCTGGGATTGCCCTTTGCGCTTCAGGCGGGCGCCGAGTTCTTCTTGCCGCTGACCGCCGCAATCGTGATCGCGATCGCGCTGGTCCCGATGCTCGAATGGCTCGAACGGCGCGGCGTGCCATCGGCGCTCGCATCTTTCTTGTCGCTCGCGGCCTTTCTAATGCTGATCAACGCCGCCTTGGCGATTATCGTCGTTCCGGCAACGGGCTGGTTCGCGCGGCTGCCCGAATCGATTCCCCGGATCCAGAGCAATCTGGCACCGCTCATCGACTTTTATTCGACGCTCCAGCGGTTCGTCGACCGTACGCTGACGTCGGTCGCCAGCGGAACCGAGGCGACGGCGCAAGCGATGGCCGCTACCGCGCCGACGTCGGTGTTCGACTATTTCATTTCGTCGGCTCCGGCGGCCGCGATCCAGCTCTTCTTTGCGATCTTGGTCGTCTTCTTCTTCCTTGCGGGCTGGACGCGCCTTCGCAAGGGGACGATTCGCCGCCGCGGCAGTTTCGACGGCGCGATGCAGACTGCCCGGGTGATCCAGAATGTCGTCGACGCGACCGCCGATTATCTGGCGACGATCACGATGATCAATTCGATACTGGGCCTGATCGTTGCGCTGTTGCTGTGGGTGCTGGGCATGCCGTCGCCCTTCATGTGGGGCGGGATCGTCGCGATTTGCAATTTCGTGCCCTATCTCGGTCCGATCGTCGCGGCGATCCTGCTCGGCCTTGGGGGGCTGATGACCTTCGACGCGGTCGGATTCGCGCTCTTGCCGGGACTTATCTTCATCGGGGTGCACACGATCGAGGCGAATCTGATCACCCCGCTCGTGCTCGGGCGCCGGCTGACGATCAACCCGCTGCTGATTCTGGTGTCGCTGAGTTTCTGGGGATGGGTTTGGGGTACGCCGGGCGCCTTGCTCGCCGTGCCGTTGCTGCTGATCCTGCAGACCATCCTGCATTCGACAGGGACCCCCGATCTGGCCGGTTTCCTGTTCGAACGAGGCACGCTGACCACCGCGGAAGAGATGCGGGACCGATTAAATCGCGCCGAGGGTGAAAGCGACGGTTGACACGTCGGGGCCGGGGCCATATTGGCGCGGCTCCCAAGCGCAAGCGGGTGTAGCTCAGTTGGTTAGAGCGCCGGCCTGTCACGCCGGAGGTCGCGGGTTCGAGCCCCGTCACTCGCGCCATTTCCTGCCATTCGGCGCAGGAAGGCGCCGCTGGGACCCCAAGCGATATCGTCTGCCTTTATGACCGCGACATGACGCGCGCGGTCGGTCAGCCGCGCCAGCGGCCGAGTTCCATCCACCGCAAAAGGGGCTTGAGCGGCATGATCCAGATGATCCCCGCGACAAGGTAAAAGACCGCCTGCACCGGAATCGGCCAGACGCCGACCCACGGCGACAGGCTGACGATGATCGCCGCCCAGACCGCGATCAGAACCAGGATCAGGAAGATACCGGCGGGTTTTCGCCAGCTCGGCTCTGGATTGGCTGACGGCTTGCTCACAAACGCTCTCCACAAAGGATGAATTCCTGTTCGGTCAGGATCGCATCGAGGCCGATATCGGTCGGTTCGGACGGGATGGCATCGACCTCCTGCACCGACCAGCCGACGCCGATCCTCGGAATTTCAGGGTGCGCCGCAAAATAACGGTCATAATGCCCGCCCCCCTGGCCCAGACGCGCGCCGCCGCGGTCGAAGCCGACCAGCGGGCAGAAAATCAGCGCGGGATCGATCGATGCGGCGCCGTTTTCCGGCTGCTTCGGCCCCCAGGGGCCGCCTTCGAGCCGGTCCCCTCCCACCCAGCGGCGAAACCCCATGGTTTCGTCGCGTTCGGCATGGTGGGGCAGGGCAAGCGGATAGTCGGCGAGCACCGGCAGTATATCGGGCTCGTCGCCCCATGCGACATAGGCCGCCACAGGATCGCGTCCGGCAAGCCGTTCGGCAAGCGGCTGCGGCACGATACGAAAGGCGGCGAGCCGCGCCATGCCGTCGAGATTGGCAACGAAATGCTTGCGACGAAAGCGCAGGCGCTCGCGAAGTTCCTGCTTCTGCCGGGCCACGCCGGTGGACGGTTCGTTCATCGTCTCTCTCGGCCATCGTCGAAAGCCAGGGGCGGGTTGGCGGGACCGCCGTGGTCGTTTGCCGGAAGATCCTCTGACGCCAGTAACGTCAGGTGGGGGCCGTATACGTCGGACCAGGGTCCGGGCAGGGACAGCTCCCTTGGATGATGTATCGCCTCAGGGATATTCGCAGCGGCTCGTGCCGGGCAGTACCCGCCGCGCCCTATTTAGGGACGCGCAGGCCTTCGCTCAAGGCATTTGCTCGATGCTGGTCGCAAGCGCCTCGATCCGATCGGCGATTTGCAGGAGCGCGCGGTCATGCCTGCCACCGGGGGCTGGCGGTGCAACCGGCGCGCCCTGACGCAGCTTTTCCAGTTCCGCAAGCGCCGCCGCCTCGCGTTCGGATGCGGCCCGGGCTTCATTCTTCGCATCCTGCTCGCGCGTCCGGATCGCCTGCAATTCATCCTGTGCGGCGGTCGCCCGGCTTTCCGCGAGTGCTATCGCAGCCCGAAGCGAATCCGATTCGGGCACGGCCTTTTCGACCTTGCCGCGCGCTTCATAGGCCTCGTCGGCAAGCATCAGGGCGGCGAAGAGCAGCTGGCGTACCTCGGTACTGCCAGACATCCCGCGCGCCTTTTCGTCGACGAGGCTTGCAAGCTGGAGCAGTTGTTCTTCCTGCCCGTCGGCGCAATGCACGTCGTATCGGCGCCCCGCTACGTTCAGGTGGACATCAGCCATTTTTCGCCTCCGCGATCAATCGGTCGAGTTCGCCGATCACCGCAGCAACCTCGGCCTTCAACGCGGTCGAGTCCGTGTCCGGATCGGTCGCGGGCGGGGTCGATCGACTGGTCCGATCGGACAGGCTTTTCTCGATACGGCTCAGCGCGCGTTCGATGCGGCCGATGGCGAGGCTGGATTCGTCGAGGTCGAGTTCCATGGAGCATGGCGTAGCAGCGGCACCGAAGCCGCGCAATTGTCGAGCGAGCGATGCGCCTTTTTGCGCCTTTTCTTGCCGCGGGCGGTTGACTCCTGACCGTCGCACCGCAAAGGGCTGTCGCGCATCCAGCCCAGCCATATTTCCGGGGGACCCATGACACTGCCCGAACGCCAGCTCGCCAATGCCATCCGCGCGCTAGCGATGGACGCCGTACAGGCCGCGAACAGCGGCCATCCCGGGATGCCGATGGGCATGGCCGATGTGGCGACGGTGCTCTATTCGGATTATCTGAAATTCGATCCGGCCGATCCGGCGTGGCCCGACCGCGACCGATTCGTGCTGTCGGCGGGGCATGGTTCGATGCTTGCCTATGCGACGCTGCATCTCGCGGGCTATGCGCATCCGACGATGGACGAGATCCGCAATTTCCGCCAGTTGAACAGCCCTTGCGCCGGGCATCCGGAGAATTTCGAACTCGCGGGGATCGAGACGACGACCGGGCCGCTGGGGCAGGGGCTGGCGACGGCGGTCGGGATGGCGATTGCCGAGCGGCATCTGAATGCGGTCTATGGCGACGATCTGGTCGATCATCGCACCTATGTCGTGGCCGGCGACGGGTGCCTGATGGAAGGCATTAACCACGAAGCCATCGGCTTGGCCGGGCATTTGAAGCTCGGGCGGCTGATCGTGCTATGGGACGACAACAAGATCACGATCGACGGCGCGACCGACCTGTCGACGAGCGAGGATGTGAAGGCGCGCTATGCGGCCACGGGTTGGCATGTCGAAAGCTGCGACGGGCATGATCCGGCCGATATCCGCCGCGCGCTCGACGCGGCGATCGCCGACGATCGGCCGTCGCTGGTCGCGTGCCGGACGATCATCGGCTTCGGCGCGCCGAACAAGCAGGGCACGTCGGCGACGCACGGCGCGGCCCTGGGCGTCGACGAGGTCGCCGCGGCGCGCGAGACGCTGGGCTGGACCGCCGAACCTTTCGTCATCCCGGCCGACATCGCAGCGGCGTGGAAAGCCTTTGGCGAGAAGGGCAACGGCCTTCGCGCCGACTGGAAAGATCGCCTCGCAAAGAGCGGAAAGAAGGACGATTTCGAGGCGCGCATTGCCGGTCATGTGACTCCGGGCGCGGCGTTCAAGGCCTATCTCGACGGCCTCGTCGCCGAGCCGCCGAAGGTCGCGACGCGCAAGGCGTCGGAAAATGCCCTGACCGCGCTGACCGCCGATATCGCGGCGCTCGTCGGCGGCAGCGCCGATCTGACGGGTTCCAACAATACCAAAACATCGTCGACCAAAGCGTTGACGCGCGAGGATTATTCGGGTCGCTATCTCTATTATGGCATCCGCGAGTTCGGCATGGCGGCCGCGATGAACGGCATGGCGCTGCACGGCGGAGTGATCCCCTATGGCGGCACCTTCCTGGTGTTTTCCGACTATTGCCGCGGCGCGATCCGCTTGTCGGCGCTCCAGCGCCAGCGCGTCGTCTACGTGATGACCCATGACAGCATCGGGCTGGGCGAGGACGGGCCGACGCACCAGCCGATCGAGCATTTGCAGGCGCTGCGCGCGATGCCGAATCTGCTCGTGATGCGGCCTGCCGACGCGGTCGAAACCGCCGAATGCTGGGCGATCGCGCTGGCACAGGAAGACCGGCCGACGCTGCTCGCGCTGACCCGTCAGAACCTGCCGCCCTTGCGTCATGACGTCACGGAAAATCTTTGCCTGAAAGGTGGTTACAGGCTTCGCGCTGCATCCGCGGCGCGCAACGTCGTGCTCGTCGCGACGGGATCCGAAGTGTCGCTCGCGATGGAGGTCGCCGGGAGGCTGGAGGCCGCGGGGCACGGCGCCGACGTCGTTTCGATGGTGTCGACCGAATTGTTTGACGAACAGGACGAGGCCTATCGCGCCGATATCCTGCCGCGCGATGCGCTGATCGTTTCGATCGAGGCGGGCACGACCTTTGGCTGGGAACGCTATGCGGGCCGCGACGGCCTGCGTTTCGGCATCGACAGTTTCGGGGCTTCGGCCCCGATCGAAGACCTATTCAAGCATTTCGGCCTGACCGCCGATGCTATCACGCCCAAGATCATGGCACGGCTGAGCAACTGAGAGCCGGCCAACACACGCAGAAAGGACGTTTCGACATGGCAGTGAAAGTCGCAATCAACGGTTTCGGACGCATCGGCCGCAATGTGGCGCGCGCCATTCTCGAGCGCACCGACCATGACCTTGAACTGGTGTCGATCAACGATCTGGGCGATGCCAAAGCGAACGCCCGTCTGCTCCGCCATGATTCGGTCCACGGGGCGTTCAACGGCACTGTCGAAGTCGACGGCAATGACCTGATTATCAACGGAAAGCGCATTCAGGTCACCGCCGAGCGCGACCCCGCCGCGCTGCCGCACGCCGCCAACGGCATCGACATCGTGATGGAATGCACCGGCTTTTTCACCAACAAGGCCGGCGGCCAGAAACATCTCGACGCCGGCGCAAAGCGCGTGCTGATCTCGGCTCCCGCCAAGGAAGTCGACCTGACCGTGGTCTATGGCGTCAACGACGATCAGATCACTGCCGATCACCTGATCATCTCGAACGCGTCATGCACCACCAACTGCCTCGCGCCCTTTGCGAAGGTGCTGCACGAAGCGATCGGGATCGAGCGCGGACTGATGACCACCATCCACGCCTATACCAACGACCAGAAGATTCTCGACCAAATCCACAGCGATCCGCGCCGCGCGCGCGCTGCCGCGATGTCGATGATCCCGACCTCGACCGGCGCGGCGGTTGCCGTCGGCCTCGTTCTTCCCGAACTCAAGGGCAAGCTCGACGGGTCGTCGATCCGCGTCCCGACCCCGAATGTCTCGGTCGTCGACCTTACCTTCACGCCGTCGCGCGACACGACCGCGGAAGAGGTCAACGCGGTTCTCAAGGCCGCCGCCGAAGGGCCGCTGAAGGGCGTGCTGGGCTACACCGACGAGCCGCTGGTTTCGATCGACTTCAACCATAATGCGGCGAGTTCGACGATCGACAGCCTCGAAACCGCGGTGATCGACGGCAAGCTGGTCCGTGTACTCAGCTGGTACGACAATGAATGGGGTTTCTCGAACCGCATGGTCGATACCGCGGGCGTGATCGCGGGGTTGCTTTGAATTGATCATCGTTCGTCCTGGGGAGGGACTGAGCCTAGCGAAGACCCGACTCGAAGGACCCTTCGAGATACTGCTTCGACACGCTCGGCGGTTCCTCAGGGCAAACGGAAACAGGAATGGGAAACGTCGATGACCGGCTTCAAGACCCTCGACGACATAGGCGATGTCACCGGCAAGCGCGTGCTCGTCCGCGTCGACCTGAATGTGCCGATGACGGACGGCGCGGTGAGCGACGCGACGCGGCTGCAGGCGGCCGTGCCGACGATCCGCGAACTGTCGGACAAGGGCGCGATCGTGCTGTTGCTCGCGCATTTCGGCCGTCCCAAGGGCGCCAAGAATCCGACCCAGTCGCTGAGCCTTGTCATGGGCGGGCTGGAGGATGTGCTTGGCCATAGCGTGATGTTCATCCCGGAATGTATCGGCGAAGGCGCGAAGGCGGGGGTCGCGGTGCTCGCGCCGGGCGATGTCGCGGTGCTCGAAAACACGCGCTTCCACGCGGGCGAGGAAGCGAACGACCCGGCGTTTGCCGACGCGCTTGCCGAGGTTGGCGACCTGTACGTCAACGATGCCTTTTCGGCGGCGCACCGCGCGCACGGGTCGACCGAGGGTATAGCGCATCGCCTGCCCGCCTTTGCCGGCCGCGCGATGGAAGCCGAACTGAAGGCGCTCGACGCCGCACTCGGCAACCCGGCGCACCCGGTCGCGGCGGTGGTCGGCGGTGCCAAGGTGTCGACGAAGATCGATGTCCTTAAGAACCTTGTCGGGCGGGTCGATCACCTGATTATCGGAGGCGGCATGGCCAACACGTTCCTCGCCGCCCGCGGGGTCGATGTCGGCAAGTCGCTGTGCGAGCATGACCTGGTCGATACCGCCAACGCGATTTTCGAGGCGGCCGACAGCGCGGGATGCACGATCCACCTGCCGTATGACGTCGTGGTGGCAAAGGAGTTCGCGCCCAATCCGCCGACACGGACGGTCAACGTCCACGAGGTCGCGTCCGACGAGATGATCCTCGACGTCGGCCCTGCCGCGGTCGAGGCGCTGGCCGACGTGCTGAAGACGTGCCGGACGCTCGTCTGGAACGGGCCGCTCGGCGCGTTCGAGACGCCGCCCTTCGATGCCGCGACGGTCGCGCTTGCGAAGACGGCGGCCGCGCTGACGCGAGAAGGCTCGCTGATCTCGGTCGCGGGCGGCGGCGACACCGTCGCAGCACTCAACCATGCGGGAGTCGGGGGCGACTTTACCTTCGTCTCGACCGCGGGAGGCGCCTTTCTCGAGTGGATGGAAGGCAAGCCGCTGCCGGGCGTCGACGCCCTGAAGGGCTGAATTTTCGCAGCATTGCATCCCGGTTCGCGGGAAGCTATGCGCGCCGCAACATACGTATGCAAGGAGCCCGAAATCCCATGACGACCGCCAACGCCGAAATGCTCGACAAGATCAAATCGGGACAGGGTTTCATCGCCGCGCTCGACCAGAGCGGCGGATCGACGCCCAAGGCCTTGAAGGGTTATGGCATCGGCGAGGACGCGTTTTCGAACGACGAGGAAATGTTCGCGCTGATTCATGCGATGCGCAGCCGCATCGTGACGGCGCCCTGCTTCAACGGTGACAAGGTGATCGGCGCGATCCTGTTCGAACGGACGATGGACGGCGAAGCGGATGGCAAGCCGGTTCCGGCCCTGTTGTGGGACCGCGGCGTGGTTCCGTTCCTGAAAGTCGACAAGGGATTGGAGACGGAAGCCGACGGCGTCCAGTTGATGAAGCCCATGCCCGAACTCGACGCCCTGTGCGAGCGCGCGGTCGCGAAGGGCGTGTTCGGCACCAAGATGCGCAGCGTCATCAACCTGGCCAATCCGGCGGGGATCGTGGCGGTCGCGCGGCAGCAGTTCGCCGAGGCGAAGCGGATCGCGGCGCACGGGCTGGTGCCGATCATCGAGCCGGAGATCAACATCAAGAGCCCCGAGCGCGATGCCGCCGACCGATCGCTGCTCGATGCGATCCTGGCCGAACTGGATCGCTGGGACGGAGCGCCGGTGATGCTGAAACTGTCGATTCCGGCCGAAGCGAACCTGTACGCGCCGCTCGTCGATCATCCGAAGGTGCTGCGCGTCGTGGCGCTGTCGGGCGGTTTCGCGCGCCCCGAAGCCTGCGCCGAGCTTGCCAAGAACCGCGGCATGATCGCAAGCTTCAGCCGCGCGCTGCTCGAAGATCTGCGCGCGTCGATGGACGACGATGCTTTCGATCGCTCGCTCGGCGGCGCGATCAACGACATTCACGCGGCCTCGGTGGTGTAGGCCCCTGTGATGGGAGAGAGGTGGCAAGCCGTCGACGACTATATTGCCGACAAGTTGCTCGGCGCCGACGACGTGCTTGCCGCCACCCTTTCCCACAACGAAGCGCAAGGCCTGCCGCCGATCGACGTATCGCCGGCGCAGGGCAAGATGCTGTTTCTGATGGCGCAGATGGCGGGTGCGCGGCGCATCCTCGAAGTCGGCACGCTGGGCGGCTATTCGACGATCTGGCTTGCGCGCGCGCTGCCTGCGGACGGGCAGCTCGTGACGCTCGAGGTCGATCGCAAGCATGCACGCGTGGCGCAGGAAAATCTGGACCGCGCCGGCCTGTCGAACCGGGTCGACGTCCGCGTCGGGCCGGCGAAGGACAGTCTGGCCGCGATGACGGGGGAAGGGCCTTTCGACTTCGTGTTCATCGATGCCGACAAGCAGGGCAACCCGCTTTACGTCGACGAAGCCGTACGGCTTGGAAAAGCCGGAACGATCATCGTCGTCGACAATGTCGTGCGCGGGGGCGGGGTTCTGGATGCCGATAGCGCGGACAACAGCGTCCGCGGGACACGCGCGCTGTTCGATCTGCTCGAACGCGATCCGCGGCTCGACGCGACGGCGGTGCAGACCGTCGGGGCGAAGGGCTGGGACGGGTTCGTGCTGGCGCGGGTGCGTTGAGCGGATACCTTGGGGTAGGAAGCGGCCATTTGCTTTCTTCGTCATCCCGGATCAAGTCCGGGGTGACGAGGCGAGTAACGCTATAATCCGCCGTCGAAGCGGAACGAAAAGCGGTAGTCCTTGGCCGCGATCGGGGCGTTCGAGCGCTTTTCGGGGCGCACCGACTCGAGACGGATCGCACCGTCCGCGAGCGGGGTCGCTTCGCCGAGCGTGACCTCGAACGGGGCGCTTTCGCCCGTGGGACGCAGCCACAGCATCTTCACGCGAACGCGGCCCGCCCAGACGCAACGCGCGTTCATCGGGCAGCGGCTGTCCTCGACGACTTCGACCGGTTGGACGACGGGGCCGTCGACCATTGCGCGCTGGCCGAGCGCGACGTCGCGGCCGTCGGCAAGCGGGGCTTTGGACGCGCCCGTCACGCACCCCGAAAGCGCCAAGGCGGCGACGAGAGCGGGGAGGGCGAGGCGGGACACGATCTGCATTTGCCGGAGTCTGAAGCCGCCGCTATGAACCCGCCATGACCACGCAGACCTGCCAGCTCTACCTGATCTCGCCGCTCGACGTCGGGGGCAATTTTCCCGACCGGCTAGAGGCGGCGCTGTCCGCCGGACCGGTCGCGGCGTTCCAGTTTCGCGTCAAGGGACTGAGCCAGCACGAGGCGGCGCGCCTCGCCGGGCCGTTGCAGGCGACGTGCGCGGCGCACGAGGTAGCTTTCATCGTCAACGACGATGTGGCCCTTGCCAAGCGCATCCAGGCCGACGGCGTGCATTTGGGGCAGGGCGACGGCGACCCCCGGGAGGCGCGCCGGCTGCTCGGCCCCGACGCCCAGATCGGCGTGACCTGCCATGCCAGCCGTCATCTGGCGATGGAAGCCGGCGAAGCCGGGGCGGATTATGTGGCATTCGGCGCCTTTTTCCCGACGACGACCAAGACGGTCGAACACCATGCCAAACCGGAGATTTTGAGCTGGTGGCAAGGATTATTCGAGCTTCCGTGCGTCGCGATCGGCGGAATTACGCCCGACAATGCAGCGCCGCTGATAGAGGCGGGCGCCGATTTCCTCGCCGTGTCGGGGGCGGTATGGAACCATCCCGAAGGACCGGCGACGGCGGTGCGGGCCTTTGCTGCGCTGCTCGACGCGGGCGCCGCGGATTAGGGACGCGGCGGCGGCGCGGCGCGATCGGGCCGCTCCGGATGCGGCGCGTCCTTGCGCCAGCCGAACAGGCCGGCGCACGATGCGCGGCGCCCCGCCATGCCGGCGGAGGCAGGAGCGGACGGCGCGATCTTGACAGGATTTTCGTCAATCATGCGCGTCCCTATGGCAGCGGCGCGCGCCCGCCGATTGGATCGGCGCGCCAAATCGGCTTCGGCTCGTCGCCTTTTCGCTTGCGCTGCCGCTGCCGCCGCGCAAGAGAATGACCCCGGGGAGTAATTTCATGACACGTGCCGACCAGCGACCCGCGGGGATCCGCGAACTCACGATCCGGGGCATCATCCTCGGCGGGCTGATCACCCTGCTGTTTACCGCGGCGAACGTCTATCTGGGGCTGAAGGTCGGGCTGACGTTCGCGACCTCGATCCCCGCCGCGGTGATCTCGATGGCGATCTTGCGCTTTGTCTCGGGCGCGACGATCCTGGAGAATAATATCGTACAGACTATCGCCAGCGCGGCGGGGACGCTGGCGGCGATCATCTTCGTGCTGCCGGGGCTTGTGATCGTCGGCTGGTGGCAGGGGTTTCCCTATTGGACGACGGCGGCGGTGTGCTTCATCGGCGGCACGTTGGGCGTGATGTTCTCGGTACCGCTGCGCCGCGCGCTGGTCGCCGGATCGGACCTGCCCTATCCCGAAGGCGTCGCGGCGGCGGAGGTGCTGAAGGTCGGGTCGCGCAGCGGGGAGGGCGTCGAGGAAAACCAGTCGGGCTTGCGGACGATCGTCCTCGGTTCGCTGGTCAGCGCCGGCTTTGCGCTCCTCGGCGCGATGAAGCTCGCGGCGACCGAAGTCGGCAGGACTTTCAAGGTCGGTGCGGGTGCGAGCGGAGTCAGCGCCAGCCTGTCGCTCGCGCTGATCGGGGTCGGACATCTCGTCGGGCTGTCGGTCGGCCTCGCGATGCTGACGGGCATGATCATCGCGTGGGGCGGGCTGATGCCGCTGCTGACTGCCGCGCACGGAGTCGCCGGATCGGTCGACGATGCGGTCGGCGCGGTCTTTTCGCAGGAAGTCCGCTTTATCGGCGCCGGGACGATCGGCGTCGCGGCGCTGTGGACCTTGCTCAAGATCATCGGCCCGATCGCGCGGGGCATCCAGGGTTCGATCGCCTCGTCGCGCGCGCGCGGCAAGGGCGAGGTCGTCGAACTGGGCGAGCGCGACCTGTCGTTCGGCATCGTCGCCGGCACGATCCTGGGCTCGCTGGTCCCGATTGCTGGACTGTTGTGGTTCTTCGCCCAGGGCGGGCCGATCGCGGCGAACCCGGTCGGCGTGATCGTGGCGACGCTGCTGTTCGTGCTGTTCATCGGCGCGATCATCGCGGCGGTCACCGGCTATATGGCGGGCCTGATCGGCGCATCGAACAGCCCGGTTTCGGGGGTCGGCATCCTGGCCGTTATCGCCGCCTCGCTAATGCTGCTCTTCTTCTTCGGGCGCGATCATAGCGACGCCGACACCGCGGCGCTCGTCGCCTATGCGCTGTTCACCACCGCGATCGTCTTTTCGGTCGCGACGATCTCGAATGACAATCTGCAGGACCTGAAAACCGGCCAGCTTGTCGGGGCGACGCCGTGGAAACAGCAGCTCGCGCTCGTCATCGGGGTCGGCTTCGGCTCGCTGATCATCCCGCCCGTGCTCGACCTGCTCAACCAGGCGTTCGGCTTCGCAGGCGCAGCCGGCGCAGGAGCGAATGCGCTTCCCGCGCCGCAGGCCGCGCTCATCAGCGCGCTCGCGAAGGGCGTTCTGGGCGGTGACCTGCGCTGGGATCTGATCGGCTATGGCGCGCTGATCGGCGTCGCGGTCGTCGCGCTCGACGAGCTCCTCGGCCGCATGGGCAAGATGCGCCTGCCCCCGCTGGGCGTGGGCATGGGCATCTATCTGCCAATGTCGCTGACCATCCTGATCCCGATTGGCGCCTTTGTCGGCCATCTGTGGGAAAAGCGCGCGGCACGAAGCCGCAAGCCGGAATTCTATGGTCGCATGGGCGTGCTGCTCGCAACCGGCTTCATCGTCGGCGAAAGCCTGTTCGGCGTGCTGTTCGCCGGTATCGTGGCGGGCTCGGGCAGCGATGCGCCGCTCTCAGTGGTGGGCGAGGCGTTCGCAACGCCCGCGATCCCGATCGGCATCGTCCTGTTCGTCGGCGCGATCGCCGTCAGCTATCGCCGGACGCGCACGATGGCGGACCAGGCACCCTAAGCCGCTTGCCCTTCGCCGCGCGTCCCGCTAAGGGCGCGCTCCTGTGACCGGTGCGCGCGGACGTGCGCCGGCGGCTCTTTCCATCCTTGTTTGAAGCGAGTGTGCGCGATGAAAATCTCCGGCGTTGAAATCCGTCCCGGCAATATTATCGAATATGAAGGCGGTATCTGGAA
>CAZSMB010000009.1:0-41317 GCA_964607625.1 uncultured Sphingopyxis sp. | reverse complement strand
CCTCCCGGGACAATCGCAAGACGGAACGGGGCCGGCGCGGCCTTGGAATTTATTTGGACCGATCGCTTTGGCCGCAAGATGCGGGGCGCAGGGCGCCACCACGGCACGCTATTCCGGCGTCCTTCATCCTTCAACACGGACCAGACATGCCCGACACCATCCCTTCCGCTCCGCTTCCCGCGATCGATCGCGCCCGCCTTGACGACGACCTCGACCGGCAGGGGTGGCACGTCGTTCGCAATCTACTGCCCCCGCAGGACTGCCTGTTCCTTCGCCAATGCTACGACCGGGAGGCGCTGTATCGCAGCACGGTGCACATGCGGCGGCATGGCTTCGGCAGCGGCGAATATCGCTACTTTCGCTATCCGCTGCCGGCTCCGGTCGACACCCTGCGCGCGGCGCTTTATCCGCCGCTCGCGTCGATCGCCAACGACTGGGCGCGCCGGCTGCGGCAGGACATGACCTATTCGCCGGACCACGCGGCCTTCCTCGACCACTGCCACGCCGTGGGGCAACAGCGGCCGACCCCGCTGATCCTGCGATATCGCGCCGGGGATTATAATTGCCTGCACCAGGACCTGTACGGAGACGTCCATTTCCCGCTTCAGGCCGCAATCCTGCTCTCATGCCCTCAAGCAGACTTCGAGGGCGGCGAATTCATCCTGACCGAACAGCGCCCGCGCATGCAGTCGCGCGTGCATGCGGTCCCGCTGGGGCAGGGCGATGCAGTGATCTTCGCGGTCAACGAAGCGCCGCGGCAAGGAAGCCGGGGCGCCTATCGCGTCAAGCTGCGCCACGGCGTCAGCGAAGTCCGCCGCGGCGAACGCTTCACACTGGGGATCATCTTCCACGATGCGAACTGACTGGCGGACAGGGTGGGATTCGAACCCACGGTGAGCGTGAACCCACGGCGGTTTTCAAGACCGCTGCCTTAAACCACTCGGCCACCTGTCCTCTGCGCGCCGCCATAGCGCGCGGGCGCCGCGCGGCAAGTCCAAACATCGCCGGTTCGGTCCGGCGCGGCTTTGACTCGGGCCGTCGCGGGCGCCCCTGTTCAAGGCGGGTGCATCTGTGTCAGTCTTTGCCTATGGGGAAGGGATGACGTGGATGAAGCCTTTCAGATTCGGACGTGTTTTGGGCCTGGGGGCGGCGATGCTCTCGGCCTGGATGTTGAGCGCGTCGGCGCCGCTCCACGCACAGGGAAGCGGCAATGCCTCGTTCGACGCCTATGTGCAGTCGCTGTGGCCCAAGGCGCAGGCGCGCGGCGTGTCGCGCGCGACGTTCGACCGGGTGACCGCGGGGCTGCAATATAACAGCCGCGTCGTCGCGCTCGACCGCGACAATCTGGGCAGTCCGCCCAATCCGAACACCCCGATCCCGCCCTTTGCGCCCTATAAGGCGAAGCATGTCGACGCGGCGCGGATCAACGGCGGCCGCCGCGTCCACGACCGGCTGTTGCCGCTGCTGTCGCGGATCGAGACGCGCACCGGGGTTCCGCCGAGCATCATGATCGCGATCTTCGGGCATGAAACCGCTTATGGCGCGGTGACCGGGGGATTCGACCTTCCCGAAGCGCTCGCGACGCTCGCCTATGAGGGGCGGCGGCGCAGCCTGTTCGAGCCCGAATTCCTCGCGACGCTGGAAATGGTCGAAAAGGGCGTGCCACGCGGCGTCCTGAAAGGCAGCTGGGCGGGAGCCTTTGGCTATCCGCAATTTCTGCCTTCGGTCTATCTGCGCGTCGCCGAGGATGGCGACGGCGACGGTGTCGCGCGCATCTGGTCGAGCGAGGCCGATGCGGTCGAATCGATCGGCGCCTATCTGCGCAACGCCGGCTGGCGTCCGGGGCAGCCGTGGGGCATCCCGGTGCGCGTGCCGGCGGGCTTCGACCGGAACCGTTTCGCGAACAAGCTGGTGCCGACACGCTGTTCGCGCGTGTTCGAGCGGCACAGCCGCTGGCGCTCGATGGCCGAGTGGCGCGCCGACGGATTCCAGCCGCTGAACGGCCGCTGGCCCGACGGGGCGATCCAGGCGACCTTGCTCGAACCCGATGGCCCCGGGAATACCGCTTATTTGCTCACCGGTAACTATCGTGCGATATTGGACTATAATTGTTCCAATTTTTACGCACTGTCCGTGGGGGTGTTGGCGGATGAAATCGATCGGTAGAACGAGTGTCGCGGTGGCCGGGCTGGCCCTGTTGTCGGGATGCGGCATGATGGGGGGCGCCCGCTCAAGCGCCCCGATAACGTCGCCGGCGACCGCTGACGACACGCTGGTCCCTGATACGCCGGTGACGATCGGCAAGCCCTACAAGGTTGGCGACACCACCTATACTCCCGCCGATATCTCGGACTATGACGAGGTCGGCTACGCGACCGTTTACGGCGAGGGCACGGGCGACAAGGCGACCGCCAACGGCGAGCGTTTCGATCCGGCGGCGATCGCCGCCGCGCACAAGACGCTGCCCCTGCCAAGCTATGTCGAGGTCACCGCGCTCGATACCGGGCGCACCATCCTCGTTCGCGTCAACGACCGGGGGCCGATGGCGACCGACCGGTTGATCGACCTGACGCCCGCTGCGGCCGCGCAGCTGGGGCTCAAGGGCGGGGCGACCGGGGTCCGCGTACGCCGGGTCCATCCGCCCGTGGCCGAGCGCGCGCAGCTTCGCGCGGGCGATCCGGTGCCCGAACGGCTGCCGACCCCCGACTCGCTGCTCGCGATCCTGCGCAGCAAGCTGAGCGGACTGCCGTCGCCCGCGGCGATCGCCGCCGGGGTGGCAAAGCCGGCACCGGCGACCGCCAAGCCTGCAACGCCCGACGCCCCGCCGGCGAAGACGGCCGAAGCGCCGGCCTCGCCCGTCAAGTCCGCGCCGCCGCCCGAGCGTATAAAGCCGGGCAGCGACCGGTTCGTTGTCGAGGGGGAAAAGGCGCCGCCGACCGCTTCGGCCGCCCCCAAACCCACGGCTGCCGCGCCAGCCGCGACGGCTCCCGCGTCGGGTCGCTACACCGTCCAGGTCGCGATGTTCGGCAACAAGGCCAATGCCGCCGAAACTGCCAGGGCGCTGGGCGGTTCGGTCGCGCAGGCGGGCAAATATTGGCGCGTGACGATGGGCCCGTTCGCCAGCCAGGCCGACGCGCAGGCCGCACTGGCGAAGGCGAAGGCCGGCGGCTTTCGCGACGCGCTCGTCCGCAATCGACCCTGACCCCTTTCCATCGCGGGGCCGGCATTCTAAACGCCGGTCATGCGGTGGGATATCATAGCGAAGGGCAGCGCGGCGCTGGCCGTCACGGCGGGCTTGCTGACGGCGATGCCCGCGGCGACGGCAAACGGCGCGAGCGCGTCCGCATCGACGGTCAGCCGGCCCCTCTATACGACCAGGGCCCCGATCGCGATGCTCAAGGACCTCGATTCGGGGGCGATCCTGTTCGAACGTGGCGCGGGCAAGCGGTTCGCGCCGGCGTCGATGGCAAAGGTGATGACCGCCTATATCGTGCTCGACCTGATCGACAGCGGCAAATTGTCGCGCGACAAGCTCTTCACGGTCGAACAAGGCACCTATGACAAATGGAACGGCAGCAACGGCGGCTCGACGATGTTCCTGCGCGCCGGCGAGAAAGTGTCGGTCGATGAATTGCTGAAGGGTCTGATCACCGTTTCGGGCAATGACGCCGCCGCGGTCCTGGCGGTCGGGATCGATGGGAGTGAAGAGGCTTTCGTCAAGCGAATGAATGCGATGGCATCCATGCTTGGTATGACGTCAAGTCGGTTCGGAACCCCGAATGGCTGGCCCGACGGCGGCGTGACCAAGGTGAGCGCCGCCGACCTGATCACGCTCGCCGACCGGCTGATCCGCGATCATCCCGGCGGCTATGCGCGCTATTTCTCGATTCCGCGGCTCCGGCATGGCACCGCGCCCGACGGGACGCCGATCGTCCAGCCCAACCGCAATCCGATCCTGGGGCGGGTCGACGGCGCCGACGGGCTGAAGACCGGCCATACCAGCGAGGCAGGCTATTGCTTCCTGGGCTCGGCGAAGCGCGGCGGACGGCGGCTGATCCTCGTCATCGCGGGGATGGACAGCGAAAAGGCCCGGCGCGAAGAGGCGGCGCGGCTGATGCAATGGGGGTTCGACGCGTGGGAAGGGCGCGAGATCGTGCCGGAGCATGCAACGGTCGGGCGGCTCGACGTCGGCGAGGGCGAACGCCCGACGGTGGCGGCCGAGGCGGCCCTCCCGGTGCGGATGACGGTGCCGAAAGGCTTCACCGGCGGCTATCGGGCGGCGATGCGCGCGCGGGTCCCGATTGCCGCGCCGGTTGCCCACAATGCGCGCATCGCCGAACTGGTCGTAACCCCCGACGGCCTGCCGCCGCAGGTGACGCCGCTGCTCGCCGCGAACGCCGTGGCACAAAGCGATGGCTGGTGGGACCGCGCGCGTACCGGCTTCTATCGGCTCACCGGATGGTGACGGGCCGCTTCATCACCCTCGAAGGCGGGGAGGGGGCGGGCAAGTCGACGCAGATCGGCGCGCTCGCGGCCGCGCTGGCCGATCGCGGGGTCGAAGTCGTCGCCACCCGCGAACCCGGCGGCAGCGCCGGCGCCGAAGCGATCCGGACCCTGCTGATGGAGGGCACGGCCGACCGCTGGGATTCGCGCAGCGAGGCGCTGCTCTTTGCCGCCGCGCGCGCCGACCATGTCGCGCGAACGATCCGCCCGGCGCTCGCTCGCGGCGCGTGGGTGCTGTGCGACCGCTTCGTCGATTCCAGCCGCGCCTATCAGGGCGGCGGCGGCGGCATCACCGATGCCGACATCATGGCGCTGCACGGTTTCGGGTCGCAGGGGCTGCTTCCCGACCGCACCTTCCTGCTCACCGTCGGCGCGGACGAGGCGGCACGGCGGCTCGCGCGGCGCGATGGCGCGGCGGCCGACCGGATGGGGAGCAAGCCCGCCGATTACCAGGCGCGCCTCGCCGCGCGCTTCGCCGAAATCGCCGCCGCCGAGCCCGCGCGCTGGCGCGTGATCGATGCCGGCGCGCCCACGGCCGCGGTGACCGCCGCGATTCTCGCCGAGCTGGCGGCATGGCTGCCATGATCGGGCACCATGACGCCGAAAAGGCCTTTGCCGAAGCGTGGCAGGGCGGGCGCCTGCACCATGCGTGGCTGCTTGCCGGTCCACAGGGAATGGGCAAGGCGGCGTTCGCGGCGCGCGCGGCGCGCTTCCTCGTCACGCACGGTCGCGGCGGGGAGGGGGAAGCCCTGTCGCTCGACGACCCCGGCGATCCGGTAGCGGCGAAGCTCGTCGAGGCAGGCAACCATCCCGAAATCCTCCGCCTCGAACGACAGGTGAAGGAAAAGAGCAAGGACCTGGCGCGCAATATCACGATCGACCAGGTGCGCGGCATGATCCGCAAATTGCACCTGTCGCTGTCGCTCGGCGAATGGCGCGTGGTGATCATCGACGCGGTCGACGACCTCGAGACCGATGGCGCCAACGCCCTGCTCAAGACGCTCGAGGAACCGCCCGCCAGAACGCTGTTCCTGCTCGTCAGCCATTCGCCGGGACGCCTGCTTCCGACGATCCGCTCGCGGTGCAGAACGCTGCGTTTTCAACCCGTTGAACGTGACGTCATGGCGGCGTGGCTGCACGATCTGCGCGCGATGCTGGAGGTCGGCGAGCAGCGCGCCATCGTCGCCGCTTCGGGCGGGGTCCCCGGCAAGGCGCTGGCCCTGATCGACAGCGATGTCGCGGTCATGGAAAAGAAGTTGCTGGCGATCGCCACCAGCGGCGACCCCGACAACCGGCTTCGCGAAGCGCTCGCGAAAGAGGTCGGCGGGACGAGCAACCGGGCGAAACTCGAACTCGTGATCGATATCGTGCCGGGTCTGCTGTCGCGAATCGCGCGCGATCGTCCGCTGGCCGACATCGCCCCGGTGCTCGCGCAATGGGACCGGGTGCAGCGTACGGTGCGCGATGCGGTGCGCGGATCCTATGACGGCGCGATGGTCGGGTTCGAAATCGGCAACTGCCTTGCCGAACTGGCCCCGCGCGAGGCGGCGCGCGCACGCTGACGCTTTCCCTCGCGGCCCCCAGCGGCTAAGGCGCGCGCATGTCCACGGATAAGACCCCCTTCTACATCACCACCGCGATCAGCTATCCCAATGGCCGCCCGCACATCGGCCACGCCTATGAAGCGATCGCGACCGACGCGATGGCCCGCTTTCAGCGCGCGCGCGGCCGCGACGTCCGCATGGTCACGGGGACCGACGAACATGGCTTGAAAATGTATCAGACCGCGCGCGACCAGGGACGCGCGACGATCGACCTGGCCGACGAAATGTCGGGATATTTCCGGGAGATGTATGGCAAGCTGAATATCAGTTATGACCGGTTCATGCGCACCTCCGACCCCGCGCACCACGCCGCTTCGCAGGCGATCTGGCGCGCGATGGCGGCGAAGGGCGATCTCTATCTCGACCGCTACGAAGGCTGGTACTCGGTCCGCGACGAGGCCTTTTACGACGAAGACGAACTCGTCGAGGGGGAAGGGGGAACGAAACTCTCGCCGCAGGGGACGCCGGTCGAATGGACGGTCGAGGAAAGCTGGTTCTTCCGCCTGTCGGCCTATCAGGACCGGCTGCTCGCGCTCTACCGCGACAATCCCGATTTCATCCGTCCCGAGAGCCGCCGCAACGAAGTGCTGCGCTTCGTCGAGGGCGGGCTCAAGGATCTCAGCGTGTCGCGCACCAGCTTCGACTGGGGCGTTCCGGTGCCGGATTCGCCGGGCCATGTGATGTATGTCTGGGTCGACGCGCTCACCACCTATCTTTCGGGGTTGGGCTACCCCGATGCGGACAGCGATTTCGCGCGCTTCTGGCCCGCCGACATCCATATGATAGGTAAGGATATCGTTCGTTTCCATACCGTTTACTGGCCGGCGTTCCTGATGAGTGCAGGTCTGCCGCTGCCGAAACAGGTGTTCGGCCACGGCTTCCTTCTGAACCGCGGCGAGAAAATGTCGAAGTCGCTCGGTAACGTGGTCGATCCGATGGCGCTCGCCGAGCAGTTCGGGGTCGACGCGCTACGCTATTATCTGCTGCGCGAAGTCAGCTTCGGTCAGGACGGCAGCTATTCGGCCGACGCGATCGTCCGGTCCGCCAACGCCGATCTTGCCAACAGCTTCGGCAATCTGGCGCAGCGTAGCTTATCGATGATTTTCAAGAATTTGGGCGGTGAACTAAGTGCCGACTATCAGGCGTCGCAGGATGATGTTTCGCTGATCGGCGATGTCCTGGACATGGCGCGTGTGCGCCTGCCGCGCGAATTCGAGCAGCTCGCTTTCTCGGTCGGGATCGAAGACTGGATCCGCGCGGTTTTCGCGTGCAACCAATATGTCGATACGCAGGCGCCATGGGCGCTTCGCAAGACCGATCCCGATCGGATGCGCGCGGTGTTGATGACCTTGTTCCAGGCGGTGCGCGCGCTTGCGATCGCGATCCGCCCGGTCGTACCCGACGCGGCGGACAAGCTGCTCGACCAGATGGGCGTCGCGCCCGACGCGCGCGATTTCGCGGCGCTCGCCGACGCCGACTGGTTTGCGAACCTCGCCGACAGCGGCTTCGCCGTCGGCCAGCCCGTGCCGATCTTTCCCCGGCTCGAGCTTCCGGCGGGCGAAGGGGAAGGGGAATGATCGCCCTCGGGACAAATATCGTTGCGAGCGGAGCGAAGTCACTCGCTTATCGCGATGATAGGCGTGGGAAATCAGTCTGATGCTCGTCGATTCGCATTGTCACCTCAACTACAAGGGGCTCGCCGAACAACAAGGCGACGTGCTCGAACGCGCCCGCGCCCGCGGCGTCACCGCGATGCTCAACATCGCCACGCGCGAGAGCGAATGGGACGAGGTTCTCGCCGCCGCCGAAACCAACGGCGACGTCTGGGCGAGCGTCGGCATCCACCCGCACGACGCCGACCAGCATCCCGACGTCGATACCGCGAAGCTCGTCCGCCGCGCCGCGCATCCGCGCGTGGTCGGCATCGGCGAAACCGGGCTCGACTATTATTACGACAAGAGCGACCGTCGGCGACAGCAGGACAGTTTCCGGCGCCATATCCACGCGTCCCAGGAAACCGGCCTGCCCATCATCGTCCATACGCGCGATGCAGAGGCCGACACGCTGGCGCTGCTCGGGGAGGAAATGGGGAAGGCGGCTTATCCGGGCGTCATCCACTGCTTCACCGCGAGCGACGATTTCGCGCGCCGGGCGCTCGACCTCGGCCTCTATATCTCGATTTCGGGGATTGTGACGTTCAAGAACGCGGCCGATTTGCAGGCGACCGCCCGGTGGTTGCCGCAGGACCGGCTGCTGATCGAAACCGATTCCCCCTTCCTCGCCCCCGTTCCGCACCGCGGCAAGACTGGCGAACCGGCGTTCGTGGCCGACACGCTGGCTTTTCTGGCCGACTTGCGCGGCGAGGACCGCGACACGCTTGGCGCCGCAACGTCCGAAAATTTCTACCGTCTTTTCAGCAAGGCGCAGCCATGACGTCACGCGTCGCATGAAGGTACGGATTCTCGGGTGCGGCACCTCGTCGGGGGTGCCGCGGATAGGTAACGACTGGGGCGCCTGCGATCCGGACAACCCCCGCAACCTGCGCAGCCGCGCGTCGATCCTGGTCTCGCTCGGCGGCTATCGGCTGCTTGTCGACACCAGTCCCGATATGCGGCTGCAATTGCTCGACGCCGGGGTCGGCGAAGTCGACGCGGTCATCTGGACGCACGAACACGCCGATCATTGTCATGGGCTCGACGATTTGCGGCAGATCATGCACCTGCGCCGCGGGTCTCCGGTGCCGGCCTATGCCCGCGAGCATGTGATCGAGACGTTGAAATGGCGCTTTACCTACGCCTTCGCCGGCAATGCCGGCTATCCGGCGTCGATCGACCCCGTCGAACTGCAGGACCAGCAATCGATCGGACCGATCGAGGTTTCGGCGATCGACATGCCCCACGGCCCGATCCAGGCCTCCGGACTCGTCTTCAGCGACGGCGCGCACAAGATTGGCTATGCCACTGACTTTTCTCGTTTTACGGAGGAAATGGTCGATTTCTTCCAGGGCGTCGATCTCTTCGTTATCGACGCGCTGCGCCGCTATCCGCATCCGACGCATCCGCATCTGGCGATGACGCTCGAGGCGCTTGCGAAGGTCGGCCATCCGCATGCTATCATCACGCATATGGACAATACGATGGACTATGACGATCTGGCCAGCGAATTGCCGCCGGGCGTCGAGCCGGGGTATGACGGGCTGGAGGTGCAGCTATGACGATGGGCACGGGCGCCGACATCCTCTGGTTCGCAATGGCGTTCACCCTGGTATTGAGCGCGCTGGTCGCCCGGCGATTGCCGATGAAGGACTGGCTGAAGATGGGGCTCGCGTGGGCCGCGATCTTCGCGCTGCTGTTCCTGGTGATCCGGACCTGGCAAGCCGTAGCGTGAGGGGGGCCGTGCAGAAGCGTCCCGGCTTCTATTTAACATAATATATATTATCGGATAATCATATGTCTGCGGACGGCTCCGGCTCCTCCCAATCCCCCATCGACCGATTGCTCGCGATCATGCGCCGGTTGCGCAATCCCGACGGCGGTTGCGAATGGGATCTGACGCAGGATTTCGACACGATCGCACCCTATACGATCGAGGAAGCCTACGAGGTTGCCGACGCAATCGCCGGCGGCGACCCCGCAGCGATCTGCGACGAACTCGGCGACCTGCTGCTTCAGGTCGTTTTTCACGCGCAAATTGCTACCGACAAGCGCCTCTTCGGTTTCGACGATGTCGCCAATGCGATTTCGGACAAGATGGAGCGGCGCCACCCGCACATCTTCGGCGACGTCCGCACCGACGACGTGCGCCGGCAATGGGAATCGATCAAGGCCGACGAGCGCGCCGCCGAAGGGCCTCGGGGCGCCTTGTCGGGTGTCGCGCTGTCGCTGCCGGCGCTGCTGCGCGCACAGAAGTTGCAGGGACGTGCCGCGCGCGTCGGCTTCGACTGGCCCGACACCGAAGGCCCGCGCGACAAGATTGCCGAGGAGCTGGCCGAGGTCGCCGATGCGGACGGCGATACGGCGCGCCACGAGGAAGTCGGCGACCTGTTGTTCGCGGTCGTCAACTACGCGCGCAAGCTCGGCGTCGATGCCGAAGGCGCGCTGCGCGATGCCAATCTGAAATTCGCGCGACGTTTCGCGTCCATGGAAGACCGCGCCGGCGGCAGCCTCGAGGGGCTGTCGCTCGATGCCCAGGAGGCGCACTGGCAGGCGGTCAAGCGGGCGGAACGAAACTAGCGTCGGGCCACAGCCGTTCGAACCGCGCCCGGTCGGCGGGGTCGAGCCGCACGGTCAACCTGTGACCGCCCTCCTCTGCCTCGTCGGCAAGCACTTCGCCGCGGGCGTGGAGCCACGCCATCGCTTCGCCCTGGTCGAAGCGCAGCGCGATGCGCAGCGTTTCGTGGCGCGCCGTGAGTTCGGCCGCCATCAGCGTCCGGGCCGCTTCGACCCCTTCGCCGGTTTCGGCCGAAATCACCGCGACGTCAGGCCGTCGCGCCGCCATGTCCAGGATCGCGGCACGGCGTTCGGGGTCGGCGGTATCGATCTTGTTCCATATCTCGATCTGCGGGATCGGGCGGGCCGGTTCTCCGTCCTCCCCTTCCCCCTCGACGACGCCCAGCGAGGTCAGGATCGTCCGGACATCGTCATATTGCGCCTCGCTGTCCGGGTGGACGATGTCGCGGACATGGACGATCAGGTCGGCGGTCGTGACCTCTTCCAGCGTGGCGCGAAAGGCGGCGACAAGTTCGGTCGGCAGGTCGGATACGAACCCCACCGTGTCCGACAGGATCGCCTTGTCGATGCCGGGCAGGCGGATTTCGCGCATCGTCGGGTCCAGTGTCGCGAACAACATGTCTTCCGCCATGACGGCACTTCCGGTCAGGCGATTGAAAAACGTCGATTTTCCGGCGTTGGTATAGCCGACCAGCGCGACCACCGGCCACGGCGCCCTTTGCCGCTTGGCGCGCTGCAATTGGCGGGTTCGCCGCGCATCGTCGAGCTGGCGGCGGATGCGCGCCATGCGGTCGCGGATCATCCGGCGGTCGGCCTCGATCTGGGTCTCGCCCGGCCCGCCCAGAAAGCCGAAGCCGCCGCGCTGGCGTTCCAGATGGGTCCAGCTGCGCACCAGCCGCCCCGCCTGATAGTCGAGATGGGCGAGCTCCACCTGCAGCCGTCCTTCGGCCGTGGCCGCTCTTTCTCCAAATATTTCAAGGATCAAGCCCGTTCGGTCGATCACCTTCGCACCCAGTTCGGTTTCCAGGTTGCGCTGTTGGATTGCGGTCAGCGGCGCATCGACGATGACGAGCTGCGCGGCACTTTCGGCAACATCGGGCTTGATCGCCTCAAGCTGCCCGACCCCGATCAGCGTCGCGGCGCGCGTCTGGCGCAGCCGCAGCGGATGCACCGCAACGACCTCGATCCCGATCGCGACCGCCAGCCCTGTGGCTTCGCCGACGCGCGCGTCGAGATCGCGCGAAAGCCCCTGCCCGCGCCACTCGGGCACGATCAGTATCGCGCGCGCACCGCGCGCCACCTCGCCGATGCTATCGTCCATCCCGGTCGTCAGGCGTCGTCCGCCTCGTCATCGCCATTGTCGGCCAGATTGACCGGACCATTGGGCTGAACCGTCGAGATCGCATGCTTGTAGACAAGCTGGACCTGCCGTTCGCGTTCGAGCAGCATGCAGAAAAGGTCGAAGGCGACGATATCGCCCTGGAGCATCACGCCATTGACGAGGAACATCGTCACCGATTCCTCGGACCGCCGGACGGCGTTGAGGAAGACGTCCTGCAACGCCTTGCCCTTGCTGGCGGGTGCCGCGCGCACATCGTCGCCGAGCGCGGCAAGGTCGAAATCGTGCGACGGCATGATCGTGGAAATCGCATGCTTGTAAACGAGCTGCGACTGGCCGTCGCGGCGGAGCAGCAGCGAGAAATTGTCGAACCAGGTGATGATCCCCTGCAGCTTCACACCCTTGACGAGGAACATCGTCACGGGGGTCTTGCTGCGGCGCAGGGCGTTGAGGAAGAGATCCTGGAGATTCTGGTTTTTATCGGACACTTTGGCCTCCTGTTCTTGGCGGCGTTGCCGCTGGGGGTCCGTTTATCGGACCGCCGTTTCATCTTGGCGACATGCAATATGCGGCAAAGTGGACCCAAGGTCCAGTGCGAAGCCGTCACCCGTCGTCGGAAGGATTGTCGGTCAATCCCAACAGCTTCAGCTTGCGGTGCAGCGCCGACCGTTCCATTCCGATAAAGGTCGCGGTGCGCGAGATGTTGCCCGAAAAGCGGTTGATCTGGATGCGCAGATATTCGCGCTCGAAATTCTCCCGGGCTTCCTTGAGCGGAATGGCGGTGATCGATTCCGATCCGGGCAGGATGTCGGTGCCGCCGCGCACGAGTTCCGAAGGGAGCATGTCCGCATCGATCTGCGCCAGCCGATCGCTCGGCGCCAGGATCATCACCCGCTCGATCACGTTCCGCAATTCGCGGACGTTGCCGGGCCAATCGTGCGCCTGGAGGGACGCCATCGCTTCGGCGCTCATTTCGGGCGGAGGAACACGGCGATCGGCGGCATAGCGGCGCACGAAATGGTCGCAAAGGCTCGCGATATCGTCGCGCCGCTCGCGCAGTGGCGGGATATGAACGGGAACGACGTTGAGGCGATAATAGAGATCCTCGCGGAAGCGCCCCTCGGCGATCTCGGCGGTCAGGTCGCGCGCCGAGCCCGAGATGATCCGGACATCAACGCGAATCATTGTGCGGCCGCCGACCCGCGTGAAGCTCTGGTCGGTGAGCACGCGCAATATCTTTCCCTGCGTCGTCAGCGGCATGTCGGCGACTTCGTCGAGAAACAGGGTGCCGCCATGCGCCTGTTCGAGCAAACCGACGCGGATCGCTCCATCGTCGCTTTCGGTGCCGAACAATTCGGCTTCCACCGTTTCAGGATCCATGCGCGCCGAGGATATGACCCGGAATGGCGCGGTCTGCCGTCCACTCCAGCCATGCAGCACGCGCGCCGCGACTTCCTTGCCGACCCCGGGCGCCCCGGTGATGAGGACGCGGCTTCCGGTGCCGGCGACGCGCTTCAATGTCGCGCGGACATTGTTGATCGCGCTGCTGTTGCCGGTCAATTCCTCCGCGGGGCCAGCTCTTTCGCGCAATTGCTCATATTCGAATTTCAGCCGCTCATTCTCGGTTGCGCGCGCAACGAGATGGATGAGGCGTTCCGCCTCGAACGGCTTTTCGATGAAGTCGAAGGCGCCGCGGCGGATCGCCGCGACCGCGGTGTCCAGGCCGCCGTGCCCCGAAATCACGATGATCGGCAGCGTCGGGTCGAACGCCTTGATCGCTTCCACAAGGCCAAGACCATCGAGCCGCGACCCCTGGAGCCAGACATCGACGAGCGCGAGCGACGGGCGGCGCTGGCGGATCGCGTCAAGCGCCGCATCGCTGTCCATCGCGGTGCGCGCCTCATAGCCTTCGTCCTCCATGACCCCGGCCACCAGGTCGCAAATGTCGCGTTCGTCGTCGACGATCAAAATATCAAGCGCCATGATCTTCTCTATCCTGCCGGTTCCGGATGCGGCCCGGGACCGATTCCGCCTGCCCTGCTTCGCCCTCCCCGCCCTTGCCGGCGAGCGGCCGGAGCCGTTCGGGATGCAGGGTCAGCGTCACGCATGTCCCCTGCCCCGCCGGATTGTCGGTAAATTCCAGCTCGCCATAATGTTGTTCGACGATCTTGAGCACGATCGCGAGCCCCAGCCCCGTCCCGCCCTGCCGCGTCGTCATATAGGGCTCGGCGATCGCATCGCGCGCCTCGGGAAGGCCGATGCCGTCGTCGACGACCTGAATCCGCACCTCGCCCTGCGCGCCGATGTCGAGCGATGCGGCGATATGGCCGCCCGTCGTATCGCCCGATTTTTTCGACCTTTCCTCAATCGCTTCCACGGCATTTTTGACGATGTTCGTTAGGGCTTGGGACAGCAGGCGGCGGTCGCAGACGAGCGGCTCGATCTCGTTCGGCGCCTTGATGCTGAACAGGATGTCGGGCTTTGCTACCTCGAAGAGGAAAACCGCCTGCTTCAATATGTCGCGGACATCTTCGACGCCGAAGGTCGGTTTCGGCATTCGCGCGAAGCTCGAAAACTCGTCGACCATCCGGCGCATGTCGTGGACTTGGCGAATGACCGTGTCGGTCAGCTTGCGGAAGGTCGCTTCGTCGCCCTGCACCTTGTCGCCGAAACGGCGCTGCAAGCGTTCCGCCGCGAGCTGGATCGGGGTCAGCGGGTTCTTGATCTCGTGCGCGATGCGCCGCGCGACATCGGACCAGGCGGCGCGGCGCTGGTCGAGCAATTGCTGCGTGATGTCCTCGAAGCTCAGCACGAAACCATCGCCCTGTGCCACCGCCTTCGCGGCGAGGGTCGCGGGCTCGGCATCGCGCCGGGCGAGTTGCACGATCGCTTCATGCTCGTCGCCGTCGATCACCGCGACGAGTTCGGGAGCGACGTCGACGAGCGATCGACCCGTCAGGCTCTCACCTTCGCTCCCGATCAGCCGCTCGGCCGCTGCGTTCGCGAGCAGTATCCGGCGGTCGGGACCGACCGACACCACGGCCGAGGTGACGCCGCTGAGCACCGCCTCGATAAAGCTGCGCCGTGTTTCGAGTTGCTTGTTGGCGCTGACTAGCGCGCTCGTCTGGCCCTGCAACTGTTCGGTCATGCGATTGAAGGCGTTGGTCAGGACGGCGATTTCGTCGTCGCGCGCGGGCAAGGGCACGCGCACCGACAAATCGCCCCCCGCCGCCGTCCGGGTGGCGCCGATCAGCGTGCCCAGAGGACGCACGATCCGGTCGGCGACGACGATCGCGGCAATGACCGCCAGCGCAAGGAGCAACAGCGAGCCGAGATAGAGGGCGCCGTTGAAGCGAACCTGCAACTGCTGCGAGCGTTCGAACAGGCTGTTGTAATCGGCCAGCACCGTATTGGCGCGCTGCGACTGCTGAAAGCCCGGCACGTTGAAATCGCGCGATGCGAACAGATAGGCACGGCTCGTTCCCGGCAACCGGGTCGTCGCCTCGATCCGGTCGGATCGCCGCACGACGACCACGTCCTCGCCCGCATCGAGCCGCGATACGACCTGTTCGGACAGACGGCTCCTAGCGTCGCGTCCGTCGGGATCGATCATCGCCGCGGTACGGAGGACGCCATCGTTGCCGATTTCCACAATGGCCGATTCATTCAGGTTCCGAACGACGACTTGCTGCAAATAATAATTCTTGAACTCGTCGCTATCGATCGGAACCTGCACGAGCTTGTCGCCCAGATCCTTGGCCATCACCGCCGTGTTGTCGCCCACCTCGCGCTGATTTTCCTGATAATAGCCTTCGGCCAGGCTCGCGGCATTCTCGAACATGCCGCGCGAGCGGTCTGAGAACCAGAAATCGACGCCATATTGGAACAACAGCGACGCGAAGATGACGACGAGCAACGTCGGCACCGCCGCGAGCAGCGAAAAGAGCGCGACGAGTCGGACGTGCAGCCGGCCATTGCCGCCACCCATCGTCCGCTCGGCGCGGCTGCGCGCGATGCGGCTGCCGATCAGCACGATCAGCGCCATCGCGGGCACCAGATTGACGATCATGATCGCCGCGACGAGCGCCGGGGTCAGCAACCGTTCGCTCTGCGCATCGCCGGTGACGAAGATATAGGTCGCGATGCCGATGCTGAACATCAGCGCGAGCGTATAATATTCGGGCGCGGCGAAGCGCCATGCGCGCGACGGCTGGCGGTCGATATCATCGGGAGGAATCAAAGGAGCCGATTGCGCCATTGTTGCTTCGATACGACAAAGCTGTTGCATAGAAAACACACAATATGCGCTTCAACAGGATTTGCGCGCGCTCAGTCGCAAGGACCTCCACGCGGGGTCCGTGATGGAGCGTGACCCTGAATCAGGGCTGCGACGGATCGATTTCGAGCTGGCCGAGCCGCTTGCGCAGCGTGTTGCGATTGATGCCGAGCCGCCGCGCCGCATCGAGCTGGTTGCCGCGCACTTCGCGCAGGGTACGGCGAAGCAGCGCGGTTTCGACGATCGCCTCGAGCCGCGCGTGGATTTCGCCGTCGCTGTCGCCGCGGGCAAGCTCTTCGCGCGCCCAGTCGTCGATCGCGCGGGCGATCAGGTCGGCGGGCGCCGCAAGCGAAGCTCCCTCGCCGTTTTCATGGAGCACCGCCTCGACGTCGCGGGGGGCGACCACCGCATCGCGCGAGAGCACCGCGAGGCGCTGGACGACGTTGCCGAGTTCGCGGACATTGCCCGGCCAGTCGTGCCGTTCGAGCAGTTGCATCGCCGCCGGCGCGAACTGGCGGTCGGGCAGGCCCGAATGCCGCCCCGCATCGATGAAATGCCGTACGAGAGCCGGAATGTCGCTGCGCCGGTCGCGCAGCGGCGGCAACGTCACCGGGATGACGTTGAGCCGATAGAAGAGGTCCTCGCGGAAGCGCCCGTCGGCGACCAGGGTACGCATGTCGCGGTGGGTCGCGGCAACGACGCGAACGTCGGCTTTCAGCGCCTGGCTGCCGCCAACGGTCGAATATTCGTTGCTTTGCAGGACGCGCAGCAGCCGCGTCTGGGCCTCGAGCGGCATATCGCCGATCTCGTCGAGGAAGAGCGTGCCGCCCGCCGCCTGCTCGAAGCGTCCGGCGCTGCGGTTCGTGGCGCCGGTAAAGGCGCCCTTTTCATGCCCGAACAATTCGGCTTCGATCAGTTCACGCGGGATGGCGGCCATGTTGATCGCCACGAATGGTCCGCTGCGCCGGAGCCCCGTCGCATGGATCGCGCGCGCGACAACTTCCTTGCCGGTCCCCGATTCGCCCAGGATGAGCACCGCAAGGTCATTGGTGGCGAGCCGCGCGATCGTGCGGTAGACCGCCTGCATCGCGGGCGCGCGACCGACAAGCCCGTGGCTGTCTTCGGGCGCGGGATCGATCCCCGCGCTCGGCAGGGTGCGCCGCTGGAGCGCCGCGCGCACGCTGGCGGTCAGTTCGTCGAGATCGAAAGGCTTGGGCAGATAATCATAGCTGCCGATCCCCGTCGCGCGCACCGCGGTGTCGAGCGTGTTCTGCGCCGACAGGACGATGACCGGGGTCAGCGGATCGACCCCGACGCCGGGAAGCGAATCGATGCCGTCGCCGTCGGGCAGCACGACATCGGTGATGATCAGGTCGGGGCGATGGTCGGCGAGCCAGGCGTTGCGCTCGGCAATGCTTCCGACAGACGCGAACTGGCCGCACTCGGTCGATAATGTCTCGCGGATGATCAGCGCGATGGCCGGGTCGTCCTCGACCAGTAGGATCGTCTTGTCGGCCGTCACGACGCGGCCGCCCTTTGTCCGGCCGTGGGCAAATGGACGCGGAAGCGCGTCCAGTCGCCGTCGCGCATGTGCTGGACGGTCCCGCCCATGTCGCGAGCGAGCTTTGCGACGAGGGCAAGGCCCAGCCCCCTGCCCTCGCGCTTCGTCGTCACGAAGGGATCGAACAGGTCGCCGCGAATGTCGGCGGGGACGCCCGGGCCGTTGTCGCTGACGCTCAACTCGATCGGCAGCGCGATGCGCCCGCGCCCGTCGCCGTTGTCGATCGACAGCCCATGACGATAGGCCGTGGCCACGCGAACCGTGCCGTCGTCATGCGCGCCGAGCGCCTCGCACGCATTGGTGACCAGGTTCAGCAGGATCTGGACCATGGCGTCATGGTTGCCGAGCACCAAGGGCAGCGAAGGGTCGAAATCCTCGACGAAGCGGACGCTGTCGAATTGCCGGGCGCGCACCGCCTCCATCGCCTGGTGGATCGGGGGATAGAGGTTGATCGCCGAACAGGCGAGCGGTTGCCCGCGGGAAAAATGCTCCATCTGGTCGATCAAGTTGGTGATGCGATCGACCTCGGCGCAGATCAGCGTCGTGAAACGCTCGCCGCCCGTGTCGACCTTGCGCGCGAGCAACTGGGCCGCGCCCTTGATCCCGGCGAGCGGATTCTTGATTTCGTGCGCCAGCATCGACGCGGCCGCGCCCGCCGCGCGCCCCGAGCGGCTGAGCGAGCCGCCGAGCAATTCGGCCTCGCTCTGCGAAGGAACGAGCGCGAGAATGCGATGGCCGTTCTGGCCATAGGGCACCATCTGCATATCGACGAAAATGGCTTTGCGCCCGCCGACCGCGATTTCGGCGCGATGCGCGAACAGCGCCGGGGTCGACGGATCGTTCAGTCGCTGGCGATAGCTGCGGTCCATGCGGATGACGTCATAGACGACGCGCCCGACCATCGCCGACCGGCTGACGTTGCAAAGCTGTTCGGCGGCAGCGTTGACGAAAAGCACCACCCCGCCACGGTCGAGCAACAGCGTGGCCACCGGATGCGACTGGATCAGCTCGTCATGGTCGAACGTCGGAATACTCGACGTATGGGCGGTCACGCGGCGGCCCTGCTAAGGAAGGGACCGTAAAAGCCTTCGAGCGCGTCGAGAACGCCTTTGCTGTCGGGGATCTGGTTCACCTTGTTGCGAAACTCGGCCGAACCCGGCAGTCCCTTGACGTACCAACCGAGATGCTTGCGCGCCATGTTGACGCCGGTCATCTCACCATAATGGTCGAGCATCGCGCGGTAGTGCGTTGTGATAATTTCATATTGTTCGTCGATTCCCGGGTCGGGCCTTTCGACTTCGCCGCGTAGGGCCGCCATGACCTGTCCAAGCAGCCAGGGGCGCCCATAGGCGCCGCGGCCGATCATCACCCCGTCGGCGCCGCTCTGGTCGAGCGCGGTCCGAGCGTCGTCGCTCGAACAGATGTCCCCGTTCACGATCACCGGGATCGACACCGCGTCCTTGACGTTGCGAACGAAGGCCCAGTCGGCCGTCCCGCGGTACATCTGGTTGCGGGTGCGACCGTGCACGGTCACCAGCTTCGCGCCCAGATCCTCTGCGATATGCGCGAGTTCGGGGGCATTCAGGCTGTCATGGTCCCATCCCATCCGCATCTTGACGGTCACCGGCACCGACACGGCGTCGACGCAGGATTTGATCAGCGCCGCAGCGAGCGTCGGGTCGCGCATCAGGGCCGAGCCGGCATCGCCGTTCGTCACCTTGCGGACCGGACAGCCCATATTGATATCGATGATCGCCGCGCCGCGATCCTCGTTCAATTTCGCCGCCTCGCCCATTTCATAGGGCGTGCAGCCGACAAGCTGCATCGACACCGGCTCCTCGACCGGGTCCCATGCGGCCTTCTGGATCGACTGGCGCGTCTCGCGGATCGCGGCCTGGCTCGCGATCATTTCGGTCACGTTGAGCCCCGAGCCATAACGGCGGACGAGCGTCCGGAAGGGCCGGTCGGTGACGCCGGTCATCGGCGCAAGGATAACCGGATCCGCGATCGTGATATTGCCGATTTGGATGGGCCGAAGCGGCGCCATTGGGGGGAACCTTCGTCAAAACTGCCTAAAATTTAAGCAGCGCCCTACACGCTCTATGGCTTTCCCGCAAGCCGATGCTGCGCTACCCGGCGCGGGATATGACCGACTCCACGCCCCCTTCCGCATTGCAGGCCGTTGCCGTCGTGCTGGCCGGCGGCGTCGGTGCACGTGCCGCTCTTGGCGGGCCCAAGCAGCTTGCATCGCTGGGCGGCAAGCCGGTGCTTCAATGGAGCCTCGACGCCTTTGCGGCGCATCCCGCGATCGCAAGCGGCGTGCTGGTCGCGACCGATGACGTCATGGCCGCCATCGCGCCGCTGCCATCGGACTGGATTTCGGCACGCCCCGGAAGCGAGCGCCAGCAATCGGTGGCGAGCGCCCTCGTCGCGCTTGCCGACCGACCCGACGAAACACGCGTCCTGATCCACGACGCCGCGAGGCCCGGCGTGTCGGCAGCGGTAATCGACCGGCTGCTGAGCGCGCTCGATACCAGCGATGCCGCAATCCCGACCCTGCCCGTCCCCGATACGCTGGTACGGCAGGATGGGCGAGAGGCCGGTGAAATCGTCGACCGGAGCAGTGTGGCGCGCGTGCAGACGCCGCAGGCGTTCCGGCTTGGCACGTTACGCCGTGCGCACGCCGCCGCGTCCGCCGAAGCGGCGACCGACGATGCCCAACTCGTGCGGCGACTCGGCGGGCCGGTAGCGGCGGTCGACGGGGACGAACGGCTCCATAAGCTGACCTATGCGGCCGACGTCGCGATCCTTTCGGGCCTGTTGCGAACGGAGACGATGATGCGCACAGCGGTCGGCATGGGATATGACGTTCATCGATTGGTTGCGGGCAAGCCCCTGTGGCTTGGCGGACTGGAAATCGAGCATAGTCATGGACTTGAAGGCCATAGCGACGCCGACGTCGCGCTCCACGCCCTGACCGATGCGATCCTCGGTGCGCTTGCCGACGGCGACATCGGAACGCATTTCCCGCCTAGCGATCCCGAGTGGCGCGGCGCGGGGTCGTGGCGCTTCCTGGAATTCGCCGGTCGGCGGGTTGCCGATGCCGGAGGTCGTATCGATCACCTCGACCTCACCCTGGTCGCCGAAGCGCCCAAAATCGGCCCGTATCGGGACAGGATGCGCGGCCGCATCGCCGAAATCCTTGCGATTCCGGTGGCACGCATTAGTGTGAAGGCAACAACCACCGAGCGGTTGGGTTTTACCGGTCGCCGCGAAGGCATCGCCGCCCAGGCCGTCGCTACGTTACAACTTCCGGAGACATGAGTTTGCACCCCGACCTCGAATCGCGCCTTGCCGCGCGTGAAGCCGCCGCCACGGCAGCCCTGACCGCGAATCGCGCCGCCGGACGCCGCGTCGCGATTGCCGAAAGCTGCACCGGCGGCATGGTATGCACAGCGCTCACCGACATCCCGGGCAGCAGCGATGTGTTTTCGGCGGGCTTCATCACCTATTCGCGTGAGGCCAAGCAGTCACAGCTCGACGTCAGCACCGAAATTCTCGACACCTTCGGCGAAGTCGCACTCGCGACCGCGTGGGCGATGGCGGCCGGCGCGCTGACGAAAAGCGACGCCGACGTCGCCGTCGCGATTACCGGGATCGCCGGCCCCGGCGGCGGATCGGAAAAAAAGCCCGTCGGGCTGGTGGTCTTCGCCCGCGCGCTGCGCGGCCAGGACCCGGACGATTATTTCACCCAGCGTATCCAGTTCGAGTCGAACGATCGCGCCGCAATCCGCCACGCCGCCACGCTGTTCGCCCTCGAGTTGCTTCAGCCCGAGAAAGATTCGTTGCGCCCGTCCGAAGATACCGAGTTGCCTGCCCCGTAAAGCACGGCCGCGCGCTCTTCGAACGCCGCAATCATGCGGCGCAGCGCCTTGTCGAACATTTGTCCCGCCAGCGTTTCGAACAGGCGGTTGCGAAACGAGAAATCGACCATGAAGTCGACGCGGCAGCCGCCGCCTTCGACTGGTGTGAAATGCCATTCATTGTCGAGGTGGCGCATCGGTCCGTCGATATAATGGACGTCGACCCGCGTCGGCTTTTGCTTCTCGACCCGGCACGAAAAGCTTTCGCGCAGGCCCTTGAACCCGACGATCATGTCGGCCAACGCCTCGGTTTCGTCGTCGCTCCTGACACGCAGCGCGACGACCCACGGCAGGAAATCGGGGTAGCGCGCAATGTCGGTGACAAGCGCGAACATCTGGTCCGCGCTGTACGGAAGTTCGCGCGTTTCGTGATGCCGTGGCAAGGTCAGTCGGCGGCCGCGCGTGCGAGCTTCGCCTCGCGCGCCGCTCGCATCGCCGCGAAGTCGTCGCCGGCATGATAGCTCGACCGCGTCAGCGGCGACGAGGCGACCTGGAGGAAGCCCTTTGCCCGGGCAATCTGGGCATAGGCGTCGAACGCCTGCGGCGTCACGAAGTCGATGACCTTCGTATGCTTCGGCGTCGGCTGGAGATATTGGCCCATCGTCATGAAGTCGATGTCGGCGCTGCGCATGTCGTCCATCACCTGGTGCACTTCCATCCGCTCTTCACCGAGGCCGAGCATGATGCCCGACTTGGTGAAGATCGACGGATCCCGGCGTTTTACCTGTTCGAGCAGGCGCAGCGAGGCATAGTAGCGCGCGCCGGGGCGGATCGTCGGATAGAGCCGCGGCACCGTTTCGAGATTGTGGTTGTAGACGTCGGGACGGGCGTCGACGATCGAGGCGACGGCATCCTCCGGCTTGTTGCGAAAATCGGGGGTCAGGATCTCGATCGTGGTCTGCGGCGTTTCGCGGCGCAGCGCCTCGATCACGCGAACGAACTGGCGGGCGCCGCCATCGGGCAGGTCGTCGCGATCGACCGATGTGATGACGATATGCGTCAGCCCCATCTTCGCCGCCGCGACAGCAACATGCTCGGGCTCGAGCGGGTCAACGGCGCGCGGCATGCCGGTCTTGACGTTGCAAAAGGCGCAGGCGCGCGTGCAGGTGTCGCCAAGAATCATCACCGTCGCATGCTTCTTGGTCCAGCATTCGCCGATGTTGGGGCACGCCGCTTCCTCGCACACGGTGTTGAGGTTCAAATCGCGCATCAGCTTGCGCGTCTCGGCATAGCCGGGGCTGGTCGGCGCCTTCACGCGAATCCAGTCGGGTTTGCGGGCGCGCTGCGAGGGCTGCGAAAGCGGTTGGACGGGTGCGTTCATGGCGACCACATAGGCGCGCGGGCGCCTCTTCTCAACCATCCATCTTCTGCTAAAGGGCTGGCATGACTCGCTTTGCAGAACTGGTCGATGGCTATCGCCGCTTTCGCGCGACAGGCTGGAAGGAACAACGCGAACGTTGGGACGAGCTCGCCGAAGGGCAATCGCCCAAGGTGATGGTCATCGCCTGCTCCGACAGCCGCGTCGAACCCGCGCAGATTTTCGACACCAATCCGGGCGAGATTTTCGTCGTCCGAAACGTTGCCGCGCTCGTTCCGCCGTTCGAGACGACTCCCGGACGCCACGGCGTCTCGGCGGCGCTCGAATTCGCGGTGCAGTTCCTGAACGTCGAGGAAATCGTCGTGATGGGCCACGGCCTGTGCGGCGGTTGCCATGCCGCGCTGCACCGGACGATGGAGGGCGCAGAGCCTGGCCGCGGCGGCTTTATCGCCGACTGGATCGCATTGCTCGACGATGCGAGCACAGAGGTTCGCGCCGCCCACACGGACATCGACAACCGCGATGCCGGTCGCGCGATGGAGATGGCCGGGGTCAAGGTCAGCCTCGCCAATCTGCGGACCTTTCCGTGCATCCAGGAGCGCGAGAAGCGCGGAACGCTGAAGCTGCGGGGCGCTTTCTTTGCGATCAGCGACGGTGTTCTGCATGTGCTCGACGAAGGAAAGGGGACGTTCGCTCCGGCCTGAACGCCCTCCTCCCTTTCTTTCGTTTCGAAACGCGCTACACCCTCCGGTCATGACCAACGCGACCCTATTCGCCATCGGCGCCTATTTTGCGCTGATGCTCGGCATCGGCCTTTATGCCTGGCGCAAATCGACCTCCGACAGCAGCGAATATCTGCTCAGCGGACGGAGTCTCGGCCCCGCGGTGACGGCGCTTGCGGCGGGCGCGTCGGATATGTCGGGGTGGCTGATGCTGGGCCTTCCCGGCGCCATCTATGTCTCGGGGCTTGCCGAAAGCTGGATCGGCATCGGGCTGTTCCTGGGCGCATGGGCGAACTGGGTGCTCGTCGCGCCGCGGCTGCGCGAACAGACCGAGCGATACGGCGCGCTGACCATTCCCGAATTCCTCGGCAATCGCTTCGCCGATCGCAGCCATGTGCTGCGCGTCGTCGCCAGCCTGGTGATCGTCGTCTTCTTTGCCGTATACAGCGCGTCGGGCCTCGTCGCGGGCGGCAAGCTCTTCGAATCCGCCTTTGGCCTCTCCTATCAGACAGGGCTTTGGGTAACCGCATCGGTGGTGGTCGCCTATGTCGTGCTCGGCGGGTTCCTGGCGGTCAGCCTGACCGATTTCGTTCAGGGCACGATCATGATGATCGCACTGATTGCCGTTCCCCTGGTCGCCCTGACGCATTTCGGCCAGAGCGCAAGCATCTGCGACATCCTGCGCGATATCGATCCCGACATGCTGAGCCTGTTCGGAGGCACCAGCCTGCTCGCGGTCATATCGGCCGCGGCGTGGGGTCTCGGCTACTTCGGGCAACCGCACATCATCGTGCGCTTCATGGCGATCCGGTCGGTGAAAGACATCCCGACCGCGCGGTTCATCGGCCTGTCCTGGATGCTGATTTCGCTGATCGGAGCGATTGCGGTCGGACTGGTCGGGCGCGCCTGGTTCGCCGCCCATGCGACGCCGATCGACGATCCCGAAACCGTGTTCATCCTGCTGGGACAGGTCCTGCTTCACCCACTCGCGCTCGGTTTCCTGCTTTCGGCCATCCTCGCGGCCATCATGAGCACGATTTCGGCGCAGCTTCTGGTGACCGGATCGTCGCTGACCGAGGATTTCTACCGCCTCTTCGTGCGCCGCGATGCCGGCGAAACCGAAATCGTGACGGTAGGACGCCTTTCGGTGATCGCGGTGGCAGCGGTCGCGATGATCCTTGCGCAGAATCCCGACGGCAGCGTATTGAGCCTCGTTTCCAATGCCTGGGCCGGCTTCGGTGCCGCGTTCGGCCCGGTGATCCTGCTGTCGCTGATGTGGCCACGGATGAACCGGAACGGAGCCCTGGCCGGGATGATCGTCGGGGCTCTCGTCGTCATACTCTGGATCCAGGCCGGATGGAGCGCAACGCTCTATGAACTGGTTCCCGGCTTCGCGGCCGCCATGATTGCGATCGTCGCACTGAGCCTTGCTGCCCCGCTATCCAAGGAGATGCCCGATGGCTGACGGTAATGTCGCCCTGTTGATCGACGCAGACAATGCGCGGCCTACGGGACTTGACCCGGTGCTCACAGCGCTTGCCGAACTCGGAACGGTGAATATCCGCCGCGCCTACGGCAATTGGCGCAAACCCGCGCTGAAGGGATGGGTCGACCAGCTCCATCGCTTCGGGATAGAGCCGCAGCAGCAGTTCGACCTGACCAAAGGCAAGAACGCCACAGACATGAAGCTGACGATCGATGCGATGGACCTGCTCTATCGCGGCCGGCTCGACGGGCTCGGGATCATGTCGAGCGACAGCGACTTCATGCCGCTCGCCATGCGCGTCCGACAGGATGGCATCCCGGTTTACGGCTTTGGCAGCGCAAAGACGCCGGAGGGCTTCCAAGGCGCCTGCACGCGCTTTATCGACGTCGACGCGCTGATCGAGGCCCCGGGAACCGACCGGAAAGCGTCGGCCAAAAAGACCATAGCCCCCGACGTGATCGAATTGCTGGGCAATGCCTGGAAGACGGCCAAGCGCGACGATAGCGGCTTCGCGCTGCTCGGAGAGGTCGGACAGATCGCGGGCAACCGGTCCAGCTTCGACGTCCGCAACTATGGCTACAGCCGATTGTCGGATATGATCGCCGACATCCCCAATTTCGTGACCGAGCGCGTCGAGGGCGGTCCCTTGCGCATCAAAAGGGTGCGTTAGCCACAGCTTTTAGCCGCGTGCGGGGTTGCGCTCCGCCTCCGTGCGGTCCACAGGGCGCGCATGCCGATCAAGCCGAAACTGCCGCGCTGGGCGCGCCTGTGGCAGCTGCGCGCGCAGCGCCGCGCGCGGACCGAGGTGGTCGACATCTGGCGCCGCGCCGCGATGGTGGGCGGGGCGCTCTTGCTCGGCTTCGTTGCGCTTGCTTTCGCCAAGGCGGGCGACGAGGCGCAAAAGCTGATCTTCCATATCGCGCATCAGGTCTGGTGGCTGCCGATCCTCCTCACACCGGCCGGCTTCGCCTTCGTTGTCTGGGCCGCCAACCGCTTTTCGCCCGAATCGCGCGGCTCGGGCATTCCGCAGATCATCGCGGCGGGGCGCCGGCCCGAACAGGAATCGAATGGTCCGCTGGTGTCGCTGCGCACCGCCTTTGCCAAACTCGGACTGACGCTGACGACGCTGGCGGTCGGCGGGTCGGTCGGTCGCGAGGGGCCGACGGTACAGGTAAGCGCGGCGATCATGGTCGCCATACATCGCCTGCTCAAGGTCCGGATCACCGCCGGCGTCTATATCGCGGGGGGCGCGGCGGGGGTCGCGGCGGCGTTCAACACGCCGCTTGCCGGGATCGCCTTTGCGATCGAAGAGCTGGCTTCTGCCTATGAACAGCGCGTCGCGGTTCTGACGATGGGGGCCGTGATGATCTCGGGCCTCGTCAGCCTCGCGCTGGCCGGCGACTATGTCTATTTCGGCGTCATGCGCGACACGCTGCCGGTCAGCGACACGCTGCTCATCGCGCCGATTGCGGGTCTTGGTGGCGGGCTCGCGGGCGGATTGTTCGCCCGTATCGTTCTCGCCGCGAGCGACAAGACCGCCGACTGGGCACGCCGGGTCGCCAAGCGGCCGATCCTCTTTGCCGCCGGCTGCGGTCTCGTCGTCGCGGTGGTCGGAGTGCTGACCAAGGGTGCCACATGGGGCACGGGCTATGACGTGACCAAATTCCTGGTCGAAGGCAATCACGGCAAGCTGTGGTTCTTCCCCGCGAAATTCGCCGCCGCCCTCGCCTCGACACTCAGCGGCGCACCGGGCGGCATCTTTGCGCCCTCGCTCGCGGTCGGCGCGGGCTTCGGCAACCTGCTGACCCCGATTTTTCCGGAAAGCCCGGTCGGAGCGGTGGTTATGATGGGCATGGTCGCCTATTTCGTCGGCGTCGTCCGGGCACCGCTGACCGCCGTCATCATTCTGATCGAGGCGACCGCGGCGCGCGGCGTTATCTTGCCCCTGTTCCTGACCGCCCTCATCGCCGACTGGACGAGCGCGCAAGTTTGCCCGACGCGTCTCTATCACGGCCTCGCCCGGCGGATGATGCCGCAAAAGGGCAAGCCGCCGGCGGTGGCGGTCCCCTGACCGGTTACGGGATGGCGTAAGTGACGTTTGCCTGCCCGACGGGACGGCTCGCATCGTCGGTATAAAGTCGCACGTCCATCACCGCGAGCCGCTTGCCAAGTCGTAGCAGCGTAGCCTCTGCATTGAGCGGTTCGGGCAGGCACGGGCGCAGGAACTGATAATTGAGCGCACTCGTGACCGCCATCGCGACCGGCCCGATATGTGCGAGGACGAGCGCATAGGCCGCCATGTCGGCTAGCCCCATCTGGGTCGGCCCCGAAATCAGGCCGCCGGGCCGTAACATGGTCTCGGCGGGCTCCTGCCTGGCGACGAGGCGGCCCGGTTCGACCGATACGACGCGCCCGCGCGATCCCGGCGCCGAATTGGGAAAGGCGTCGGCCATGAAGTCGTTGAGCGCCTCCGCATCCAGGCGGAGCGCGCTCGACGAAACCGGCTGCTCGGTCGGCGGCGCGCCGTTCCCCTCGCTCATCGGGGTTACCGGGTGAGCTTTTTATAGGAGGTGCGGTGCGGACGCGTCGCCTCGTCGCCGAGGCGGCGGATCTTGTCCTCCTCATAGGCTTCGAAATTGCCTTCGAACCATTCGACGTGGCTGTCGCCTTCGAACGCCAGGATGTGCGTCGCAAGCCGGTCGAGGAAGAAGCGGTCGTGGCTGATCACCACGGCGCAGCCTGCGAAATTCTCCAGCGCCTCCTCGAGCGCCGCCAGCGTTTCGGTATCGAGGTCGTTGGTGGGCTCGTCGAGCAGGAGAACGTTGCCGCCGGCTTTCAGCATCTTCGCCATATGGACGCGGTTGCGCTCGCCGCCCGACAACATGCCAACCTTCTTCTGCTGGTCGACGCCCTTGAAGTTGAACGCGCCGACATAAGCGCGCGTCTGCATCTCGTGCTTGCCAACGGTCATCATGTCGTGGCCGCCAGAGATTTCCTCCCAGACATTCTTGTTGGGGTCGAGCGCGTCGCGGCTCTGGTCGACATATCCCAGGCGCACCGTATCGCCCAGGGCGATCGAACCCTCGTCGGGCTGCTCCTGCCCGGTCAGCAGGCGGAACAGCGTCGACTTCCCCGCGCCGTTCGGACCGATCACCCCGACAATGCCGCCCGGCGGCAGGGTAAAGGACAGGTCCTCGAACAGCAGCTTGTCGCCATAGGCCTTCGAGACATTCTCGACCTCGATCACCTTGCCGCCAAGGCGTTCGGGAACCTGGATGACGATCTGCGCCTTGCCGGGGGCGCGGCTTTCCTGCGCCTCGACGAGCTGGTCGAAGCTCTTGATGCGTGCCTTCGATTTCGCCTGACGCGCTTTCGGCGACTGCCGGATCCACTCAAGCTCGTCCTTGATCGCTTTTTGGCGGCCGGCGTCCTCGCGCGCTTCCTGTTCGAGCCGCTTGCCCTTCTTTTCCAGATAGGTCGAATAATTGCCCTCATATACGAAGTAGCGGCTGCGATCGAGTTCCAGGATCCAGTTCACGACATTGTCGAGGAAGTAGCGATCGTGGGTGACGAGGATGACGTTACCCGGATAGTCGACGAGATGCTTTTCGAGCCAAGCGACGCTTTCGGCGTCGAGGTGGTTGGTCGGCTCGTCGAGCAGCAGGATCGACGGCTTTTCAAGAAGCAGGCGGGTGAGCGCGATGCGACGCTTTTCGCCGCCCGACAGGTTCTCGACGCTCCAGTCGCCGGGCGGGCAGCGCAGCGCTTCCATCGCTATTTCGAGTTGGTTGTCGAGCGTCCAGCCGTCGACCGCATCGATTTTTTCCTGAAGCTCGCCCATCTCCGCCATCAGGGCGTCGAAATCGGCATCCTCGGGCGGGTCGGCCATCAGCGCGCTGATCTCGTTGAACCGGTCCATCATGTCCGCGACGTCGCGCACGCCGTCCATGACATTTTCCTTTACCGTCTTGGTCGGATCGAGCTCTGGCTCCTGCGGCAGATAGCCCACAGTAATCCCCTCGCCCGGCCAGGCTTCGCCGGTGAAATCCTTGTCGATGCCCGCCATGATCTTCATCAGCGTCGATTTACCCGTACCGTTCGGGCCGACGATGCCGATCTTCGCGTCGGGGTAGAATTGCAGGCTGATGTTGTTCAGCACCGGCTTCTGCGCGCCGGGATAGGTCTTGGAGAGACCCTTCATCACGAAACTATATTGGGCCGCCATCGAAATGCTCCGAAATCCGGGTGAAGCCGCGCCCTCTGGCGGGCGGCGGCGGGGAGAAGTTGAATCGAGCGCCGGTTAGCGAATGGGCGCGCACTTGGCAATCGACGCTTGCTCCCCATGCGCCGTTCTCGCTAGGACTGCGGCCATGAGAAACATCTATGCTCCTGCCCGCTTCGCCGGCCTCGCGGCCGCCGCCCTCACTGCTACCGGCGCCCTGGCCTATCAGGCTCCGACCGCGGTGGACCTTGCCCAAAAGGGTGCCGACCCCGCGTGGGAAATTGCCGAAGGGCTGACGACCGAGATTGGACCGCGCCCCGCCGGAACCGAGCGCGAAGCCGCCGCCCGCAAATGGGCGGTCGCCAAACTGAAGGCTATGGGGTTCGCGAAAGTCCGCGAGGAATCCTATACTATGCCGGTGTGGCAGCGCGGCGAGGAAATGGCGTGGCTGACCGGTCCGTTCGTGCCGCAAAAACTGGCGATCACCGCGCTCGGCAACAGCGGCTCGACCGGTCCCGAGGGACTGGAGGGCGAAGTCGCCTATTTCGCGAGCTTCGACGCCCTCGCCGCGGCCCCCGACGCAGCGGTGAAGGGCAAGATCGTCTTTATCGACAACCAGATGAAACCGACGCAGGACGGCAGCGGCTATGGCTTCTATGGCCGGGGACGCTTCGTCGGGCCGAATGTTGCGGCGAAAAAAGGTGCCGCCGCAATCGTCATCCGCTCGATCGGCACCGACGGCCATCGCAACCCGCACGCCGGGGTGACGAATTTCGAAGCGGGCGTGAATCCGATTCCGGCCGGCGCGATCTCGAACCCCGATGCCGACCAGCTTGTTCGGCAGCGCCAGCGCAGCGCTCGTCCGCTCACGATGAAACTTCTCCTGACCCCCAAGTCGATAGGCGAGCAGGCATCCGGCAACGTCATAGCGGAGGTCCCGGGCAGCGATCCGGGTGCGAGCCCGGTGATCGTCGCATGCCACCTAGATAGCTGGGACCTCGGCACGGGGGCAATCGACGACGCGTCGGGCTGCGGAATCATCACCGCGGCCGCCAAGCATGTGATGGAGGCCGGGCGGCCGCGTCGCTCCATCCGCCTGCTCTGGGCCGGCGCCGAAGAGGTGGGCGTTTTCGGCGGGCAGGCCTATTTCGATGCGCATGGCAAGGAAGCGCACGCCGTTGCAATGGAATCGGACTTTGGCGCCGACCGCATCTGGCGTGTCGAATTCAAGCTGCCCGAAAGCGCAGCCGACCTTGAAAAGCGGATCGGGGCCGCGGTCGCACCTTTCGGGGTCGCAACGGGCCGCGACGAGGCGCATGGCGGCGCCGATGTCGGGGCATTGATTCAGGCGGGTGTCCCGGCGGTCGACCTGGGGCAGGATGGAACGCGCTATTTCGACATTCACCATACCCCGGACGACACGCTCGACAAGATCGATCCCGCGCAATTGCGTCAGAATGTCGTGGTCTGGAGCGCGACGCTGGCGATTCTCGCGAACAGCTCCGACAGCGAGTTACCATAGCGCTTAACCGGAAGACGCCGTTTTGCGCGCTCGCGTGACATCTCAATTATTTTTGTTGACGATTCACGCGGAACGTCTAAATCCCGCCGCTCGCGCCGCGGGAAATTTCCCAAGCGCGGAAAGGCATTTTAGGGAGCCCACACATCATGAAGAAGTTTGCTGCTATCGCCGTTGCTGCCAGCATGTTCGCCCTCGCCGCTTGCGGTGAAAAGGCTGCTGACGAAGCCACCACCACCGAAGCTCCGGCCGCTGACGCGACCATGGAAGCTGGTGCCGACGCTGCTGCTGCCGGCGCCGACGCTGCTGCCGAAGGTGCGGAAGCTGCTGCGACCGCCGCTGACGCTGCTGCGACCGACGCTGCTCCGGCTGCTGACGCTGCTGCTCCGGCCGATGCCGCTGCCGCTCCGGCTGAAGAAACGAAGTAAGTCACGGCCCTTCGGGGCATTGACCGAACCGAAAAAGAGGCGGCCTTTCTTCGGAAAGGCCGCCTTTTTCTTTGGTCCTGTACGGTACGTCAATGCGGCGCGAGGATCGCGGCGAGCAGCGCCAGAATCGCGAAGGCTACAAGCCCGCCGAGGAAGACGAGCCGGCGCGCCCGCGACGTCAGGATGATCTCCCCGCCGCGAACATCGCGCGCGCGGTGGTCCGTATGATTATCCGGCTGTGTATCTGGCCGCGCCATGATCAAAGCATCGGATAGCTGAGGCCGTAATAGCCATAGATCGTCCGGCCATAATCATCGGTATATTCGGGCGTTTTCTCGCGCTCGTAACGCGGCGCACCCTCGATCTGCGCTTTCGTCAGATTGACGACATATCCGCCCTTGTCGACGTCATAGGTCAGCATGTCCCAAGGGATCGGGTAATGATCGCTGCCGAGGCCGAACAGACCCCCGAATTCGAGCACGGCATATTCGCTTTTGCCCGAGCGCTTTTCGATCATGATGTTGACGATGGTGCCCAGTTTTTCATTTTCGGGGTTATAGACTGCGGTCCCTTCGACTTTGTCGGACGCGATCAGGCGGTGCGTTTGCGGTCTGTCGAGTGTGTCGGTCATGGGTCCTTCTCCTTTGCTGGATGAGGGCGGCGACACAGGGTGGCACCGCCACCTGTCCAACCAACGAGCCAGGATGGCCGATGTTCCTCGACCGGTCGCGGGGCCGGCACGGCTGCGCGGACCGTCAGTCGATCCTTGCCTGAAAGCTGAGGACGAAATTCGTCGGCGTTCCCGTCGATCCGGCCATGGCGCCGCGCGGGCGCAGGCAAATATGGCGTATCGCGGGGTCATAAGCGGCTACCGGGGTGTAGCTGCAACCCGAAAAGCTGGTCGGACGCGTCGCTGCGTTCGAGTAGCGGATGTCGGTGCCGCTGTTAAAGGTCAGCGCGCTCGTCGGCGTACCCTGCACAAAGATCGGCGTCGCGGCGCTGCCTACCACGATCCCCGCCGGCAGCGTGTCGACGATCAGCACGCTATTGTTGTCGACGGCCGTCGGGCCACTGTTCTGCACCGCAAAGCTGTATCGCACGATGGCACCGGGAATCGCCTTGGGATTGCTGGCGCCATTCACTGGATCCGACACGAGAGCCGATGTCTTGACGATCGTCAGCGCAGCATTGGGACCCCGTTTGCTGTTGGTGATCGTACAGGTGATGACGTCGCCCATCTGCGGCGTCACGCCGCCACCGGGGATCGTTGGCAGAACCGTCGAAGACCCGGATGCGTTCGTGCAGGCCATGGTGGCGGTGTATTGATCGAGGAGCGTCGTGCCCGCCGCCGCTTCGCCGAGGTTGAAGGTCTCTCCCGCTGCAAGCTGAACCTGTCCGGTCGATCCGTTCGCGACCGCCGCCCCGGTTCCCGTGGTCGTTGCCGTCGCCACCACTGTCCCGCCCTGATCGATCTGGACCGTGAACTGATCGCCGGCAAATTGCCGCCCCGACGCCGCGAGCGCCTTCACAAGTTGCAGATGGGGAAAGGGTGTTTCGGTGAAGGTACAGCTGACCGCATCGCCGAATTGCAGCGCGCCGAAACTATAGGAGGACGTGACGACGCCGGTGGGAAGCGGCGTGCCGGACCCGCTGTTGCCGTTGGAGCAACTCAGCACCGAGCGATAATGCGCCAGGCTGTTGCCGCTGCCGCTCGCCATCGACTGCACGAGCGTCAGCGGCAAAGCCGCCGAACTTGACAGCGCGGCTGCGGTGAAGGGACCGTTGCCTGTTCCGCTCGTGGCGCCCGTGGCAAGTGCGGTTCCCGTACCCGTCGACCGGATCGAAAAGGCGAACTGGTCGGCCGCCGAGACCCGGGTGGGCGCAATTTGAGTGGTCAGTCGGATCGATGCGAAGCGCACCGCGAACATCGCGCCCTGAAGGCCGCTACCGACCAGCGTCGTCGTAACCTGAGTCGGAGAGGTCGAGCCGACGATATAGGCCCCAACCGTCCCGTTGACCCCGGTTTCGGTAAAGCTCGTCGTTCCGGCGCCCGAAACCGTCGGGTACGTCGATCCGCTCACGGGTCCCACCGTATCGAGGATCTGCCAGCCGCCGCCGTTGGTCTGAAACCTCAGGCTTTCTCCGCCGTTCGACGATTCACCATCGGCCCCGACGAACATGTATTGGCTGATCGTTCCCGACGTCGGCGGCGTCAGCGTGATGCTGCTGATAGTGACCGTCGTGGTGCCGCCAGCGGTCTGATAGAGGACCGGACGTCCTGCGATACCGGTGAAGGCCGTGTTGCCGACCGCGGCGCCCGACCAGGACGGCGCCGCCGCGGACGTCGCCGTGGCTCCAGACACCTTCAACTGAAAGCTCATTACCGTGCCGTCGGTCAAGGTGAAGGAAAAGCCCTGCCCAGCCGAAGAGCGCGCGGTCGCGTCGTTATAGGCCGACAGGTCCAGCCAGCAATAAGTCTGCCAATCGGCCGGACCGGTGGCACCCTGCGCCGTTGCATAATAGCAGTTGGCCGCGTGAGCCGGAGCCGCACCGCAGAACAGCGCAACCAACAGGCCCAACGCCCAAAGCCAGTTTTTCCAGCCAGTCCCCGCCATCGCTGCAATCGCCTTGGTCCCTTTGCCGAACCCAATAATCGCAATTGCTTAGCGGGGAGTTAAGCCTGTCCCATATCGGGACAGGCGAAATTGGTCGGGGAGACAGGATTCGAACCTGCGACATCCTGCTCCCAAAGCAGGCGCGCTACCGGGCTGCGCTACTCCCCGACCCTGCGCGCGCCTTTATCAGTCTGGCGCGCGAAGTCTATCCCCGCTTTGGGACGACAACGCTATTGTGTTGAGGTGCGGATCAGCCGCGCGTAGAAATCGATCATCCGCTTGAAGCTGTCGACCGCCATATGCTCGTTGGTTCCGTGGATCATGCCGGCTTCCTTGAGCGACAGGTGCATCGGCATGAACCGGTAAACGTCTTTCGACACCGGCTCCATGCTGCGACTGTCGGTACCCGCGACGACGAGCGTGGGAGTCAGCGTCGCGCCGGGGGCATCGGCACGCGCTGCGGCGGCGATCCACTTCCAGCCATCGGAGCTGGTCGACGAAATGCGCGAGGGCTCGCGCGGCGGCTTGACCCACGACAGCTCGACTTTCAGATCGCCCACCGCGTCCCGCGCTCGAGCCAGGACGTCGGCCGAGCTGTTCCACGGTGCGATCCGATAGTTGATCAGCGCGTTTGCCGATTGCGGCAGGACGTTTTCCTTTGGGCTGCCCTCCAGCATCGTCGGCGCGATGGTCGTATGGAAAGCGGCCGCGGTCGAGGGCGACGCCGCGATCTGGCGCTTGAGCAATGGCGCGAAAAGCCAGCGATTGGCGACCGCCATCTTGGTCGTACCACCTTTCTTGGCTGCCAGCGCCTCGAGCATCGAGGCACCCGGACCGCGGATCTCCAGCGGGAACGGATTATCGGCGATCGCGAGCACCGCCTTTGCCAGCGTGGTCACGCCGGTTTCGGCGGGCGGCATCGAACTGTGACCCCCGGGCGCGGTCGCCGTCACCTTCAGCGTGCCATACCCCTTTTCGCCGATCCCGATCATGATCGCGGGACCATCGATGACGGGCGTATCGGTCAGAACCAGGCTGCCTTCGTCGATCGCGAAAATCGCCTTTACGCCATCGGCCTTCAGCCTGGCGGCGGCGGCAATGGCGCCCGATCCGCCCGCCTCCTCGTCATGGCCCGACACCAGATAGATGCCGCGCCTGGGCTGGAAGCCCGCATTTGCCAATGCCTCCAGCGCCTCGAACAGGCCGACCAGCGATCCCTTGTCGTCGACGGTACCGCGACCCCACACAGCATTTTCGGCGATCTGCCCCGAAAAGGGCGGATATTTCCAGTCGCCTTCGGTTCCCTCGGTGACCGGAACGACGTCCTGATGCGCCATCACGATGATCGGTGCGAGCGTCGCGTCGCTCCCCGCCCAATGATAGAGGAGCGTGCGGTTCGGCAATATCGTATGCGTCATCGCCTTGTGCGCGGCCGGATAGGTCGCGGCCAGCCACGCGTGCAGCCGGTCCCACTCGGCGAGCTGATTGTCAGTCGCATCCTGATGCGAAATCGTCGGAATTTGCGCCGCCGCGCTCAGATGCCGGACCGCATCGTCCAGGCTATAGGCCGGCGCGGCAGCGAGCGTGACGTCGCTGCCGTCCGCGACATCGCGGGGAGCAAAGGTCGCGGTCTGGACCGCAACCGCGCCCGCGGCAACCGCGACGATCGCCAGTCCTCCCAGCAGAATTGCGCGCGTCTTCGCCATGTCCCCTCTCCTTCGGTTTTCCCGCTTGGGCCTCTGGACCAATTTACAGCGATGTTGGCAAGGAAAATGGTGGGCCCGGCAGGACTCGAACCCGCAACCTAGCCGTTATGAGCGGCCAGCTCTAACCATTGAGCTACAGGCCCCCTAGGGGTCGGGCGGCGATAGCGGAGCGGGCGCCCTATTGGCAAGGAGGTTCAGCGATCGGCCAGCGCGACAACGGCCGCCGCGTCGGTCGGTCGCACTCCGCGCCGCGCCAGATGATCGAGCACGACATCCCACCAGCGATAGAAGCGGTCCAGGTCGGCCGCGCTGCGTACATAGGGCGTGTTACCCGGTCGTAGCGACGGCGAATGAAAGGAAAAGTTCAGCACGGGAAGCCGCATGTCGACCGCGATATCGATCGCCCGGCGAGCCCGCTCGGCGGGGATGCCTTCGGGAGTCAGCGCGATGCGCTCGACAAGCCCAAGCCGCGCGAGCAGAGCACGGGCGCGCGTCCCCTCGCGCGTCAGGCGATGGTATAGCCCCTGCCCCGCCTGCCCGAGCAGCCCCCCGAATACCGTGGTGACGGGCATTTCGAGCAAATTGCCGGCGGCGGTCGACACGCGCCAGGGATAGAGCGGGGCGGCGCGATAGTCGGGGCCGTGCCCGGCGCGATAGTCGAACCCCGAGCGTACCGATGTATCGCACCGAAAGCCGAGTTCGGCGAGCATCGCTGCGCTTTGCGGGCCGAGGCCATAGCGTCCGGCGCGATAGACGGTTGGCGCCGACCCGAAACGATCGCGGATCGCGTCGCGCAGCGCCGTCATCTTCGCGTGCTGCAACGCGATCGGCAGATTACCGGTGTAGCTGTTGCGGTCGTTCACGGCCTCCTCGTGAGGCGGCGTCACCCACGGGTGGAGCTGCGCACCCACGTCGCAGCGGCCGCCGGCCTGCGCATCACCCAGAATGGCGTGGGCGCGATCGTCGGCGACGATCGGCCAGTCGACCAGATAGATCGGACGGACGGCCGCTTTTTCGAAATAGGCTTGGCATGCTGCAAGCGCAGGGACCGAATCGAGACGAAAGCCATCGCGCGTGAACGGCGCCGACCAGTCGAAATCCTCTTCGGTGTCGACCGTCACCCAAAAACGCGGCGCCTCGCCGTCGGACAGGCGGATCCAGTCCGCTGCCGCGGGAAAGTCGAACAGATTGCCCGCCGCCTGCACGCCATCCCCCTTCACGGCCCTAGTCGCCCTGCCGGACCTCCCGGTCGGCATCGGCCTTCGGGTTGGCCGAGCGCAAGTGCAAGGTCAAGGCGTTATGCCCGATATCGAGCCGACCGCCCGCCCCGCGCGCCAGCCTGTCGACGAGCCGCAACGAAAAACCGAGGCTGAGCACCGCGGCCCCCGGCGCCTCGCCGTCGGGGCTGTAGCCCGGATCGAGCAGATCCGCAGCGCTGGCGAAGCGAATCGCCGCGGGACGGACGATGCGCAATTGCAGCATGTCGTCGTGCGCATTTTCGGTAACCAGCTGGCCGACCAGCGCCCCGCCGGGCTCGCAAATGTCGACCAGAGCGGTCAGCAACCGGCCAATCATCCGTCGGGCATCGGTTTCGCTCGCGACGGCGCGGAACGGACCACCCACCCGGGCGATCGTCAGGTCGATCTGCTGGTCCTCCACCAGTTCGGCCAGATCGCCCTCGACCTGGGCCATGATGACGCCAAGGTCGGAGACGTCGGAAGGCATGTCCTCCACCAGCTTCGCATCGTCCTTCGTCGCGGTGTCGAGGTCGTCGATGATCGCCTGGATCGCCGCGGCGTCGGCGACGATCGTTTCGGCCATCGTGCGATAGGACTGGCTGACAGGCCCGAACATCTGACCCGAAATGATCTGCCCAAAGCCCGAGATCGCATTGAGCGGGCTCCGCAATTCGTGGATGAGCTGGCGGATCGAATCGCCGGCATCGCTCGATGCCGGGTGCCCATAGGGTATTTCGTTCCGCGACGGTCGCCGCGCGCTCGCACGATAGCCGCGGAACTGGCCGCTCGCCGGGTCGAACCAGGGCAAGGCCGAAAAGCGCCATTCGCCGGCTTCGCTCGCCATGCCTTCGATGGTCATGCGAGCATTCAGGATTTCGGCGCGCTGCCGAAAGGCGCCCGCCGCAACGCCGTCGACGCCGGGTTCGCCGCCGATCGCCGCATCGGCGATGGACAGGCCGATAATCGCCCCGCGCGCGATTCCGTCGACCCAGTGAACGATGCCGTCCGGGCCCGTTTCGAACAGGAATGCCTTGCTGACCGGCGCGGCGCTTGCGTCGGAAGGCGGCTGGTTGCGAGTCGACTGGAATTGGCCGATCCGGCGGACGAGCTCGCTGATCTGGCTCGACCCGGCCGGCACCTGCTCAGCCGCGGAAGACCGGTGAACGGCGGAAAGCGCCTCCGGACGGTCGGGCTCGATGGCCACCTCGCCCCGATCGTGGGAGGAATGTGGCAGCGCGACGGAAGCGCTTCCCAGTGCAGCAAGGGCCCTTTGCAGCATCGGCGACAAATTGCCGCGCCCCGCCAGGATCGAGCGCGCGATCGGGCCCGTCGCAGGCAACAGGGCCAGCCAGTCGGCGTCCGCGAGCCGCGCCTCGCGGAGCATCGCGGCCGATACGCTCGGCACGTCGTTGGCATAAAAGGCGACGAGGGGCGCAAAACGGCAATGCCGCGCGATCGCCCGCGCGCAATCGCCGCGAACCGCTTCGGGAACCTTGGGCCGCAGCACGGCGAGCGCATGGAGTGCGCGCCGGATATCCGAATCCGCCAGTTGATTCCCGCGCTGCGCCAGAATATCGGAGAGTTGTCGCCACGCGGCGATGCTGGCCCGCCCATCGGCGGGCGCCTGGCGCAGGATCGTCGCGATCATCGTGTCAGCAGTCACCTGGCACCGGCCCCACACCCGTCTTCATTGGTTAGCATTTCATTACCGGCTAGCGTGAATCGCGGCGGCAGGAAAGCACCTTAACCATCGCGTCGCATTGTGGGACAATTGCAATCGGCTGAAATAATATTATGGTCGTTCAATGCTTGGAAAGCGGAAGTTACAAAATGGCGAGCCAAAAATTCGATCAGATCGATTTGCAGATCCTGGACGAGCTGCAGAAAAACGGGCGGATTACCAACGTTGAACTGGCGCAGATGGTGGGGCTGACCGCCCCTCCCTGTCTGCGCCGGGTTCGCGCCCTCGAAGAATCGGGGGTGATCCGCGCCTATCATGCCGACCTCGACGCGGCGAAGCTCGGCTATGGCATCACCGTCTTTGCGATGGTCAGCCTGCGCAGTCAGGCCGAAGCCGACCTGAAGGCGTTCGAGGACTATGTCGGACACCTGCCCGAAGTGCGCGAATGCTACATGCTCAACGGCGAAATAGACTTTCTGTTAAAGGTCGTCGCGCGCGATCTTCAGAGCTTCCAGTCGTTCCTGACCGCGCACCTGACGTCGGCGCCGAACGTCACCAGCGTGAAGACATCTCTGACGATTCGCACCGCGAAGCAGGTTGCGGGAATTCCCGTCGAACTCTGACCGCGGCCGTCGATCAGGAAAGAGGCGCCGACCGCAAGGCCGGCGCCTCATTTTCGTACATCGAGTGAAGCCGGATCAACTGGCGGTTGCCGGCTGCGGCGCCGCAGCGGGCGCGGCATTCAGCTTGGCCAGCCAGAATTTCGCGAGCAGTTGATACGGTCCCGTGATCTGGCCAAAGGTCGTCTTTGCCGAAGCGGCATCGCCCGACATCGCTTGCGCGACGGCCATGCGATAGGTCCACATCTCCTTGTCCGCACCCCCGTTCGCCGCCGCCTGATACAACGGGATTGCGTCGGCATAGCGGCCATAGCCGGCGAGCGCATCGCCGGTCGCGCCCGCGACCTTGGGATTCGACAGCGTCGAAGGCTTCTTCGCATAGGCTCCGATGGTCGATTCCTCGTCGCCGGCCCGATCGGTCTGCGCCTTCAGTACTTCGTTGAGAGCGGTGTCGGTGGCGGGAATGACTTTCGCCCGCTTGCCGGCTTCGATCGCCGAAACCGCCTCGCCCGGCAACGCCGCTTCGGTCGCCAGCTGGGCATATTCGGCGTATTCGCTACGATCGAGGAGCGCATTGGTCGCCCGCATCAAGCGAAAGACGTCGAGCGACATCGCCTTGTTTCCGCCGGTCGTTCCCAGCACCAGGCGAAGTGTCTGGTTCCAGGTCGCCGCGTTCGGATACGCCTGGACGCGGAGCGCCAACAGATCGAGCATTTCGTTCGTGCGCTTGGCTTCCTGCAAAGCACGCGCAGGCGTCACAAACAATTGTTCGGGAGGCTGCTGCCCCGCCGCAAGCATGCGGTTGATCTCTTCCTTTGCGAGCGCCACGCCCTTGTCGACCTGGCCGCCGCTCACATAGCTGTTGACCAGCAGCAGCGGCAGGTTGGGCTCGGTCGACCCGGCGGCCTTCGCGGCTTCGAAGCGTTGAGCCGCCTTGGCATAATCCTTTTTCTCATAAGCGAACTGGCCCGAGAAAAGGTTATAGACCGGCGCTTCGCTCGCGGGCACCTTCCCGGTCGCCAGCGCCGTGTCGAGCCCCTGCTCCTGCAACGCCTTGTCCTTGTTCAGGATGCCGAGCTGCAATGTGAAGAAGCCGACGAGATATTTATCGTCCTCGGTCGTCGCCTTGGGCTGAGCTTCGGCAAGCGCGGCTTGCAGCGCCGCCGCATCCTTCTTGCTCAACGCTTCGTTCAACCCCTTGAACGAGGGGGCGAAGCCCTTGCTGGGCGAAATCTGCGCGCCCTGCGATTCTTCCTTCTTCTGTTTTTCCTTGGCAGCCGCCGGGGCCGCCGCGGTCGTCATCAGCGCGCAGCCCAGCAGCGCGGCCATAGCCGTGGCGGGCATCGAGCGAAAACGGTTGACCATGCAAATCTCTCCTTTGAATCGGCCGCCCTGCCCGGACATGCGCAACCCGCGGCCGCGTTTCGATAACGCGGCTAAACGGCTAGCGTTGCCAAGGCAAGACGGCCTTCGTCGTTATCCTTATGGACAGCGGCGGCTGAACGGGATTTGAACCCGGTTCGTCGTCGCCGAAGATCAGGCGTTTCCGTCGATCGCGTCGATCGCCGCGTGGATGCGGCGCAGGACTACGGGGTCGCCGGGCACCCCATTGATCGCCTCTTCCGACAATTCGATCAGCGCGACAATTCCAAAGGTCGCCGACAGGCTTTTCAGGCGCAACGCCGCCATATTCCAGTTGGCGTCGCAGCGCGACCGGCGCATCAGGTCGGCCAGTTCGCGCGCTCCCCCCGTAAAGGCGCCGCGCAAATCAAGCGCGGCCGCCGGGTCGTTACCGACGGCGGCGGTCAGGTACCGGTCGAGGGGGCCGCTATCGAACGACATTCCACAGCCTTGTCATGCTGTGGTTAAGTTTCCGTTTCATGGTCGCCATTTGCTGCTAATATGCGATTATGACGGGGCATAAGAAGATCGTCGGTCTGTGGCGGGATTCCGCGACGAACCAGGAAACGGACGTGTCGGCGCCGGGTGATGGCGTCGAACCGGAGGCACGGGCCGAGTCCGAACGCGACTGGCTCGACATGTCGGCGCTCGATGCGGCCGATGCCCCGGCGGCTCCGGACGAGGATTCGCGGCCGACGCTGCGCGACCAGCTTCCCGCAGTTCTGCTCGTGCTTGTCGCGATCGGCTGGACCGCCTTCGCACTCGCGACAACAACGCAGGGATTTGCCAGAACCCTGCCGCTTGCCGAATGGCCGGCGCTCATGGCGACGATCGCCATGCCGCTGACCTTGCTCGGGATGGTCTGGATGGTGTGGCTGCGCTCGAGCCGGTCGGAGCAGGCGCGCTTCGCCCGGGTCGCGGCGGCG
>CAZSMB010000008.1:0-45344 GCA_964607625.1 uncultured Sphingopyxis sp. | reverse complement strand
CGCCGCCTGTTCGCCGCCCATCACGCTGATCCGCGCATTGGGCCAGGTGAAGAGGAAGCGCGGGCTGTAGGCGCGGCCGCACATGCCGTAATTGCCCGCGCCGAAGCTGCCGCCGATCAGCACGGTGATCTTTGGCACCGTCGCGGTCGCGACCGCCGTCACCAGCTTCGCGCCGTGCTTGGCGATTCCCTCGGCCTCATATTTGCCGCCGACCATGAAGCCGCTGATGTTCTGGAGGAAGAGCAGGGGGATGCGCCGCTGCTGCGCCAGCTCGATGAAATGCGCGCCCTTGACCGCGCTTTCGCTGAACAGCACGCCGTTGTTCGCAAGGATCGCGACCGGGATGCCCCAGATATGCGCGAAGCCGCAGACGAGCGTCGCGCCGTAATTCGCCTTGAACTCGTGAAACTCGCTGGCATCGACGATGCGCGCGATCACCTCGTGCACATCGTAAGGCGCGCGGACATCCTGCGGGATGATGCCGTAAAGTTCGTTCGCGTCATATTTGGGCGGGCGCGGATCCTTCATCGCCACATCGAACCCGTCGTCGACGCCGAAGGTCGAGACGATATCGCGCACGATCGTCAGCGCATGTTCGTCATTCTCGGCCAGATGGTCGACGACGCCCGATTTCTTCGCGTGCAGGTCGCCGCCGCCCAGATCCTCGGCGCTGATTTCCTCGCCCGTCGCCGCCTTCACCAGCGGGGGCCCGGCAAGGAAGATCGTGCCCTGGTTGCGGACGATGACGGTTTCGTCGCTCATCGCGGGGACATAGGCGCCGCCCGCGGTGCAACTGCCCATGACGCAGGCGATCTGCGGAATGCGCTTTGCCGACATATTCGCCTGGTTGAAGAAGATGCGGCCGAAATGGTCGCGGTCGGGAAAGACCTGATCCTGGTGCGGCAGGTTGGCGCCGCCGCTGTCGACGAGGTAGATGCACGGCAGGCGGTTCGCCTCCGCAATCTCCTGCGCCCGCAGATGCTTCTTCACCGTCATCGGATAGTAAGTGCCGCCCTTCACCGTGGCGTCGTTGCAGACGATCATCGCCTGTTGGCCCGATACGCGGCCGATACCGGCGATCATCCCGGCGCCCGGGATTTCGCCGCCGTACATGTCGCATGCGGCGAGCTGCCCGATTTCGAGGAAGGGCGAGCCGGGATCGAGCAGCCGCTCGACGCGCTCACGCGGAAGCAACTTGCCGCGACCGACGTGTCGCTCGCGCGATTTCTCGCTGCCGCCTAGTGCGGCTTCGGCAACGCGCGAGCGAAGGTCGTCGCGCAGCGCGCGATTGTGCGCGGCGTTGCTGTGAAAGGCCTCGCTCTCCGGCTGGACCATGGTTTGCAGGACCGGTGCGCTCACTGGATCGTCTCTCCTGTCGATGATGGCGGGGGTAAATGGTCGCTCGTCGATTGAAAAGCGCCACAGGCAGAAATTGGTTGGCATTGAAACCGAATCGTCACAGGCGTATCCCCCCGTTCACATTCCCCCGAAGTCGAGGTTGCAAACCGATGAAGAAGACGCTTTTCGTTGCCCTGTTGTCCACCGCCGCGGTTCTGGCCGGCCCCGTTGCCTGCAGCAGCGGCGGCAAGGACGAAACATCCGCCGCCTATACCGTCGGCACCGCGATCGGCATCAACAAGGCCGCGATGGACACCAGCGTCAATCCCGGCGACGACTTTTATGCCTATGCGAACGGAAACTGGCAGAAGACGACCGAAATCCCGGCGGACCGATCGTCGACCGGCGCCTTTTTCACGGCCTTTCAGGAAACCGAGAAGCGCAACCGCGAGTTGATCGATGCGATCGTCAAGGGACCGGTGCAGGACGGCACCGACCAGGCGCGGATCGCCAATTTCTATAAGGCCTATATCGATACGCCGTCGATCGACAAGGCGGGGATGAAGCCGGTCGAGGCCGATCTGGCGCGCTTTGACGCGATCGCGGACAAGGATGCCCTTTCGAAGGTGCTGGGCGAGCAACTGCGCGCCGATGTCGATCCCCTGAACGCCACCGATTTCAACACCGAAAACCTGTTCGGCGTCTTCGTGACACAGGGACTTGCGACCCCGGGCGAGGTCATCCCCTATATTCTCCAGGGTGGGCTCGGCATGCCCGAGCGCGAATATTATCTGTCGTCCGATCCGAAAATGGCGAGCCTGCGCACCGCCTATCAGGCCTATATCGTCAAGCTGCTCACGGCCGCTGGCATCGACGACGCCGATGCCCGGGCAAAGCGGATATTCGATCTGGAGACCAAGATCGCGAAGGCGCATGACACGCGCGAGCAGAGCGAGGATTTCACGGCGTCGACCGACGTCTGGACAAAGGCCGATTTCAGCAAGAAGGCGCCGGGCATCGACTGGCCGGCTTTCTTTGCCGCGGCACAGCTCGACGGAGCGGACAGGTTCGGCGCCTATCATGCGAAGGCGATCAGCGGACTTGCCGCGCTGGTGGCGTCGCAGCCGCTCGAGGCGTGGAAGGACTGGTTGACGTTCCACCAGATCAACAGCCATGCCGACGTGCTGCCCACCGCGATCGACAACGCCCATTTCGCCTTTTACGGCACGACGCTGTCGGGCACGCCCGAGCAGCGCAGCCGCGACAAACGTGCCCTTTCGGCGCTCGATCAGTATCTGGGCGACGCGGTAGGTCGCGCCTATGCCGACAAATATTTCCCCGCTGCGGCGAAGGCCGAGGTGAGCGATATGGTCGACGGCATCAAGGCGGCCTTTGCCAAGCGCGTCGAGACGATCGACTGGATGGCGCCCGAGACCAAGAAGGAGGCGCTGAAGAAGGTCGAGACGATCCAGGTCGGCGTCGGCTATCCCGAAACGTGGCGCGACTATGGCAGCTATCAGGTGAGCCCCGACGGCGCCTATGCCAATGAAATCGCGGGCGAGAAGGCCGAATATGCCCATCAGCTCGCCAAGATCGGAAAGCCGTTCGACAAGAATGAATGGTGGATGACCCCGCAGACGGTCAACGCGGTCAACCTGCCGGTCCAGAACGCGCTGAACTTCCCCGCGGCGATCCTGCAGCCGCCCTTTTTCGACGCGAAGGCCGACCCCGCGTATAATTACGGGGCGATCGGCGCGGTGATCGGGCACGAAATCAGCCACAGCTTCGACAATAATGGCGCAGCGTTCGATTCGACCGGCGCGCTGCGCAACTGGTGGACCGACGCCGACCTCAAGAAGTTCGAGGAAGCGGGGCAGGCGCTGGCCGACCAGTTCGACCAGTACAAGCCGTTTCCCGACCTGAGCGTGAACGGCAAGCTGACGCTGGGCGAGAATATCGCCGATGTCGCCGGCTTGCAGGCGTCCTATGACGCCTATCGCGCCTCGCTGAAGGGCAAGGAAGCGCCGGTGATCGACGGGTTCACGGGCGATCAGCGGTTTTTCATCGCCTATGCGCAAACATGGGCGACGAAGATGCGCGATGCGGCGTTGCGCGCGCGGATCGCGACCGACGGTCACGCGCCGGGTATGTACCGTGCGCTGACGGTGCGGAACCTGGATGCCTGGTACAAGGCGTTCGACGTCAAGCCGGGGGACAAGCTGTACCTGCCTCCCGAAAAGCGCGTTCGCATCTGGGGATGATGATCGGGACGGGCGGGGCACTCAGTCGGCCCCGCCTTGATCCGACGGCTCGCCGGGCTTTTCCTTCAGGACCAGATATCGATACACGCCGACGCAGTTGATGCAGAGCAAGGCGATATTCTGCCACCCGATGCCCTCGCTGTCGGGTTGCAGAAAGCCCCAGCCGATCAGCGCAAGGCTGCTCGTCACGAAGATGACGAAGGCCCAGCCGGTCCAGCGTCGCCCGAGATTGAGCGATACGAGGAAGGCCGCGAGCGTTGCGGCGCCCGCGCCGTAATATTGCAGGGCATCGAGGAGGGTCTGAGTCACGCAATGGCTCCGATGAGCGCGAGCGCCCCCGCGCCGGTAAGGAACAGCCATACGATATGGCGTCCCTTCAGATACGCGGCGTTGACGAGACCGGTTGCCAGCCAGCCGCCCCCGATGATCGCAATGAGGCCGCGCGGCGTACCGGGCCAGGCGACGGTGACGGCGGACAAGAGCATCAGAACCGAGGTGGCGTGCCAGGCGAAGCGGATAATCCGGCGCACGCGCGGGTCCGCGGTCACGCCCTGATCGAGCGCGAGCAAGGGCCGCACCATCCGCCGTTCGCCGAGCCGCGAGTGAAAGGCGGCCGTCGCTGCCATCGCGGCGGCCGACAGCCAGAGCCAGATCACGCGCCGGCGCCGATGAGCTCGCGACCGATCAGCATGCGGCGGATTTCGTTCGTGCCGGCGCCGATATCGAGCAGCTTGGCATCGCGCCAATAGCGTTCGACCGGCCAATCCTTCGTATAGCCCGCACCGCCGAGCGCCTGGATCGCTTCACCGGCGACCTTCACGGCGCTCTCGCTCGCCAGCAGGATCGCGCCCGCGGCATCGAAGCGCGTCGTCTGCCCCGCGTCGCACGCCTTGGCGACGTTATAGACATAGGAGCGCGCCGAATTGAGGGCGACATACATGTCGGCGACCTTTGCCTGCATCAGCTGGAACGAGCCGATCGGCTTGCCGAACTGCTTGCGCTCGCGGACGTAGGGGATGACCGTATCGAGGCAGGCCTGCATGATGCCGAGCTGGAGTCCCGCAAGCACGACGCGTTCATAGTCCAGGCCCGACATCAGCACGCCGACACCGCCGTTTTCCGGGCCCATGACCTGCTCTTCGCTGACCTCGCAATCGGTGAAGACGAGTTCGGCGGTCGGGCTGCCGCGCATGCCGACCTTGTCGATCTTTTGCCCGATGGCGAAGCCCGGCATGTCCTTTTCGATCAGGAAGGCGGTGATCCCGCGCGATCCGGCTTCGGGACTGGTCTTCGCATAGACGACGAGCGTGTCGGCACAGGTCGCATTGGTGATCCAGAACTTCGTACCGTTCAGGACGTAGCCGCCCTGAACCTTCTCGGCCTTCAGCTTCATCGAAACAACGTCGCTTCCCGCGCCGGCTTCGGACATCGCGAGGCTGCCGACATGCTCGCCCGAGATCAGCTTGGTAAGATATTTCGCCTTTTGCTCGGCATTGCCCCAGCGGCGGATCTGGTTGACGCACAGGTTGGAGTGCGCGCCGTAAGAGAGGCCGATCGCGCCCGATGCGCGCGACACTTCCTCGACCGCGATGACATGCTCCAGATAACCGAGCCCGAGGCCGCCCCATTCCTCTTCGACCGTGATGCCGTGGAGGCCAAGCGCTCCCATCTGCGTCCACAATTCGTCGCGCGGGAACCAGTCTTCGGCGTCGGCCCTGGCGGCCAGCGGCGCGATCTGTTCGTCGGCGAAGCGAGCGGTGGTTTCGCGGATCATGTCGGCGGTTTCGCCAAGTGCGAAATCGAAGTCGGGGGTGGCGCGCATGGTCAGCCTTTCGAAGTCGAAACGGGACAGAGGTCCCTTCATGCCCGAAAGTCGAATCATATGAAAATTGAAATCCGATGTGATCCATCATAAGAATTATTTATGATAAAGCGCGCCCACATCCGCCAGTTCCTCGCCGTCGTCGACGCGGGCAGCTTTACCCAGGCGGCGCAGCAGATCCGCGTGACGCAGCCCGCCTTGTCGACCGGCGTCGCCGAGCTTGAGCGGCTGGTCGGGGCGCAGCTGTTCATTCGGAACCGGCGCAAGATCCGCCTGACCGAAGCGGGCGGGCGGTTCCTGCCGATCGCCCGCGAACTCGAGCGCGCGTTTCGCGCCGCCGACGGTTTCGGCCGCAACGAGACCGCCCCCGCGCCGGTGCTGCGCATCGGGACGATCCGCTCGGCGCCGGGCGAGTTTCTCCAGCGCACCGTTGCCGAGTTCGCGCGGGCCTTTTCGATCGAGATCGTCGAAGGCAGCGACGCCGAGCTTCGCGCCGCGCTGGCGAACGGGCGCATCCAGATGGCGCTGGTCCCGCTGGCCGCGGGGGAGGGCGAGGCGGCGGCGATGGCGCTGTTCGAGGAACCGCTGGTCATGCTCGTCGGAGAGGCGCATCCGCTCGCCGGTCGGGAGGAGGTGTCGCCGGAGGAGCTGGCGCCCGAAACGATGATCGCGCGCCGCTCGTGCGAATATCTCGACGCGACGAGTCGCTTTTTCACCCGGCACGGGGTTCGTCCGCGCTTTTCGCTGCGCAGCGACAGCGACGAGCGCTGCCTGCGCATGGTCGCGGCGGGGATCGGCATCACCACCGCCCCCGTGTCGATGGCGATCGACGGGACGGTCCCGCTCCGCGTCGCCGGCTATGATTTTCGCCGCGAACTGGGCTTGCTGTTCGCCGCCGACTGGTCGGGGCTGCCTGACGTCGCCCGGCGGCTCGAGGGGCCGCTGAAGGCCGTCGCGGCGATCGCGCACGACTGGCACCGTTCGAAGGTCGCGACGCGCGCGTGATGCTGCAAGTCTGGCTTGGCAGGGCAAAAGGCCATACAGTTTGCCTGTTGCGGGCGGTGGCGGCAATGGCGGGGACATGACGAAGACGCTTACCCATCTGGACCGGCTGGAAGCCGAGAGCCTTCATATCATGCGCGAAGTCATGGCCGACGCGGCGAAGCCCGTGATGCTGTACAGCGTTGGCAAGGATAGCGCGGTGATGCTGCATCTGGCGCGCAAGGCCTTTTATCCGTCGCCGCCGCCTTTCCCGTTGCTCCACGTCGACACGACGTGGAAATTTCGCGCGATGTACGCGATGCGCGACCGCATGGCCGAAGAGGCGGGGATGGAGCTGATCGTCCACCAGAACCCCGAGGCGAAGGAGCGGGGTATAAACCCGTTCGACCACGGTCCGCTGCATACCGACATGTGGAAGACCGAGGGGCTGAAGCAGGCGCTCGACAAACATGGTTTCGACGTCGCCTTCGGCGGCGCGCGCCGGGACGAGGAGAAAAGCCGCGCCAAGGAGCGCATCTTTTCGTTCCGCACCGCGTCGCATGGCTGGGACCCGAAGAAGCAGCGCCCCGAGCTGTGGAATCTCTACAACGCCCGCAAGGCGAAGGGCGAGAGCATTCGCGTGTTCCCCCTGTCGAACTGGACCGAGCTCGACATCTGGCAATATATCGCGCGCGAGAATATTCCGATCGTGCCGCTGTATTTCGCGGCGCCGCGGCCGACCGTGGAACGCGACGGCCTGTTGCTGATGGTCGACGACGACCGCTTCCCCCTCGAGGATGGCGAGGTTCCCGTGGAACGCTCGATCCGCTTTCGTACGCTTGGCTGCTATCCGTTGACTGGCGCGGTCGAAAGCACCGCCGCGACCTTGAGCGAGGTCATCCAGGAAATGCTGCTGACCACGACGAGCGAGCGGCAGGGCCGCGCGATCGACAAGGATGGCGGCGACGCGTCGATGGAGAAGAAGAAGCAGGAGGGGTATTTTTGACCCGCCGCGTCAATCTTCAGATTGACGAAGGGTCAACCCCCGCGAAGGCGGGGGCCTCTTTCTGTATCAACGGACGAAGCGGGATTCCCGCTTTCGCGGGAATGACGAAGTAAGAATATGACCGACCCCACCTACGTCACCGATGCGCTGATTGCCGAGGACATCGACGCCTATCTGGCCAGCCATGAGCGGAAGTCGCTGCTGCGCTTCATCACCTGCGGCAGCGTCGACGACGGCAAGTCGACCCTGATCGGGCGGCTGCTGTACGACAGCAAGATGATCTTCGAGGACCAGCTCGCCGCGCTCGAGGCCGATAGCAAGCGCGTTGGCACGCAGGGGCAGGAGATCGATTTCGCGCTACTCGTCGACGGCCTTGCCGCCGAACGCGAGCAGGGGATCACGATCGACGTCGCCTATCGCTTTTTCACGACGCAAAAGCGCAAGTTCATCGTCGCCGACACACCGGGGCACGAACAATATACCCGCAACATGGTCACGGGCGCCTCCACCGCCGACCTGGCGGTGATCCTGATCGACGCGCGCAAGGGCGTGCTCACCCAGACGCGGCGGCACAGCTTCCTCGCGCATCTGCTCGGCATCAGGCATATCGTGCTCGCGGTGAACAAGATGGACCTCGTGGGATACGACAAGGGCGTCTTCGATCGCATCGCGCTGGCGTACCGGGCGTTCGCGAGCGAGATCGGCATCACCAACTTCACCGCCATTCCCATCTCCGGGTTCAAGGGCGACAATATCACCGCGCTGTCGGATAATATGCCCTGGTTCAAGGGGCCGGCGTTGATCGAGCATCTCGAAAATGTCGACCTCGGCGCGCGCGCCGAGGAGAGCAAGCCCTTCCGCATGCCGGTACAGTGGGTCAACCGCCCGAACCTGGATTTCCGGGGTTTTTCGGGGCAGGTGGCGGGCGGCCGCATCGCGCCGGGCGATCCGGTGCGAATCCTGCCGAGCGGCAAGACGACACGGGTGAGCCGCATCGTGACGCTGGGCGCCGATCTGGACGAGGCGATCGCGGGCGAGTCGGTCACCCTGACGCTCGCCGACGAGGTCGATTGCTCGCGCGGCGATGTCATTGCCGCGGCGGACGCGCCGCCCGAGGCCGCCGACCAGTTCGAGGCGACGCTGGTCTGGATGGCCGACGAGGCGATGATTCCGGGCCGCGCCTATTGGCTGAAGCTCGCGACGCAGACGGTCGCCGCGACGGTGCAGGCGCCGAAATATGAAATCAACGTCAACACGCTCGATCATCTTGCGGCGAAGACCCTCGACCTGAACGGCATCGGCGTCGTCGAATTGTCGACCGACAAGCCGATCGTGTTCGAAGCCTATGCCGACAACCGCGCGCTCGGCGGCTTCATCCTGATCGACAAGCTGACCAACGCGACCGTCGGCGCCGGCATGCTGCACTTCAGCCTGCGCCGCGCGCAGAATGTCCACTGGCAGGCGACCGACATCAGCCGCGAAGCCCGTGCCGACCTGAAGAACCAGAAGCCCGCCTTGCTGTGGTTCACCGGCCTGTCCGGGTCGGGCAAATCGACGATCGCCAATCTCGTCGAAAAGAAATTGCACCGCGCAAACCGGCACAGCTTCCTGCTCGATGGCGACAATGTCCGCCACGGGCTCAACAGGGACCTGGGCTTTACCGAGGCCGACCGGATCGAGAATATCCGCCGCGTCGGCGAGGTTGCGAAACTGATGACCGATGCCGGGCTGATCGTCATCACCGCGTTCATTTCGCCGTTCAGGGCCGAGCGCGAGATGGTGCGCGCGATGCTGCCCGAAGGCGAATTTCTGGAAATTTTCATCGATACGCCGCTGGCGGAGGCGGAGCGGCGCGACGTGAAGGGCCTTTATAAAAAGGCGCGGGCCGGACAGCTGAAGAATTTCACCGGCATTGACAGCCCCTATGAAGCGCCCGAAAATCCCGAAATCCGGATCGATACGACGGTGATGTCCCCCGAACAGGCGGCCGACCTGATCGTCGAGCGATTGTTGGGATAGGAGGGTAGGTGCTGCTGTTCCGGGGGAGGGAGGCGCATAGCCGGTCGCTGCTCAAGGCGATCAGTTGGCGCGTCCTGGGCAGCATCGACACCTTCGTGCTGAGCTATATCTTCACCGCCAATGTGAAGGCGGCGGGCGCGATCGCGAGCACCGAGGTCATCACCAAGATGATCCTCTATTATCTGCACGAGCGTGCGTGGGCACGCGTCGATTGGGGCCTGCACAAGCACAAGCAGGCCGATGATGACGCGGAACGCGAAGAAGAGGGACTGGTCGGCGATCATGGCTGAAAGCGATGCGCAGCTTGCGGGGCGGCTTGCCGCCGCGGCGGGAGAGATATTGCTCGACCTGGGTGCGGACGGCGCGCTTTCGGGCAAGGCGCTGGGGCGCGCGGGAGACGAGGCGGCCAACGCGATGCTGTGCCGCGAACTGCGCCGGGCGCGGCCCGACGACGGGCTGTTGTCCGAAGAGGAAAAGGACCATGCGGCGCGCCTGTCGCAATCGCGGGTGTGGATCGTCGATCCGCTCGACGGCACCCGCGAATATGGCGAAGGGCGCAGCGACTGGGCGGTGCATGTCGCGCTTGCGATCGATGGCGTCGCGGCAGTCGGGGCGGTGGCGCTGCCAGGGCTCGGCCTGACGCTCTCTTCCGATGCCCCGCCGCCGCTTCCGCCCGCGAATGCGCCGCTGAAGATGCTGGTCAGCCGGACGCGTCCCGCCGCGGAGGCGTTGTTCGTGGCCGAGCGGATCGGCGCCGAACTGCTCGCAATGGGATCGGCGGGGGCCAAGGCGATGGCGGTGGTGCGCGGCGAAGCCGACATCTACCTTCACACCGGTGGTCAATATGAATGGGACAATTGCGCCCCTGCCGCGGTTGCGGCGGCCGCCGGACTGCACGTCAGCCGCGTGGACGGATCGCCGCTGCGCTATAATAATGTGGATACCTATCTGCCCGACCTGCTGATCTGCCGCGAGGAACTGGCGGCCGACGTGCTGCGGATCGCGAGCGAATATTCGCCCGATTGACGGCTGCGCCATTGCCAGCGCGCCTGTGGCACCCTAACCCGTTGCATCGAGAAACCGAACGCATGGGAGACCCGCAATGACCGACCTGCCCGACACCAATCTGACGATGCTCACGCTGGTGAAGCCCGAAGGCGAGCTGGAGGTTTTCTTCGAGCGGCGACCGATGCCCGAGCCCGCGCCGCACGAGGTGCTGGTGAAGCTCCTGGCGACCCCGATCAATCCGTCCGACCTGGGGCTGCTGTTCGGTGCCGCCGATATGGCGAGCGCGCGTGCATCGCAGCGCGACGGCTTGCCGGTCGTGACCGCCGATATTCCGGCGCCCGGGATGCGGGCGATGGCGCCGCGCGTCGGCCAGGCGCTGCCGATCGGAAACGAGGGCTGTGGGCTCGTCGTCAAGGCGGGGACCTCGCCCGACGCGCAGGCGCTGCTCGGCAAGACGGTCGCGGTACTCGGCGGCGAAATCTATGCCGAATATCGTTGTCTGCCGGCCGCGATGTGCATGGAGCTGCCCGACGGCACCGACCCGAAAGATGGCGCCTCCTGCTTCGTCAACCCGCTGACCAGCCTGGCATTTACCGAAACCATGCGGATGGAAGGGCATAGCGCGCTCGTCCACACGGCGGCAGCCTCGAACCTTGGGCAGATGCTCGTCAAGATCTGCGCCAAGGACGGTATCCCCCTGGTCAATATTGTGCGCAGCGATGCCCAGGTCGCGTTGCTGAAGGCGATCGGCGCCGAGTATATCGTCAACAGCAGCGACGAGGATTTCCTCAACAAGCTGACCGCGGCGCTGGTCGAAACGGGGGCGACCTGCGGGTTCGATGCGATCGGCGGCGGCAAGCTGGCGGGACAGATTCTGGCGTGCATGGAATCGGCCGCGGTCAAGCGGATGACGACATACAGCCGCTATGGCTCGGACACGTTCAAGCAGGTCTATATCTATGGTGCGCTCGACGTCGGCCCGACCCTTCTCAACCGTAGCTTCGGCTTTTCCTGGTCGCTGTCGGGCTTTCTGCTCACGCCCTTCATGCAGAAGGCCGGAGCGGACGTCGTCGGACGCATGCGGAAGCGCGTGGTCGACGAGCTGACCACGACGTTCAAGAGCCATTACAGCCATGAGATATCGCTGACCGATGCGCTGTCGCTCGACGTGCTTTCCCAGTATAATGCGAAGCGGACGGGCGAGAAATATCTGATCCGGCCAAATGGCTGAGGCTGCCGACCCGCGTTAGCGCTTCATGCACTGACGCGGGTCGTCGCGCTTGTATTCGCCGCAGTTCCAAAGTGCCTTTTCGAACCCCGCCTTGTCGTCGCGCAGGTAGGAAAAGGTCATGCCGGCGCGCTGGGTGGCGCTCATGTCGTCACCCTCGGGCTTGAGGACGGGATTGGTCCAGCCCATGAACTTGCAATATTCGCGCGCGCCGCAGAGCCGCAGCGCGAGCGTCACGAAGCTTTCGGGCGGGGCACGGCGGTCGAGCTGGATGTAGATGGCGTCGCGGGTCGCGTTCCCCGTCGCCGCGTCGGTGGCGCTGACGATATGCGCGGCCCCGACGGCGGCGTTGGTGTCGACCCCCGCAAGATCGATCGGCGGCCCGCCCGCGTGGGCCAGCGAAATTGCGGCGAGTTTCGTTTCGACCGGGTCGTCGCCGCGCACCGCGCCGCGGAAGGCCCCCGGGGTTCCCCAATAGCCCGGCCAGCGGAAGAAGAGGTGGGTATCGACCGCGGCAATCTTTTCGAGCGTATCGCTCCAATAGGGCCGCACCCAGTCGGTGTGGTAATGAGTCGCGAGGCCGACGGCGGGGTCGACGAGCCCGCCGAGCATCAGGCTGGCATTGTCCTGGGCGCGCTTCCACGCGACATCCGAATACCGACGGTTCAGCGCCCCGTCGCAGGTGAAGGTGAACTGGCAGCCCGTGCTGCGTTCCGATCCCTGAAAGACGACATCGCAGATGCTTTTCGGGAAAGCAGGGTGGCGGACGCGGTTGATCACCACCTGACCGACCGCGAGTTGTCCCTTGCTATCGTCGCCGGCTTCGTAAAGCATCGCCGCCGCCATGCAGTCGCGTGCGCGGGCCCGATTGTCGTTGTCGCCGGGATAGACGAACGGCCGCGCGGGCATGAAATCCCGCGTCACCAGCGGGATGCGGTCGTTTGCGGCTTTCGCATCCTCGACCGTGAGCGGTGCGAGATCCATCGGTTCGACCGGGGGCAGCACCTCCGGGGGCGGAGCCACCGGATGCGGGCGGCGCTGCGTATCGTTCGCCGCCGGGCCGGGCGCACTGAGGTGGAGGACCGCGCCGATCGCCAGCCCCGCGAGCAGCGCGAACAGCCAGCCCCGCCAGTCGCGCCCTGGTGGCAACGTCGAGGGCGTTTCGTCCGGGCGCATGGCGCGGATCAGATCTCCGGCAGGAAGTCGGGCACCGACAGATAGCGTTCGCCGGTGTCATAGTTGAAACCGAGCACGCGGCTGCCCGCGGGAAGCTCCGCCAGCTTCTGCCGGATTGCGGCAAGCGTCGCGCCCGACGAGATGCCGACGAGCAGCCCTTCGCTGCGGGCCGCCTTCAACGCCATCGCCTTGGCATCGGCGGCGTCGACCTGGATTACCCCGTCGAGCAGGTCGGTGTGCAGGTTGCGCGGGATGAAGCCGGCGCCGATGCCCTGGATCGGATGCGGCCCCGGCTGGCCGCCGGAAATGACGGGCGACGCGATGGGCTCGACCGCAAAGACCTTCAGCTGCGGCCACGCCGCCTTGAGAACCTGAGCGCAGCCTGTGATGTGCCCGCCGGTACCGACGCCGGTGACGAGGGCGTCGAGCGGGGCGTCCTGGAAATCGTTCAATATTTCCTGCGCGGTCGTGCGGACATGGACATCGACATTGGCGTCGTTTTCGAACTGTTGCGGCATCCACGCGCCGGGGGTCGTTTCGACGAGTTCGATCGCGCGCTCGATCGCGCCCTTCATGCCCTTCTCGCGCGGTGTCAGGTCGAATGTCGCACCATAGGCGAGCATCAGGCGCCGGCGCTCGATCGACATGCTTTCGGGCATGACGAGGATCAGCGTATATCCCTTGACCGCGGCGGCCATGGCGAGGCCAATGCCGGTATTGCCCGAGGTCGGTTCGACGATCGTCCCGCCGGGTTTCAGGCTGCCGTCCTTCTCCGCCGCCTCGATCATCGCCAGGCCGATGCGGTCCTTGATCGATCCGCCGGGATTGCTGCGTTCGGACTTCACCCAGACCTCGGCGTCGGGAAACATCCGCGACAGCCGGATGTGCGGGGTGTTGCCGATGGTTTCGAGAATCGAATTGGCTTTCATGGGGTCCTGTCCTTGAATTGCGGCTCAAAAGTGCGCGCGCGGCGCAGTTCGGGAAAGAGCCACGACCATAGCGCCGTCACGCCGACGGCGCCAGCACCGCCGATGACGACTGCGCCGACCGGGCCTAGCAGTGCGGCCATCGCGCCCGCGCGCATCTCGCCGAGTTCGTTCGATGCCGAAATGGCGAGCCCCGACGCCGCGCTGACGCGGCCGCGCATGTGATCGGGCGTGTTGAGCTGGACGAGCGTGCCGCGCACGAAGACCGAGAACATGTCGGCGGCGCCCATGATGGCGAGCATCGCGAGCGACAGCGGAAAGCTTGTCGACAGGCCGAAGCCGACGGTGACCGCGCCGAAGACCGCGACCGCCCACAGCATCTTCACGCCGACATTGCGTTCGATCGGACGAAAGGCGAGGCCCAGCGCCACCGCCGCCGCGCCGACCGCGGGCGCCGCGCGCAGGAAGCCGAGCCCTTCGGACCCGATATGCAATATGTCGCGCGCATAGACGGGAAGCATCGCGGTCGCGCCGGCGAGCAGCACCGCGAACAGATCGAGCGTGATCGTGCCGAGCAGGAAGCGTTCGCTCCACACGAATTGCAGCCCGTCGACCATTTCGCGCAGCGGGTGGCGACGGACATCCGCCGGCGGTGGCAGCACCGGCCGCACCCGGCTTATCGTGAAAGCCGAGACCGCGAGCAGGACAGCCGCGAAGATGTAGACCGAGGTCGGATGCGCGGCATAGATAAGACCACCCGCCGCGGGTCCGATAACCGAGGCCGACTGCCAGGCGATGCTGCTCATCGCGATCGCGCGCGGCAGCACCGCGGTCGGAACGATATTGGGCGCAATCGCGCTCATTGCCGGCCCCGAAAAGACGCGCGCGACGCCGTGCAGCGCGGCGAGCCCGAAGAGCATCGGCAGCGTCAAGCCGCCGCTGTGGGTGAACCAGCCGAGCGTCGCGGCGATGACGAGGTCGATCGCGTTGGAAAAGATGACGACGCTGCGGCGTTCGAAGCGGTCGGCGGCCCACCCCGCCACCGGAGTCAGCAGAGCCAGCGGCACGAACTGGACGAGCCCGAGCAGGCCAAGCTGGAAGGATGCCTCCTTGACCGACATGCCATAATCGCTGCGCGCGGTATCATAGAGTTGATAACCGATCACGACGACCATCGCGATCGTCGCCATCACCGCGGTAAAGCGGGCCAGCCAGAAATAGCGGAAATCGGCAAAGCCGAGCGGCGACGGAGCCTTCGGTGGCTCGGCTTCGGGCATGACGGGATCGACGGAGGGTGGGGGAGGGATGGTCGCCATTGCCGCTCGCCCTAACCGCCTTTCTTGCGGCGCACCAGATAGCTTTTATACCGCAAAGGATAGAATGGCCTGCCGTTCGTCGATTAGGGGATGCGGGGGGCGGCCGGGCTTGGCACAAGCGGGACAGGACAAAAGGGAGATTCCGATATGACACGCAAATTTGCCCGCTTCGGCGGCGCCGCGCTGGCGAGCGCGCTCCTGGTGCTTTCGGCCTGCAATGCGGGCGGCGGCGGTTCGGCGGATGCGCCGGCGGCGAAGAATTGGAGCGAATTTCGCGATAATTTCCTGGTGGGCTATTTCCCGCTGAACCCCACCTTCGCCGTCTATCAGGGCAAGCACGAGTTCGACGGCCAGCTGCCCGACTGGTCGCCCGAGGGCATCGACAAGCAGGCTGCCTATCTCGAAAAGACGATAGCCGACGCCAAGGCGTTCGGCGGCGAGATGACCGACAAGGAGAAGTTCGAGCGCGACTATCTGGTCCATGTCGCGCAAGGTCAGCTCTTTTTCCTGCGTGACACCGACTTTGCCGCCAAGAATCCCGCCTATTACATCGGCGCGCTCGATCCCAACGTCTATATCGCCCGCCCCTATGCCGATCCCGCGACGCGGATGAAGGCGTTCATCGCCTATGCCGAGAAGGTCCCGGCGGCCGCGGAACAGATCAAGGCGAACCTCAAGCTGCCGCTGCCAGCGACCTTTGTGAAGCTCGGCACCGCGGGCTTCGGCGGTTTCGCGGATTATTACACCGGTGACGCCAAGGCGGCGTTCGCCGAGGTCAATGATCCCGCCCTGCAAAAGCAATTCGACGACGTCGCCGCCAAGGCCGCCGCGGCGATGAAGGATCTGTCCGCCTATGTCGCGTCGCAGCCCGGCACTGCCGACGGCTATGCCCTGGGCGCCGACAAGTTCGCGAAGATGATCCTGACCAACGAGGGCGTCGATACGCCGCTGGACGAGCTGGAGCGGATCGGACAGGCCGATCTCAAGCGCAACCAGGACGCGTTGAAGGACGCGTGCGGCACGTTCGCTCCGGGCGCTTCGATCGCGGACTGCATGGCCAAGATGGGCAGCGACAAGCCCGCCGACGGCCCCGTAGCCGAGGCGCGCCGCCAGCTTCCCGACCTGCGTGCCTTCATCGTCGAAAAGGACCTGGTTTCGATTCCGGGGACCGAGCAGGCGCAGGTCGAAGAGTCGCCGCCCTATAATCGCCAGAACAGCGCCTATATCGACATTCCCGGGCCGTATGAGACAGGCTTGCCATCGGTCTATTACATCTCGCCGCCCGATCCGACCTGGGACAAGGCGACCCAGCAAGCGTTCATTCCGGGCAAGAAGGACCTGCTGTTCACCTCGGTTCACGAGGTCTGGCCCGGGCATTTCCTGAATTTCCTCCATTCGAACCGGTCCGACAGCATCTTCGGCAAATTGTTCGTCGGCTATGCCTTTGCCGAAGGCTGGGCGCACTACACCGAAGAAATGATGTGGGAGGCCGGGCTCGGCGATGGCGACCCCGAAACGCATATCGGGCAATTGTCCAACGCGCTGCTGCGCGATTGCCGATTCCTGTCCGCGATCGGACTGCACACGAAGGGCATGACGGTCGCCGAGAGCGAAAAGATGTTCAAGGATCAATGCTATCAGGACGAGGGCAATTCGCGGCAACAGGCCGCGCGCGGCACGTATGACCCGCTGTACCTGAACTATACGATGGGCAAGCTGATGATCCGCAAGCTACGCGAGGATTGGACGCAGGGCGACCGGACGAAGTGGAAGGCGTTTCACGACGAGTTCCTGTCCTATGGCGGTCCGCCGATTCCGATGGTGCGCGCGGCGATGATGAAGGAGGATGCGCCGCACGCGGTCTTCTGACTCCGATGCCCGAACGCCCGTTTCCGTGTGCTCCCGCGAAGGCGGGGGGACACGGTCACTCAGGCGGCGGGCGCGCGCAAGCGGGCGACGAAGAAGCCGTCGAGCCCGCCCGCATCGGCGAGCATTCCGGGCAAGGTGCGGACGAAGCCGTTCGCGTCTGGGGCAACGCCGGCGAGCAATTCCCAGGGGCGGGCGGATTCGATCGCCCAGCCGCTGCGCCGGGCCAGAAATGCTGCGATCTGGTCTTCGCCCTCGGCACGCTCGAGCGAGCAGGTCGCATAGACGAGCTGGCCCCCCGGCTTGACCCACTCTGCCGCCCGGTCGAGCAGTTCGGCCTGCAGGTCGGCCATCTCCGCGATTTGCCGCGCGCCGATCCGGTGCAGCACGTCGGGATGCCGCCGGAATATGCCGGTCGCCGAGCAGGGCGCGTCGAGCAGGACCGCGTCCGCGGAAGCGGCCGGCGCCCAGCGCCGGATGTCACCCTGTACGACTTCGGCGGCAAGCCCGGTGCGCTTCAGATTGTCGTCGAGCCGCGCCAGACGCCTGGCGCTGGAATCGACCGCGGTCACGTGCCAGCCGGCGGCCGCGAGTTGCATCGTCTTGCCGCCTGGCGCCGCGCAGAGATCGAGCACGGTACGCCCGTTCCCGGTGCCGAGCAGGCGCGCGGGAAGACTGGCGGCGAGATCCTGCACCCACCAGCCGCCGGCACCGTAGCCGGGCATGGCCTCGACCGCTTCGCCGCGCGGTAAGCGGCGATGGCATGGGGCGAGCGCGAGGGCCTCGGCCCAGTCAGTGTCGTCGGGCTCTGTCGCGAAGCTGAGGTCGATCGGCGGCGGCCCACTCCACGCGGTCTGCGCCGCCTCTACCATCGCGGCTCCCCATTGCCGGGTCCAGCGTTCGGCGGTGGCCGGAGGCAAGGTGGCATGTTCGGGCAGCGCCCACGCGTCCTTCTGAGCGCGCGAAAGCAGCGCGTGGACCAGCCGGCGCGGGCCGCCGGCCACAAGTGGCAGCGCGGTCGCGACGACCGCGTGCGGCGAGCTCTTCAGGACGAGAAGCTGGGCGAGAGCGAGGCGCAGGACAGCCCGCGCCTTTACATCTTCACCAAGCGGCTGTTGGGTCGCGCCGTCGATCAGTGCGTCGATGTCGACCATCCAGCGCAGCGCGTCGGATACGATCGCGATCGCGAAGGCGCGATCGGATGGTGCGAGCCCCTGGGTCGCTGCATGGACCGCGATGTCGAGCGGGTCGCCGCGGCGCAGCACGGCATCGATCAGCCGCAGCGCGGCACGGCGCGGTGCGGTACCCGGCGGATCGGCCTCTTCGACGCCGCGCCGACGTCGATTCCGGGGATCAGCCATGGTGCTGGCTCCTGCGGTGCTTGGCGTGATGGCCGCCAAAGCCTATGGAGTTTCGATCGGATTTCATTTCGGACGGGTTGGTATGAGCGAAGCAACGGACCAGAGCATTGGCGGAACACCCCGCGCGACCACGCGCCCTGCGAACGTCAAGGCCCCGTCGGGATGGGTGAACAGCCCCGTCCCGGCGCCCGAGGCAATTGAACAAGAACGGGCCGAGGAGCAGCCGGGTGGCCGCGACCCCGTTCGCTATGGCGACTGGGAATATAAGGGGCTCGCGATCGATTTTTGACGGCGCGCGGTGCGCCGTCAAAAGGGGTTCATCCGCGACACCACGCCGCTGCGATCGACGAACTGGTGCTTCAGTGCCGCGAGAATATGGATGACGACAAGCGCGAGCATCGTGAGGCCGAGAACTTCGTGACGTTCGTGCATCACGTCGGACAGCGCCTTGTCGGCGCCCGTGATCGCCGGGATGGTGAACAGGCCGAAGAAATCGATTCCGCGCCCCGCAGCCGACATCCAGACCCAGCCCGAAAGCGGGAGAAGGATGAGCAGAACATAGAACAGGAAATGCACGACCTTGCTGGCCGTGCGCTGCCATGCGGCGACCCCCGCCGGGAGCGGCGGTGCCTTGTGACCGATGCGCCACAGGATGCGGATCAGGGTCAAGGCGAGGATCGTGATCCCCAGCGCCTTGTGCACGCCCATTGCCGCCATGTGCGTTTCCCGGCCCATCCCCTCGGTGAGCATGGCGAGCGCGATATTGAGAATGACCGACAGGCCGATGGCCCAATGGAGCCATATGGCCACCTTCGTATAGCGCGGGCCGGCGGTACTGCCGGCGTCGAATGCGGCGGTGGCCATATCGTCTGTCTCCTTAAACCGCGGGCGCCTCGGTCACGAGCTGCATCTTGCCACTTTTGACCTGCTCGGCAAAGACTTCGCGCATCAGCTGCAACGAAAAGAGATGCGCGAAGACCAGCGGCAGCATGCCGTTCTGCATCATCTTGCGCAGAACGTCGCCGCGCAGTTCGCGCAGTTTCGCTTCGTCGATCATCTGGAAGCCGCGATAGATATAGGGCTGGCTGCTGCCTTCCGGCGTGATGCTGACTTCGCCGTCCATCAGCAGGTCGGCTTTTTTCAGCTCTTCCATGAACATGCCGGTACGCTGGCCCGCTTCCTCGAAATTCTTGCAGAATTCGAGAATGTTGTTCGTGGCCTCGGTCGGCTTGCCGTCTTCGAACAGCGCGTCGCCCTCGTCGAACTTGCCGACCGCGCCCGAGGTCGGGTCGAAGCACAGCGACAGCTCGTCCGAATCGGGGCGCAAGCGTGCGAGCAGGAACGGGTAGCGACGGATGTAGGCGGGCACATAGACCGGATTGCGCAGCTTGCCTTCGTCGTCGACGAAGGTGTTCATACCTTCGTTCAGGCCCATGAGCGCGAGCGGAACGGGATTTTCGCCGGCCGAAAAGACGATCGGGTAGAAGCGGCTGGCCGACGCGAATTCGTCGCTGGTCAGCGGCACCGCATGCTGGCTGACAAGGAAATCGGCATTGTCCATCATCCGCACGCGGAAATCGGCATGATCGACGCTCGAAAGCGGGACGAGGTCCTTGAAGAAAATCGGCAGATTGGCGTTGGTGGGCGCAGTGGCCATGATGAAACTCCGAAGCGGCAGCCCGCAAGGAGCGCGGACCGGTAAAGATGGAATGCTGCGCCTTATTGGTCCGCGCGCCGCGACGCAAGGGGGCGATGCCGATGCAGCCGCCGCCGATCAGGCGATCAGTTTGCCCGGGTTGAACAGGCCCGCCGGATCGAGGCCGGCCTTGACCCCGCGCAGGGCGGCAAGCCGCGCGGGGCTGTCGAGCTCTGCGAGCAGGTCGCGCTTCATTTGTCCGATGCCGTGCTCGGCCGAAATCGAGCCGCCCAATTCGAGAACATGGGCGTAGACGAGGCGGCTCGCGGCTTCGCCGTGCGCATCGAGCCACGCCTGACCGTCGACCCCGGCGGGGGGCTGGACGTGATGATGGACATTGCCGTCGCCAAGATGCCCGAACGACAGTGCGCGTGCACCCGGAAGCGCGGCCTGGAGACGCGCCGGATTGTCGGCGATGAAGCGCGGCATAAGGTCGACGGGGACGCTGACGTCATGCTGCAGCGCCGGCCCCTCGGCGCGTTCGGCCTCCGAAATCGAATCGCGCAGTTTCCAGAACGCCTCGCTCTCCGCCTCGTTCTTCGCGATCACGACATCGTCGACCAGCGACGCATCGAGCGCAGCGGCCAGCGCCGCCTGCAACCGGGCGTCGAGTCCATCCTCCATGTCGCCGGCGAGTTCGACGAGGGCATACCAGGGGTGCGGCGCGGCGAGCGGCGCGCGCGTCTGGGGGATATGGCGCAGCACCGCGTCGAGGCAGCCGTGAGGGACGATCTCGAACCCTTCCAGCTGGCGGTCGAGGGCCTCGTCGAGCCTGCGGAGCAGGCGCAACGCCCGGTCGGGCGATTCGAGGCCGATCCACGCCGTTGCGCGCGCCGTTGCGGCGGGTACGAGTCGAAGCGAGGCCGCGGTGACGATGCCGAGCGTGCCTTCGGCGCCGCAGAACAGGTGCCGCAGATCGTAACCGCGATTGTCCTTCTTGAGCGGGGCAAGCCCGTCGAAGATGCGCCCGTCGGGTAAAACGGCCTCGATCCCCGCCACGAGCGCGCGCATCGTGCCGTGGCGCAGCACCTGCGTCCCCCCGGCGTTGGTCGAGACAAGACCGCCGATCGTTGCCGACCCCTTGCCCCCTAGGGTCAGGGGGAAGCGCAGCCCGTGCTCCAGCACCGCCTTGTGAAAGGTTTCGAGGATGACGCCCGCGTCCGCGACCGCCAGGTGCGCGGCGTCATCGATCGAGCGGATGCGGTTCATCCGGCGCAGACTGAGCAATATCTGCGTCCCGCTGTCGTCCGGCGTCGCGCCGCCGACCATGCCGCTGTTGCCTCCCTGTGGGACGAGCGCGACAGCCTCGGCGCGGCACAGGCGAACCACCTCGACGACTTCGACCGTGCTGGCGGGGGAGAGCATCGCCGCGGCCCGGCCGTGATATTTGCCGCGCCAGTCGGTGAGCCACGGCGCCAGGATCGCTGCATCGTCGCTATAGCCCTTGTCGCCGAGCAGTCGGTGCAATCGCGACAGGAGGGCGGGCGAGGGGGATTGCGGCATCGTGTGTCGACCTTTGGCAAAGGCGGCTTGACTCGCCGCCGGGAAAGCAATTCATTTGATGTTCAATCATGGATGTTAAAGGGGGGATGGACGAACGGCAAAGCCTTCGTCCAGCCGGTATCGGTGCGGGAGCTTAGGGTGGGTAGCTTGATCTCGACAGGCACGAAGAGCGCGGTGCCGCGCGCATGCTGACGTCGGCCGTCCTGATTCTTGCCGCCGCAGCGGCTCCCGCCGACGTCGGCGGACTGCCGCCGCCGCCGCCCGCTATCGTGGCTTTGCCGTCGCCTGCGCCGCCGCCGGCACCCTATTGGCAAATGGTGATCGAGCAGCAGTTGATCATCCGTGTCCCGGCGCGGCGGTCGCCCCTGACCAATTTCGCCGCCCCGCCGCCGCCGCCTTCGCGCGGCCGCACGATGCCGATCGAATGGAAGGAAAAAAAGGCGCCGAAATGTGTCGCGATGCGCGACATCATGGGAATGCAGGCGGTGCAGCGCGACAGCATCGACCTGATCACGCGGCAGAACGAGCGGCTGCGCGCGCAGCTCAACCGCGGTTGCCGGGCGCTCGATTTCTATGCGGGCTTTTATATGAAGGGCAACAAGGACGGCCGGCTTTGCGAGGATCGCGACGAAATCCACGCGCGGACCGGTGCGCGCTGCGAGGTCGACAAGTTCAAGCGCATGGTGGCGGTCCCGCGCGACGACGACTGATCGCGAATATCATCGGCTTTCCTTGACTTTTCTTTGCGCTTTCCCCAATGGCCGCGGCAGCGACGGCGGTTGTGGGACGCCGCGCTGACACATATTCCGGACATGATGACCTTATGAAATTTGCCGACCTCGGCCTATCCGACGAACTTTTGCGCGCCGTCAGCGAAGCTGGCTATGACGAACCGACGCCGATTCAGGCGGGCGCGATCCCCTCGGTCCTGATGATGCGCGACATGATCGGCATCGCGCAGACGGGGACGGGCAAGACCGCTTCCTTCGTGCTGCCGATGATCGACATCCTGGCGCACGGGCGCACCCGTGCGCTGATGCCGCGGTCCCTGATTCTCGAGCCCACGCGCGAACTTGCGGCGCAAGTTGCAGAAAATTTCGAGAAATACGGAAAATATCACAAGCTCTCGATGGCGCTGCTGATCGGCGGCGTGCAGATGGGCGACCAGATCAAGGCGCTCGAAAAGGGCGTCGACGTGCTGATCGCGACGCCGGGCCGCCTGATGGACCTGTTCGAGCGCGGCAAGATTCTGCTCACAGGCTGCGACCTGCTCGTGATCGACGAGGCCGACCGGATGCTCGACATGGGCTTCATTCCCGATATCGAGAATATCTGCACCAAGCTGCCCGCGAATCGGCAGACCTTGCTGTTTTCGGCGACGATGCCGCCGCCGATCAAGAAGCTGGCCGACAAATTCCTGTCGAATCCCAAGACGATCGAAGTCGCGCGTCCGGCGAGCACGAACGAGAATATCGCCCAGTTCCTGGTCAAGACCAGTGAGCGCGGGAAACGCGAAACGTTGCGCAATCTGCTCGAAGACGAGGATGTCGCGACGGCGATCATCTTTTGCAATCGCAAGACGACGGTTCGCGAACTTGCCAAGTCGCTGCAGCGCCACCGCTACCGCGCCGGTGAAATCCACGGCGACATGGATCAGTCGAGCCGCATTGCCGAGCTCGACCGTTTCAAGAAGGGTGACATCAACATCCTGGTTGCGTCCGACGTCGCCGCGCGCGGTCTCGACGTCAAGGGTGTGAGCCATGTCTTCAACTTCGACGCACCCTGGCACCCCGACGACTATGTCCACCGCATCGGCCGCACCGGCCGCGCGGGCGCGAAAGGCCGGGCGTTCACCCTGGTGTCGCCCTCCGACGACGAAGCGATCGACAATATCCAGAAGCTGACAGGGTCGACCATCGAAGTTCTCGGTCGCGCAAATGCGCCGGCGGGAGAGGCGAAACCGACCGAAGACGCGGGTGAGCCCAAGGCGAAGAAAAGCCGCCGCGGCGGCAGGAAAGCCAAGGACGAAAGCAGGGGCGAGGCGCGCCGGGAGGCGGAACCGCGCCGCGAACGGGCGCCGAAGCAGGACACGCCGCGATCGAAAGCGCCGCCGAGGCGGCAGGATGACGACGGCCCGGATGACGGCTGGAACGGCCCGATGCCCGATTTCCTGTCGGTCGGTTTCGGAAGCTGAGGGCGCGGCCCCGGACCGCTATATCCGGACGAGCATTTTCCCTATGTTCTGGCCCGAAAACAGGCCCAGAAAGGCTTCGGGTGCGGCGTCGAGCCCGTCGTGCACCGTCTCGCGCATCGTGACGGCGCCGCTGGCGATGAGTCCGCCCATGTCGGCATAGAATTCTTCCATGCAGTCGAAGAACTGGTCGGTGTAGATAAAGCCTTCCATCCGGATGCGCGCCGGAATCGTGCGGATCAGATGCTTCATCTGTTGCGGCCGGCCATCATTATAGACATCGATCATCCCGCAGATCGCGAAGCGGGCGAAATCGTTGGCAAGCGCGAAGGCGGCGTCGAGATGGTCGCCGCCGACATTGTCGAAATAGACGTCGATGCCGGGTTTGCCGAGAGCGTCGAGCGCGGCCTTCAATCCGTCGAGGATCGGCCCCGCCTTATAGTCGATGACGCTGTCGGCCCCCAATTGCTTCAGCCAGGCGCATTTTTCGGGGCCGCCCGCCGAGCCGACCACCGTCATTTCGCGTGCCTTTGCGATCTGGACAACCGCCGATCCGACCGCACCCGCCGCCGCCGATACGAATACGGTGTCGCCCGCCTTTGCCGACGCGATACGCAACAGGCCGATCCACGCGGTCCCGCCGGTCAGCCCCATGTTGTGGAGAAAGGTCTGGGGCGGCATTCCCGTCGCCAGCAAGTCGGCGGGAAGCTTGAACGGAGTCATGTCGAGACCGATCGCGCCGCCGTCGCGCCATCCGCCCATGTGCAGGACGAGGTCGCCGGGAGCAAAGCCCTCCATACGACTTTCGAGGACTTCGCCGATGGCGCCGCCGGTCATCGGCTGATCGAGCTGGAAATTCGCCGCATAGCTTTGGGCGTCGTTCATTCGGCCCCGCATATAGGGGTCGACCGAGATCCAAAGATTGCGAACGCGAAGCTGATCGCGTTCGAGCGGCTCGTCGGGCAAGTCGCGCAGCGCGAAATCGGTGCGTGCGGGAAGCCCCTTTGGACGGTTCACCAGATGCCAAGCCTTGGCCATAAATCGTTACCCCCCACATTTATGCGGTGGATAGGGCTGGATGGTCAGAAAAGCCGTTGCCACCACCAGGCAGGCTCGTTAAGAGCCCCCGGTCGCGGGGCCGTAGCTCAGATGGGAGAGCGCTGCAATCGCACTGCAGAGGTCAGGGGTTCGATTCCCCTCGGCTCCACCAGCGACCTTTCCCGGATTTCGGCAAAGCGTGCCGTATCAGCACGGATCAGGCCGCGCGGACAAATCCGTCCAGGACGCGCTTGCTTCCCGCCTGGTCGAACTCGACCTCCAGCTTGTTGCCATCGATATCCATGATCTCGCCATAGCCGAATTTTTCGTGGAAGACGCGCATGCCGATCGCCAGATCGGCGCGCGGTTTGGCGCCGACCGAGGCTGCGGGGCCTTTCTCCGACGGCGCGGGCGCGCGGGTGATCGTCGAGGATTGCGCGACGGCGCGCTGCCATGCGGGGCCGCGCGTCATCGTGCGCGCGGGCTGACGCTCGGCGACATGGGCAAAGGGATCGCCCTGCGCCGACCAGTTTGCGCGCCACAGGCTTTGCCCGCCGCCGAAACTGTTCTCGCTCGAAACATGCTCCGGCGGGATTTCCGCGATAAAACGGCTCGGGATGCTGCTCATCCACTGGCCATAGATGCGCCGGTTCGCCGCATGGTAGATGCTGGCGCGCTGCCGCGCCCGCGTGATCGCGACATAGGCGAGGCGGCGCTCTTCCTCCAGGCTCGCGGTGCCGCCCTCGTCCATCGCGCGCTGCGACGGAAAGACGCCGTCTTCCCAACCGGCCAGAAACACATGGTCGAATTCGAGTCCCTTGGCCGCGTGGATCGTCATGATGGTAACCGTCTCGCTCGAATCGTCGGTATCGCGGTCCATCACCAGGCTGACATGCTCCAAGAAAGCCTCGAGCGAGTCATACTCCTCCATTGCGCGGACGAGTTCGGACAGATTCTCCAGCCGCCCCGCCGCCTCGGCGCTCCGATCGGCCTGGAGCATCGCGGTATAGCCGGATTCGTCGAGGATCAGCTGGGTCAGTTCGGGGTGCGACAGGTCGTTGGCCTTTGCCTGCCAGCCGCGCATCATCGCCACGAAATTGGCGAGCTGGCGCCGCGCCTGCGGCGTCAGCTCGTCGGTCTCCGTGATCCGCGAGGCCGCGTTGAAGAGCGGAACGCGCTCGATCCGCGCGAACTGATGGATCCGCGCGAGCGCCTTGTCGCCGAGCCCACGTTTCGGGGTGTTGACGATCCGTTCGAAGGCGAGGTCGTCGGCGGGCGACTGAACGAGGCGCAGATAGGCGAGGGCATCCCGGATTTCCGCGCGCTCGTAGAAACGAAAGCCTCCGACGATCCGGTACGGCATGCCGATCGCGATGAAGCGATCCTCGAATTCGCGTGTTTGAAACTGGGCGCGCACCAGGATCGCGGCGCGGTCGAGCGAGACCTGCCGGCGCTGAAGATCCTCAAGCTCTTCGCCGACGCGCCGGGCCTCTTCCGGTCCGTCCCACACTCCGACGACGCGGACCTTGTCCCCCGCGTCGAGTTCGGTCCAAAGCGTCTTGCCGAGGCGGTCGCTATTCTGCGCGATCAGCGCCGATGCGGCGGCAAGTATCTGCGGCGTCGAACGGTAATTCTGTTCAAGCCGGATCACCGTTGCACCGGGGAAATCCTTTTCGAAACGCAGGATGTTCGCGACCTCCGCGCCGCGCCACGAATAGATCGACTGGTCGTCGTCGCCGACGCAGCAGATATTCTTGCGCGCCTGGGCGAGCAGGCGAAGCCAGAGGTACTGGCTGGCATTGGTATCCTGATATTCGTCGACGAGGATATATTTGAACCGCTGCTGATAATGTTCGAGCACGTCGCGATGGTTTTTCAGGATGACGAGCATGTGCAGCAAAAGGTCGCCGAAATCGCAGGCGTTCAGCGTCTTCAGCCGCGCCTGATAGAGCGCATAGAAATGCTGTCCCTTGCCGTCGGCATAGGCGTCGCGATCGGACGCATCGAGGTCGGGCGGGGTCAGTCCGCGGTTCTTCCATTTGTCGATGAGGCCCGCCAGTTGGCGCGCCGGCCAGCGCTTTTCGTCGAGCCCTTCGGCCTGGATCAGCTGTTTGAGGACGCGGAGCTGATCGTCGGTGTCGAGGATCGTGAAATTGCTCTGGAGGCCCACAAGCTCGGCATGGCGGCGCAGCATCCTGGCACAGATGCTGTGAAAGGTTCCGAGCCAGGGCATTCCTTCGACTGCATCGCCGATCATCCGTCCGATCCGCTCGCGCATTTCGCGCGCCGCCTTGTTGGTGAAAGTGACCGCGAGAATTTCCGAGGGCCACGCCCGCCGAGTCGCGATAATATGCGCGAGCCGCGCGGTCAGCGCCGCGGTCTTGCCCGTTCCGGCCCCCGCGAGCATCAGCACCGGCCCTTCGGTCGTCAACACCGCCTGTCGCTGCGGTCCGTTCAGCCCGTGCAGATAGGGAGGATCCGAGGCGTCGGGGAGCGGAAGGTCGGGCGGCGAGGCGGGGCGGTCGTTCACGCGCGAACGATTAGGGAACAGCGGCGGCGCTGTCCAGTGCACCGCGATTGCCGGCTTCCCTCTTGCGGCTGGTCGAATTAGGGTTGGGCCATGCGGGGATATTCTCTTGTTCGGTCGATCGGCGCGGTTGCCGCCACCATCGCTCTCTCGGCGTGTGCGGGGGGCAATTTCCGGCCCGTCAGCGATACGCCGGTGCGCATCGGAAAGCCGTATTCGGTCCGCGGGACGACCTATGTACCCGCTGCCGCCCCGACCTATGACCGGGTCGGATATGCGAGCTGGTACGGCGATGAATCGGGCAACCAGACCGCCAATGGAGAAAAATTTCGCGATGGCTGGATCACGGCCGCGCACACGACGCTGCCGTTGCCGACCTATGTCGAGATCACCGCGCTCGACACCGGGCGACGGATCATCGTCCGCGTCAACGATCGCGGCCCCTTTTCGGGGCGGGGCCGCATTATCGACCTGTCGAAAGGCGCTGCCGAAGCGCTCGGCATCCGCGCGCAGGGACATGCCGCTGTGCGCGTGCGGCGCGTCGAGCCTTCGGAAAAGGACCGCGAGCGACTCCGCAAGGGGAAAAGCGCCCGATCCCTGACCCCGGCATCGCAACGGGAGTTGCAGCAGTTACGCGCACGCCTGGCCGCCGGGCGATAGCCCTTTGCGATGGATCGGACCACACGGCCGGGAGCCGATGTGACGACGGCGATGGAAGGGAAATGGTGGGCGTGGCAAGGATTGAACTTGCGACCCCTGCGATGTCAACACAGTGCTCTACCACTGAGCTACACGCCCACACGTTTTGGGGTGACGCGCCCCTTAAAGGCCTCTGCCCGGGCTGGCAAGCCCTGTGCGCGACGAAATGCGATTATTGTTGGTGCGACCGGTCGGCGCGACCGAAAAGAGCGTCGACTTCGCGAACCAGATCCTTGAGGTGGAACGGTTTGGAGAGCAGCTTGGCCTGCGGGACATTTTCTTCCGCACGCAGCGATACCGCCGCAAAGCCCGTGATGAACATCACCTGCGTCTGCGGTGCGGCCTTTGCCGTGTGCTGCGCAAGTTCGATGCCGTCCATTTCGGGCATCACGATATCGGACAGCAGCAGGTCGAACGTCCCCGAATCGATATAGGGCACCGCGGCGGTCCCGCGGTCGACGGCCGTGACGTGATACCCCGCGCTGGTCAGCGCCCGCGCGAGATATTCGCGCATCACGTCGTCGTCTTCGGCCAGCAAGATACGAATCATACTCAAAAAATGCCCCTGGTCCCTTGGCGCCGCAGCGATGCCCGGCCCGTTCCTGTTGCAGCCCGCCCTACCGGCAGAGATTTAACAAATTGGCGGCGGCGGGTGGATTCGCCGATCTTTTTTTGCCACTCTTCGGCCAATGGCGTTCCACACCATCCGATCCGCTGCCATCGCTGTCAACCGCGCCGCGACGGGCAGTCCCGTCGTCGTGTCGATCCCGCACGCCGGTCGTCTTTATCCACCGGAGATACTGGCATCGGCGAGGGTGGCGCAGTCGCAGCTGGAACGGCTGGAGGACCGATGGTGCGACGCGATCGCCGCGCTGGCGGGGGAAGCGGGGGCTACGGTCGTGGAGGCGCTGTGGGCGCGGGCCGTCGCCGATTGCAACCGCGGAGAAGGGCAGATGGCACCGACCGAAGTCGCGCCCTCGATGCGCGCGCAATTTTCGGCTCCGGGTCGCAAGGAGCGGGCCGGGCTGGGGGTTGTGCCGACGCGGCTTTCCGACTGCGGGCCGCTGTGGCGGCGCCCCGTCGACCGGGCCGACTTCGAATGGCGGCTCGACGCGTTGCACAGGCCATATCACGCGGCGTTGGCGGCGGAGCTCAAGGTCGCGCGGGAGGCGTTCGGCCAGGCCGTCCTGATCGATCTGCACAGCATGCCGCCGATTCCGCCGGGCCAGCCAGGCCACGGTGCCCGGATCATCGTGGGCGATCGCTTTGGATCGACGTCGGGCGAGGTACTCGTCGATCTTGTGATCGACAAGGCGCGGTCGCTTGGCGAGCCGGTCGCGCGCAACCAGCCTTACGCCGGGGGACATATCGTGCGAACGCACGGCAATCCGGGACAGGGAATCCACGCGATTCAGATAGAAATCGATCGAACCCTTTATCTGGACGCCACGTATCGCCCCGATGCGCAGCGGATCGGGCGCCTGGCGCGCTGGTTTGCCGATCTGGTGGCGGAGGCTGGCCAGCAACCCGGCGGCGAAGACGCGCTGCCGCTTGCCGCCGAATAAAAAACCACCTCGTACCGGAGTACGAGGTGGCCAGGGTCCAGGGAGGACGCACCCGCGTCATGCCGACGGGGCACTCGCCGCAATGGTAAGGGGGAAACCAGAGCGGCGTTTCAACAATCTAGGATGTTGTGGACCGCGATACAAGAAGCCGCAGCACAAAAACTGCCACTATGGCAACATAAGAAGGAATTTGGTCGGGGAGAGAGGATTCCCGACCTTTTTTCGACCGCTTCTGACAAAGCGCAGAAAACAGCCATTTCCACGCTTCCGGTCAAAGCGTGTGGCACAATCTGTGGCACAATTTGTGGCACAGAGCGAGAGTCGAATTGAGATAGTCTCAAAGATCGGAATCCAGAGGTAACCTCGCCCGACTGTGTCCGATATGTTCAGGATCTGGCTGCCTGTGGTATTTCGACCTGGTCCCTGTCGGAGAGCAGCCATGCGATCAGTGCACCCACTGCCTCGTCAGCACCAGACGCAGTCCTGACCTCGCATTCCCAAACGATCGCCACTCGCCAGCCCCTGTTTCGAAGCTCAGCAAAGTTGCGACGGTCTCGCTCCTGATTGGCCGTGAATTTCGCTGTCCAAAAGTCGGTTCGTGTGGATGGCGTTGTCGCTAAACGGCAGCCCGGGTGCCTGTGCCAGTAGCACCCGTGGACGAAAATGACTGCATCGTGGCGCGGCATGACAAGGTCCGGTCTGCCCGGCAGATCCTTGCGATGTAGCCCGTAGCGAAAACCCGCAGCATGCAATCTTCGTCGCACGTTCAATTCCGGCTTCGTGTTCGCGCCACGGATGCCGCTCATCATCCGCGAGCGGGTTTCTGGATCTACGACGTCGACCATGTGAATTGATCCTGGATTATCCGAGCCTTCCTGGTAAGACGGCTGATGAAGGGAAGACTGCAATTGGGTTCTGGTTTCAAGGTAGTAGACGTCTTTGCGGGGCCGGGCGGGCTCGCAGAAGGCTTCTCAACATTCGTTGCAAATGATGGCTCGTCGCCATTCGATATCGCGCTCTCGGTGGAGAAGGAGATGTCGGCGTTTGCAACTCTGCGTCTGAGAGCTTTCTCTCGACAATTCGCCACGTTGCCGTCGGAATACTACCAGTTCCTCGCCGGGAATTTCTCACGCGATGCCCTTGTCGAGGCGTATCCAAAGCAGTGGCAGGCCGCTATCAACGAGACGCGCATGCTGGAACTCGGATCTGACGAGGCCCGAGCAGAACTGGACCCGATCCTCGATCTCCTCAAAAGCGAAGGCGAAACCGTGCTCATCGGCGGGCCTCCATGTCAGGCATACTCGCTGGTGGGTCGAGCTCGAAACAGGGGCAATTCGGAATATGTGGCTTCCGAAGATCATCGGCATTTCCTCTACAAGGAGTATATCCGGATAATCGAACGGCTCGAGCCGGCTGCCTTCGTGATGGAGAACGTGAAGGGTATGCTCTCCGCCACCGTTGATGGGGACAGCATGATCGATCGAATCATCGCGGACCTTCGTTCGATCGGAGGCGAGACCGACAGATATCGATTGATACCTTTAGTGAGCCATCCAGACGGTGGTTTGCGGGGCAACATCATCTATGCAGAGAAGTTTGGAATCCCGCAGAAGCGACATCGCGTGATCCTAATGGGCGTTCGCGCTGATTTGGTGAATGGGAGAGACAACTTCTCGTGCCTCGAGCCTGCCGGCAGAGTGGTGACAGTGGCCGATGTCTTGGGGGGCATGGAGCGCCTGCGAAGCGGATTGAGCCGCGGAAGCGACGACGGCGACCGCTGGCAAGCACACGTGGCTACAGCCTTTTCGAAAGCTGCCGACGCACTCGAAGGTCAGTCCGAAATGAGTGAAGTGCGAAACCGGCTCAACGGGTATCGCGACAATATCCTCTCGCTCGACGTGGTAATGGGCAGAAAGGGGACGCATGCTGCCCCCATCGCAAACAACGTGATTGCCACTTGGCTGCAGGATCGCAATCTCGAGGGCCTGCCGAACCACGAGACAAGGGGGCACATGCCCAGCGACCTTGCTCGCTACGCATTCGTCGCGACGTTCGCCGAGGTCACAGGCCGGACTCCGAAAGCGAAGGACTTTCCTCCTGGATTGGCTCCTGATCACAAGAGCTGGAACAGCGGGAAGTTTGCCGACCGTTTCCGGGTGCAGCTCTGGGAGCATCCGTCAACGACGATAACAAGTCACATCTCGAAGGACGGGCATTACTTCATCCATCCGGATCCTGCCCAGTGTCGCAGCCTGACGGTTCGGGAGGCGGCGAGGCTGCAGACTTTCCCCGATAACTATTTCTTCGAAGGAAATCGGACTCAGCAGTATGTCCAGGTCGGAAACGCTGTTCCGCCTCTGCTAGCCCAACAGATAGCTGCCGTGCTGTGGCAAATTCTTGATGGTTGTGGCCTCGAACCCGCTAAGCCAGCGAAAGAACGGGTCCCGGCTCAGTAGAATTGCTCGAGCCGATTTGCCACCTCGATCGCGATGACAGCCTGTTTCTCGGAAGGGAGTTTGTGCGGGATCTGCGAGCAGACGGTAAGGATGCCTTTCTCCTTGGGAGAGATTTTTCCCATGTGCAGGCCGAAATTGAGCATCTGGCTCCAGTATTCCCCTCCTTGCTGCGTCACTTCGGTCATCGCTTCTGCACCGCTCATCGCATTGCGATCCTTGCGGTCGCTATCTTTGGCCGCCTTTGCTTCCTGAGGGCTAACGAGGACGTCACCGAAGTTCGCCGGGTAGTCCAAATCGCGTCTGCTTAGCTGCTCCCAGCAGGCTTGCTTCTTGGCCCACTCGCTGAAGTTCCGGACCCCGTCAGGCGGGTTCGTGATCTGCTCGTTCGCTGCCTTGGCGGTAACTTTCAATGCCTCTTCGAGAGCGGCCGGGACGCGCTGAAGTTTCCAGACCCGGTCAAGATCGGGCACCTTTCCTTGCTTCTCCGCATCATGGACAAGCTTCGCAAACGCGTAGGTCACGATGTTGGCGCGATAGCCTCCTTCATACCAGTCCTGGGCCGGCACCAGCTTTTCGAGGGTCCTGAAAATGATTGCCTTGGCGACGAGGCGCTTGAACCAAGTTTCGTCGAACTCACTTTCGTTCTTCTTCCACTCCTTTCCGATCGCGCTGGCAAAGTTGCCGAAGTTCTTCTGTGCACCGAAGCTGACAACATGCGGCTTACAACGATAGGAATTTTCGAATTTTGCCAGATCGGTCTTGGTGATGAACTGGCTTCGCGGAAACTCCGCCTTGAACTTGCGCTTTTCTGCCACGCTGCGCTTGCCGTATTCGTCCGCATACTGCCCGCGCGCCCGCTCGTAGAACCACTTCGTCTCCCGGTATTCGTCTTCCCCGGACGGAGCCAGCACGCGACGGGAAAATTCCTCCATCTGGACATGGAAGGGCTGGTTGGAAGAGAAGTCGGCCGCATTCACCTTGTTCTGGCTGTTTGCATATAGCGAGATGTTCGGGACGATTTCCTCGACACTCGCTTTCGGGACGACTGTCAGCTTCATCTGCACGAAGACGTTCTTCAGCTGGGCCGGAGACAGCTTCTTTGCCGCGTGTATGGAGGCGGTCGTCTGGCCCCCGTTCACGATCTGGAAGTTCTCGGCTGACATCAGGAATAGCCCATCTTCCATCTGGACTACCTCGACGCTCTCGGCGGTCGCCGTGAGACCGTTGTTGTAGGAGAAGAACATGGAGGGATCGTCCTTGATCGTGTCCCGGATCCCGCGGTTCACCTTGTTCCTCGCCTGAAGAAAACTGCGAACATTCGCTTCGAGAAGCCTTGCTCCCCATTTGTCGTAGATATCGGCTAGTTGCGATCCGGGCACGACGGCGATGTAGCTCTCGAGAGGGGCTCCATCGAAGGACGCTTTGAGGACGGAAATCGGCTCGCCGAAATCATCGGCGAAATTCACGACGAGGTCGTCGCGTGTCTGTCCCGAACTGATGAAGCGCTCCAAGCGGGCGAGATCCCAAATCGACACGGTTGTCGGTATTCCGGCAATGGTCCCAAGGCTGTGAGCGTCCCAAGAGCGGGCCTTGTTCAACCTGTTGGTCACGAGGATGAGCTTGATCTTGCCGAATTTCTTGATGTTGCGAACGAAGAAGTCGGCGAAGACGAACGCTGAACTTGTTTCCTCGAGCTTCTGGCTGAAGTTTGTATCGCGCGCTGCCTTGGTGAAGTGGATCAACTTGTTCAGCAGAGCATTAATGTCGGCCTTCAGCAGGCCCTGTGGCTCTTCCGACCGGACGAAGTCGGAAATGATGATGCTGAGCACGCCTTCTTCATCCCCGGGATCCCAGCAATACGCGCTTATCCCGATCGATTTCTTGTCATAAGTGCCTTCGTAGAAGCACTGCTCGAATGCACTGATCTCCCCCGCCTCGTCGAGGATCTCGCCCACTTTCTCCAGGAAGGCTTCGGACGTTATGAGGCCCATCGCATCAGCGTCACCCTGAACATCAGCAATCAGTTCACGATGGAAGCTCGTCATCTCGTTCATGGGGCAAGGCTTTCGGTGATCAGCGAAGAGACGTCTTCGAAGGCTATTTCGAACGGCGCGCAGGCGTCGAGAGCGATCGAGTATCGGACACCGGAAACCCCAGGCTTCAAAGGTGTCGTGATGCGGGGGAAATCATCGCGGACCGAGTAAAAGTCAGGTTCGCCAGCTATCCATCTGCGCTCGGAATAGTCGTCCTCGAAATCGAAGCCGGTCGCAGCAAGGGTTTCCTCCCATCGCGAATAGGTCTCGAGATCGGCTTGCGCGAAGACGTCTTCGAGAGCCTGCACGTGATCGGTAAGGGTCATGCCGTGCGGCTTGATGACCGCGTCTACGGGCACGACTGTCAGCACAAGAGACGCACTTTCGACATCGGAAAGCTGATCTTCGGATGAGATTTGCACATACGGTCTCGCGGCGCCGCGGCGGGCTTTTACTTCCACAAGGCATTCGCCAAGTTCGAAATCCTTGGCCGAGCCAAGCGGACCACGCCATGCTTCAATCGCAGAACTCGGTCCGGTCAGATCGATGAGTTTTTCGAGGAAGTGCAGTTCTCCTACAAGACCCCGCTGCTCCTCGAGTGAAAGAATGTCCGACCGGCCGCCACGCAGGAGGTGGTGCCAGCGCAAGGTGCGGCGCAGAGCCCTTTGAAGCGCGTCCGCGTTCCCGGCGGCCAGTTCACCGGCCGAAACGATATCACGGCAGAGGCTGGCGAAGAGTTCTTTCTGCTCGGGATCCTTCAGCAACAGGACCAAGCCTTGCCTGCCTTCGAGGTCACGATACGAGAGGTCCAGATTCTTCATCTTCGGCAACGGGCGAATCGCTTCAGTCTCAGTATCTAGGCGAAGGACCAGTCCCGGCTCGCCCTTGTCGGACACGACCCAGAAGAAATCGTGCTTGCCCCTGCTATCGACCCGTTTGGCTTCGGAGCCGCCCGTATGAAGGTTCCCCCATGGGTTCTCAGTCATCTTCGAGTCCCGCTTCTTCGTCGTCATCCGGATCGCCGAACATCTCCTGAAGCTTTGTTGTATTCAGAATGTATTCGACCTTCTTGTCGGCGTTTGCCGAAGGAGGGAAGCTAATGCCCCAGCCAACGACTGGCTTGGTCGGTAGCAATGCGGCCTGCTTTTCGGTCAGGCCATCGTCGGTGATACGAATGTTGAACAGTATGAGGAGAGGGCGCTTGCGCACTTCCCGATAAATTCTATCGGGGAAATTGCTTTTCGCCTTGCCCTCGCTTGATGCTCGGTAGTCCTGCTCAGCCTTTTCCCTTTGCTGGTCGGTGAGGCCGGTTCTCTCCACGCCACGCGACGCCAGACGAGCCTTCTTGTCGCTGATCGCAAGAAGTCCGTTTTCTTCAAGAGAGCTCCCCCCGATCTTTCGCCGCACAGGTTTGATTTGCCAGCCTTCAATATCCTGAACTGGCTCAGGGCTCTGGCTCGTAGAGACTATAAGCAAATCCCATTCGGCAAGCTCATCTGCCGACCGCTTCCGGATGTAATCCCGCACAGGCCGCGTATCGGTGAGGATAGACTCGCGGACGTTGTCGAAATCCCGGAGGAAGCTATCGACCAACTCCACCGGAACATGCCTGAGCAGGTATCCTCCTGAAACTTCCTCCGCTGAACCCTGGTCTTTTCCGATCCTGCGCAGCGCCTCGAGAAGCCGCGTCTGGGCTTCGCGATTTCTGCGTCTTATGCCCTCGTCATTGCCAAGTTTCGTAGTCTCGATGAAGTTGTTCGAAAGCCCGACGAGCAGGTGCTTTTCACCCGAGCCCATCTTGTTTCGGGCGGTCACCATAAGCGCGCTGGGGTGACTGCGCACCGCCAGACCAAACTCCTCGGGCGTCGCGTTACTTTGCTCCATGCGCTTGAGTTCGCGGAGTAACTCGTCAGTCGCTTCCGCGATGTGCGCATACCACGAGGATGCCTCTTCAGGCATCCATATCCGGCAGAGATCTTCGTAGTTTGTCCGGTATCCGAACCACCGGCCCATCTGCATTAGCGTGTCATACATCATGGAGTTTCGAAGGAAGTAGGAGACCGTCAGGCCTTCAAGAGTCAGGCCCCGGGACAGCGAGAAACCGCCCACGGCGATTACGGTGAGACCTGTGTCGCCGGCATTTTCATAATCTAGGCTACCAGGTGATGAACTGTTGACGGCTATCACTTGGGCTGAGGCCGTCACACCGAGCAGGTTCGCGATCACCTCGTCCCACGCCGAGACGGAGGAGTATTCCGCTTCCCAAGTCTCATGCAGGTCTGCGATCTCCGGGCTCGCAGTGATTGCGTCGGATCGGCTCCCGTTTACGCGCAGGGCATTTTCATAGACCTTGAGGATTTCGTGAAGCCGGACCCTCAGGGTATTTTGGATGCCGGTGAATCGACTGGCATTGACCAGCATGGATGCGTGTTGGGCTTTCTGACCACGGGCATTCCTCAGGGCGCGGGCTATGAGGAATGCCCTCAATGCCTCTTTCATACTTTCGGGAAGCTCGGTTATCGGATGATCGATCTTGTGCCTGACCGGCAGCAGGTCGCCGTTGTCCTCAATGAATCTTAGATACTCCGGCCGTTCATCTTCCTCGTCAGGCAGGCCGTCGATGAACACCTTCCGCGCGCCAAAATAGTTCGACGGAGCATCGAGGCCAATGATGAAGTGCCGGGGGAACAGGTCTTCATTCTCGACATCCTTATCCGTGTCCGGATCGATGAAAATGTTGGCGAACGGGGTTGCCGTGTAGCCGACATAGCAACTGCGCTGGAACATCCCGAGAAGGTCTCTGATCTGGCCATTGATCCGCGATATCTCGTCTCGTCCGTATTGAATATTGATGGACGCATTATCGGCTTCATCATCGATCAGCAGCATCGGCTGATCGACCATTTCTGTCCCTTCTCGAGCGCTATGTTCCTTGAGCCAGTCGATGAGGTTCGATAGCGTCCGGTAATTCTTCTTGATGACGAGAACGACAGGAACTGCATAGGAACCGATCTGGCTCGTGTTGGTGGTCGCCGTAGCCTTGTTGAAGTCTCTCAGCGTGGTCGTGAGACTAACGGGAGCCTTCCTGGCGTCGTAGCGTCCGACCCCGATGATCTTTGGCTTGTCGCGCGTGTCACGTTGCTCAAGGCGACCTGTGTCGCGACCGATGAAGCCCTCATCTATGCGTGCCTGGGTCTGGTTGCGCAGGTTGTTGTGAATACCCGCGATCACGACGATCAATCGATAGCCTGCATCCGCCGCCTTGCAGACCAGACCGGTGTAGTTCGCTGTCTTTCCGCTCTGGACATGGCCGACAACCATGCCCTTCCGGTCCCAAGCCTTCTCGTCGCACGGATTTCCCATGCGCCCCAAAATCCGGTCGGTAACCTCGTCGGTCGAGGTGATGACATCACCGGGAAGGCGCTTGTCCTGGAGAAGCTTCTTGTATCGATCCCAGTAGTAGGGCTCGAAAAGTTCGTTCGCCTTGGCGTCTTCCAGCCACGGCTTGAAATCCTTCGAGGTGACGACTGCCCCGAAGCCCATGCTGATACCGATCCGTTCCTCAAGTTCGCGCGCCAGCTGCTCGCATTGCTCGTCGCTAACATCTTCGAAGATCGGGATCGCCCGGGTCTGCTCGATCCTTTCGCGAATGCTCTCGCCCGTCCGGTTCTGGTCATTCGCGACGAGCACCGAAACCATCTGATCGAGCTGACGGAGGGGATCATTCATTACCGGCGTGTTCCTTGATGATGTTCGCGACAAGCGACGAAGTTTCGCTCCAATTGTCCGTGAAGGGATCGATCTGTCGCACCAGAGTTTCCACCCTCGCGGCGTCGTGGCCCTGTTCAAATAGGCGCGGAATTATGGCGGCAGCCATCTGCCGCGCCGCCTCGGTATCGACGCCCTCGGTGGTCACCTTTTCAGCGCTTCCCGAGAAGTCGGCGTGCAACGCGGCGACCGGCATAGTGGAGCCGAGAAGGCCTATGAGATTTGCGAATTCGGCCTGCTGCTGCGGAGCAAGATTTGCTGAAAAGTCCGACAATAGCGGATGCGCCGGATCAGGCCGGTAGATGATCGTTCCGTCCTTCTGGACACGTTGCCAGAGAGGCATGCTGGTTTCGTCGACGAGCCTTTGGCCTCGTCTCTGATAGGTCCTGCGAGAAGTCAGCGAGAGCCGCTCCACGAGCAGGCGCATCCGCTCCCGGACAGCAGGAGGAAGCTGCGCGGAGGCCTTCTTTACATCGATCTTCCAGTCTGCATCCATCGTGTTCGGAATGTCGACACGGATGCGACAGAGCTTTGTCAGCTCTGTCTGTCGAGCAAGTCCCAGCCAGCTTCCAGCAATGATCAGGCGCCGCCCGCGGTAGACATAAAACCCCTGGCTCTTGAGGTGACCATCCGGGCCGCCCAGATCTTCCCAATCGGCCTTCGAGATGGACTTGTGGTGCGGAAGCGTGAAGCTCTGAAAGACCACCGTGCCGCGCGCGAGTGTCAGTTCGTCTTGAGGCTCACACTGGTGAGAGGGATACGCTCGCGCAAACGGGTCAAGAGGTGCAAGATCTCGTCCATTGAGCGCCAATCGAAGGGGCGGGCGATCTTCCTCCATGAAGCGGTGAAAGACGAGGCGGATATGACGCTCGGCCTCTGCGATCGTCCGATTGATATGCTCGGACCGCTTTCGATCATCGCTCTCGATGCCGCCTGAAAGCCGATCAAGCGACCTCCAGATCACGAGGGTGCCAGCCTCCTTCAGCCGATCGGACCAGGGTAACTCGCTCACATCATGGTGGGTCTCGATTTCCCAGCGATTGCTTCGCGCCACCTCGTCGAGGTCCCACGTTGCGCCAATCGTCTGTCCGCTCTTGCGGCTGATCACGGTCAGTTTCTTGCACTGAGAGAAGCTCGCACTTTTCAGACCGAGACCAAACCTGCCGAGGTCTCCGACATCACGTTCGTCGAGCGGATTGCGGCTGCCCGGGCGCATGGCCTCGACGAGCTCATCGAGGTCCATACCGTTGCCGTCGTCAAGAATTCCGACGGCAGGATCCGCACAGTTTGTATCGCAGAGAATGTCGATATTGCGGGAGCCGGCCGTAATCGAATTGTCGATGATATCCGCGAGTGCCGTCTCGCAGGAATAACCGATATCCCGGAGACTTTGGATCAGAGAAGCCGCGTGAGGCGTCGCATCGGCAACCGTTCGGTGCCGGCTTGGCGTGATGGTCTCGCTTGTCACTTTCAGTCCGAATCCCCCCTCGGTCCCCTAGCAATTCTAGTCTACAACACGCTGGTGAGTAGTGTGTTGAAGCAAATATCCACTGCCAGAATCAATGGTTTGAGACTGTGCGGCGCAGTCATTTTACAATAGATTCTGCTCCCGAAGATAATCCAGAGCTTCACCGAAATCCTTCACGTCACGAAAGACAGGGCGCCCGTGTTCATCAAGCCCGCCTCCAGCTATTTTCAGATCACGGGCGGGCCGGAATTTCGCCTCTGATTGCTCGTCTTTCTTCTGCCGCCATTCCGTCTCAAGCTGCCTGTGAATAGTCGACAGCCGTTCCTCTGCTACCTCGAAGCGCTCTACCTTGCCTGCATCTGGATCAAAGCTCTCGAACTGCCTCGCCGCATTCTCAGCGACCTCCAAAAGCTCGTCGCGGGTCACGCCATGCGATTGAAAACGTTCTGCGACGGTGTCGATTACAGAGCCGAGAAGGGTGTTCCCTGGCCTCAGATCATCGCGACCGACACTGGCCTTAAGCAACACCGCGATCAGCGGCATCATCGCTTTTGGAATCTTGTAACGCCATTGTTCGGCGAGCGTATATCGTCGAGCAAGTTCAGCGACGAGGGCGCCCCTGACCGCGTCATGCTCGGCTACTTGGCGTGTCACAACACCGCGTAAGCGTTCGTTTGCCACATAGGCTTGAAGGACCTTTTCGTCGCTATCGCTGGCGAACTGATCAAGCCTTTGCTGTGATCTGCCGGCCGTCTCTGAGCTGACGTTGAGCTGCGCTCCAGTGCTTCCTGCGAGCAACTCAGGGGGCGCTTTCGTATCGCGTTCAAGAAGTTCTTTCAGGCGCCCCACAACATCGTCGGCCTGCGACATTCGATGCTGCGGCGGGAGCAATGATGACAAATCCTTGATGATCTGTGCAGCGAGAGACGGATCAACATCGAGGTCATCGAATAGCCGACTTAGCAGTCTGGAACGGGAACGCGCATCGCGGCGATCCGCGTTTCGATCCAAGGTGCCTGTTGCCGGGGTAGTAGGTCCGGAAGTCTCTGACCCGTAACTGGCTCGGTCACTAGATTCATTTATGCTCACGTCGGGACTCCTCGCCAAGCGCCTCTGTGGCGATGGTCGGCGGAGAGAGTTCATGGCAAATCCTTCAAATACCGTGAACTTTTCTTGGCTTCTTTGCGATAGCTGTTCGTGTCCCAAGGAGCGAGACAGGCAGGGCGTGGATGTTGAACCTCAGCTCAATCACTTCCTTTTCGAGACGCATTTCACCGCCGGCAGCCGCGAGATCCGGTCGCAAGCCTTGGTTTACGGAGCTGCTTCGTGGCAAAAAATGCCGAACGCATGACGGTCAACAGAGAAGGCTCTTGGCAAAACCTAGACTGAATTTTGAGGCGCAATACCTCAAAATGGGCCGCAAAGTTGCAGCCCTGTTTGAGGCGCAATACCACAAAAAGGGGTGCACGAGTGCCACTCCTGTTTGAGGCGCAATACCACAAAGTCATATGCCGTCCTGCATATGACTTTGATGCGCTCGTCCGGACCGGTGGTCGGACGAGTATGGCTCGCCCAAGGCTCGCACGTAGGCTTCAAGAAGCCTCCTTGCATGTTGCGGCCGGCCATGGCCTGGGGCGGTGTGACGACACCTTGGGAGAGGTGGACCCTCGCGCTGAACGCTGCGGGCCAGATGAAATTTCGAACGCTTCAGGAAGACCTGCCGGTTGAACCGGCAGGGTGAGTGGAAAAGTGTATTGAACACTCGGCCTTCGCCTCGCCGGTTCGGATACGAACCGAAAGGCAAATTGCATGAATACCGATCATTTGAATCCCGAACATGAAGACGCCGCAAGGCGCCTCGAATCCAATCCGGATTACCGCGTCCTGCGGTCCGTTCCCCAGCCGTATTCGAACGCACCAAAAGGCGCGCCGCCCGATGCGCGTTGCCTGGCGCTCATTGACCTCGAAACGACCGGCCTCGATCCTGATAGTGATCGCATCATGGAACTCGCGATCATGCTCGTCTGGGTCGACGAGAACGGCGAGGTTCTTAACCACATCGCGCCGCAAGCCTGGCAGGAAGATCCCGAGGTTGAAATCGACCCCAGGATCACTTGGATCACCGGCCTCGCGAACCACCACCTGAGCGGCAAGTCGATCCCCGACGAAAAGGTGCTGGCATTGCTTGGCAGGGCCGACCTGTTGGTTGCGCATCACGCCTGTTTCGAAGTGAGCTGGCTGGAGCGCCGCTATCCCGAACTTGCAGGCGCCGCATGGTGCTGTTCGATGAAGGACATCGACTGGCTGCGCGCCGGGCTGGATGGACGTGCCCAGCAGTGGTTGCTCGCGCAAGAGGGCTGGCACAGCAACGCGCATCGTGCGGGCGACGATGTCTGGTCGCTGTTCTGGCTCCTCAAACAGCGCCGCGCGGGCTGGGGCAGGGATCCCGAACGCAGTCATCTCGAGCGCCTGCTCGAGGGTGCTGATCGCACCACCATTCTGGTGCAGGCGACCCGTGCGCCAATCGCGAAGAAAGATGTGCTCAAGGCACGCCAGTATCGCTGGAACGCGGCGCAGCGGGTGTGGGAGAAGGAGATGGAGGAAAAGCTCATCCCGCATGAGGAGGCCTGGTTCTACCGAAGTGGGCTGCCGGCGCCGACGCTTAAGACAGTCACCGCACGTGAGCGGCATCGCTGATCCGTTTCACCAAATCCGACAAGCAACGAGCAAGGCCCGCCAATCGGCGGGCCTTTGCTTTTTCAGACAAGGAATACTGTCATGACCGACCAGTCAGCCAGCATGCACAGCTTCGTGCGGGATCTTGAACATCAGGCCCGGATTTTTGCCGCTCGAAATTGCAGCGAGAAGGGAAATTCGTCTTGCTCTCTAATCGTCGCTGATTTCGAGTTCTTGTGGGATCGTTCGCGCTACGATGGATACAGAACCCAGACAGGGACTGATGCCGCCAACATCCGTTGGCCGTTCGACAGGATTGCGGCGGCGAGTTGGATTGTTCTCACCTTCATCAATGGCGAGCATGTCCCTCAGATCACCGGACCATTCGTTCTCACAATGGAACACGACAGTGAGTTGGCGATAGTCGGCAAGCTGTTTGATGATTTGCGCGCCAATCCCGGCGCTGTGCTCGTGACCTGGGGAGGCGAGTTCCGTGATCTGCCAGTGCTGCGCCGCTGCGCCGCAGAGCACCGCCTGCTCCTTCCCGAGCAGCTGCTGAATATCTCGCCGCACGCTCCGGAACGCATCGATCTGTGTCGAACGACAGCAGGGCTGGCGGACAACCCCCACCTCGGCGAGTTTGCTGCGGCCCTTTCAATTCCGGCGAAGCCCGTCGCTCCCCGTTCCATCGGCAAGCTTGCCGAACGGGGTGAGTGGGTATCGGTGCGCGAACAGTGCCTCGCCGATACCCTGGCGACAGCTCTTCTGGCCGTCCGCCATTGCACCGCGCACGGTCAGCTGGCTTGCGAGCAGACGGCGGCCGATCTCGCCATCGCGAATGCGGCATTGGCTGCGCAACCGAACAGCGAGTTTGTCGCCCGCACGCTCAAACCCTGGGCGCGGGCGCGGCATGCTCGCAGCAGATTGAGGGGTGTGATCTATCACGTCGATGACGCATCGAACCGGGAAGGAGAGAAGGTCATGTAGATATCGCACTTCTCATCCGCGTCACGCGGATGCCTTCCACACCTAGCAACCCTTATGGGCCGCCCACGATCACGTTGGCGGCCTTTTTCAATGGAAAAAGACAATGCCTCAGAAGACCTCCAAGGCGCTTGAGCGGACGAAGTCGACCGCTCTCGCGCTTCCCAAACGTTTCGCCATCGGGAACACCGAAGTGCGGCCCGAGCAGTTCTACCGCTTACCTGAGCGCCAGCCGAGCCAGAACGGACCCTGGTCGGACGAACCCGACAAGCTCGCCTGGGCCGATCCCGAGACGGATCTAAGCTGCATCATCCTGCGGCAGGACAATGCGACGCTGAGTGGCTATGTCGGGGTCGATCCCGGCCATCCGCTTCATGGCTACAACCATGATGCCTTGCCTCTGGCAGTGCGCAACGCCTCTCATGGCGGCGTCGATTACGCCGAACCGTGCCGACGATATGGACCCGAGGCAGTCCGCGTGTGCCATATCCGACCGACGGGAGCACCAAGCCACGCGCCCGGAACAGCTGAACACGACGACAAGTGGTGGTTCGGGTTTCGGACTTCGTATCCCGGCGATCTCGTGCCGGTGGGCATGAAGCCCGACCGCCACCGCGAGGACGGCGAGCTTTACCGCGATATCCATTACGTCTTCGGGGAAGTTCGCAAACTGGCGCGCGCGCTGAAGGCGGTCGAGCACCAATCAGGCAAGGGGAGCGATCTGCTGCTCCAGCTCGTCTCACGCCACTCCGACGGCGAAAACTCATGAGGGAGGAGACCATGGTCAAACGCCCTTACGAGGAGCGCAGAAACGCGAGCTTGCCCTGGGGCTACTGGCTGCACGCCGAGCCGGGCCAGTCTGCCCTGATCGATGAGGATGGCTCTCGCTGGGACAGCGTGCGGCATTGTCTCTGGCAGAGCCGTTTGGGCCTGCCGCGTCGCCACCTGCAGTTCATGGACAGCCAGTTCGAATTCATGCTCGCTATTCTCGCCGCGCATGATCGCCATATTGTCCCGATCGAGGAGAAGGTGCTCGATCTGTGCGAAGGTTCATGGACGCTGCGAGACTATTTCGAAACGTGGCTAGAGGCAGTCGGCCTGCTGATGGACCGGAGGATTCCGGGCCTGACGACCGAGGGCCGGGCGGTTCTGCTCATGCTCGCCTCCACCCGCTCGACTGAATATGCAGCCCTCCCCATCAGTCCTGCATCACTTGCCCTCACTCACGGGCTTGACCGGGGAGCGACACGCGAGGAGCGAGAACGTGTGATGGCGCAGATCGAAGCTCGCACCAGCGAGCTGCCATTCCGGTTTGTGCGCGATGTTATCGGGGGAAGGGCAGCGATCAAACTGGTCGGTCTCAACATTGGTAGCAACATTCCGTTGGTGCGCACACTCTGGGCGATCGAGCTTCCTGATAACCACGCGCGGGACCGGCTTTTCGCATGGATCGCGCAGAGAGTAGACCGCTGGCAATCGTGGGGATCGCTCGCACGAGAAGGCGGTGCGCAAGCGTTGAGCGAGCACTTTCTTCAGCTTGTCTTGGCCGACCATCCACCACGGCCAGACGGGTAGGCGACGAATGTCGTCTCAATTCACTTCATCCATCATGATCTTTCTCGAGCGGGCGGCGCCATCGGCGACCGCCCGCTCGATATTCAGGATTATCAGTATGACCTATCTTCCTCGCTTCAACCCTGACCGCATGATCGTGCTTTCCATCCTGCCGTCGCCTGGGCCGGGGCAACCCCGTGTCCCGTTCGGCTTCGGTGCGCTGATCGTCGAGCAAGCCCATCGGGGTGAAGCGCGCTTCGAACTTCATGCCCATGGTTTTGGTGCGGGTTACCGCACGCAGGCGCTGCGTGAGCGGCTGCAAGCGCTCTTCACGCCTGATACCATGGCAATCATATTGAACCCGGTCCGAGAGTTCCGGCTCGCCACCAGTCCGGACCGAGACATGGAAGCCGACCGAGTGCTCGAGCACGTCCCCCGGTCCGGCCTTCGCACCCATGTTCGGGTATCGGTCCCACATCACGCATTGCGGCACGCCGCTGGCATGTCAGGCGTGCAGATTCCTTCTCTATTGACCTCGCCGCTTGCACGCCTGCGGCGGATTGATGCCGAAGCGCAGGCGGTGTGGGTCTACTACCTGTTCGCGCAACCGGCCTCGAAAGCACGCCGCCGGCGCTTTGCAAGTTTCAAAGCGTGGCAGCAGCTCCAACGGGCAAGACGGACCGCAGTGGTCTGAACCGCGCCAGGGGAGGGCTCGCTGCCGTCCCCGTTTTTTCCATTCGCACTCGGGCCACGAAATGCGATCTGCATCCGTAAGCTCGGTGAAATCGGAATCCCTAAAAGGAGCCGCTGCAGCGGCACGCTCTTGAGGGACCTCTTCGCATTCGCGAACCCGGCCCGGGAAGGCGCCGCCCGGCAGG
>CAZSMB010000007.1:38642-45695 GCA_964607625.1 uncultured Sphingopyxis sp. | reverse complement strand
ACCGACACGCGGATCGGCTCGCCGGTGCAGGCGATGCGGATTTCGCCGCAGCGGCACGAGGCATGGCGGGTGGGGGCTGTCACTTAGCCGCCTTCTTGAGCGCCGTACGCACCAGCGCATCGAGGCTCGCGCCGGCGCCCAGTTCCTCGCTCGCCGCCGCGACCGCGGCGCTCGCTTCGCCGGGCTTGAAGCCGAGGCCGGTGAGCGCGGCGACGGCGTCGCCCAAGGGCCCCGATGCGGGAGCGGCCGATGCCCCGGCGCTGCCCGCAAGGCCGCCGAGCGCCCCCGCCTTGTCCTTGAGTTCATGCGCGATGCGCTGCGCGAGTTTCGGGCCGACGCCATTGGCGCGCGCGATCATCGCGCTGTCGCCGCTGGCGAGCGCGCGTTGCAGCTCTGCGACTTCGAGTGCCGAGAGGATTGCGAGCGCGACCTTGGCGCCGACGCCCTGGACGCTGGTGAGCAGGCGGAACCAGTCGCGCTCTTCGGCGCGTGCGAAGCCGAGCAGGCGCAGGAAATCCTCGCCGACCAGCATCTCGGTATGGATCGTCACCTCGCCGCCGACCGCGCCGAGTGCATCGAGCGTGCGCGCCGACGCTTCGACCAGATAGCCGACGCCGCCGACGTCGATTACCGCATGGCCCGCGCCGCTTGAGTCCAGCCGCCCCGTCAGTTTCGCAATCATGCGACGAGGGTTAGCGCGCGCCGCGCGTCGCGGCAAGAAAAGAGAACAGGACGCGAACCTTTTGTCGTCGTGGAACCGCGGGGCGCCTGCTGCGCTCTGGTGTCGATGGAGCTCAACGCGCCCCTGGTGGTCCACTCGATCGACCTCGACCTGCTGTCGCGGCTGGGCGGCGCCGCGGTGCTGGGCCTCCTGCTCGGTCTCGACCGTGAAATCAGGGGACATGCCGCCGGCCTGCGGACGCATGGACTGATTTGCTTTGCCGCAGCCACGATGACCGTGTCGATCATCGCGCTCTACACCCAGCTCGAGGGCAGCCGCATGGACCCGCTGCGCGTTTTCGAGGCGGCGGGTGCGTTCATCGGCATCCTGGGCGCGGGGCTTATCGTCTTCAGTCGCGGCAAGGTCCACAATCTGACGACCGCGGCGCACCTGTGGCTGGCGGCGGTGCTCGGCATCGCCTGCGGTGCGGGGCAGTGGCCGCTGGTGCTGATCGGCGGCGCCATCAGCCTGGTGATGCTCACCCTGCTGCGCATCGTCGAGCGACGGCTCGAAACGCCGCCGGGCGACTGAAAGCCGCCCCTTCGACTCCGCTTGCGGGACGCGGGGCGGAGGAATATAAGCGCGGCGCGATGCGGGGGGCTGCGTGCTGTCGGCACGCGATAACAGCCGCACGCATAGGGTCGCGCGTCGGTCCAGGACGTCAGCTCGGGGTTTTCATCCACGACATCGAGCACCGCGCGATTTACCGTCCCTTGCATTTCCGTTTTGCCTGCCGCGGGCTGGAGGGCGCATCGGCCCCTGATCGCCGGGCCTTTGGGGCGCGAAATATTGACACCGGTTACCTAATCACCTATTCGAGCGGAAATCCATGAACCCCCGGAGGATGCCGCCATGTTCGCAAAGACCTATCACGCCACCCATCCCGACATGATGGACTGCGTCGACAACGACGACCTGCGCGATCGCTATCTCGTTTCGGGGATGTTCGAGGACGGCAAGATCAATCTCAACTATTCGCACAACGAACGGTTTGTGATCGGCGGAGCCGTTCCGCGCGGCGGCGCCCTGACGCTGCCCGAACAGTCCGAGCCCGCATCGGCGGCGGGGCACCCCTTCCTCGAACGGCGCGAGATGGCCGCGGTCAACATCGGCGGCGCCGGTGCGATCACCGTCGACGGCCAGCGGTTCGAGATGAAGACCAAGGAGTGTCTCTATATCCCGATGGGATCGACCGAGGTCGTGTTCGAGGGCGAGGGCGCGCGTTTCTATCTGGCGTCGCTGCCCGCGCACAAGACCTGCCCGATCAAGCATGTCACGCTTGATCAGGCGAACCCGCTCGCGCGCGGCGACCTCGCCAATTCGAACCAGCGCACCATCTATCAGCTCGTCATTCCGGGCGTGTGCGAAAGCGCGCAGCTACTGCTCGGGCTCACCGTGCTAGAAGAGGGCAGCGTCTGGAACACGATGCCGCCGCACCTTCACGACCGGCGCAGCGAAATCTATCTCTATTTCGATCTCCCCGAGGAAAGCGACCGCGTGTTCCACTATATGGGCGAGCCCGACAGCATGCGGCATATCGTGATCGCGAACGAGGAAGCGGTCATCAGCCCGCCGTGGTCAATCCACATGGGGTCGGGGACCAAGAAATATGCGTTCATCTGGGCGATGGGCGGGGAAAATCTCGATTATACCGACATGAACGTCCTCGACATCTGCCAGTTGAAATAGCCTTCCTTTGTCGCCCCGGAGATGATCCGGGGCCCACGCGGCGCCGAGGACATGGATGCCGGATCACGTCCGGCATGACGAGGGAGTGGAGAGGATGCAATTGTTCGAGCTTAGCGGAAAAGTCGCGCTGGTCACCGGCGCCAACACCGGTATCGGGCAGGGAATTGCGCTTGCGCTGGCCGCAGCGGGGGCGGACATCGCCGCAGCGGGCCGTTCGCCGGCGACCGAGACGGTCGACAAGGTGCGGGCGCTGGGGCGCGAGGCCGAGAATTTCGCTGCCGATCTGTCGACGATCACTTCGGTGCAGCCTCTCGTCGATGCCGTGCTCGATCGCTTCGGCCGGATCGACATCCTCGTCAACAATGCGGGCATCATCCGGCGCGCCGACGCGGTCGATTTCACCGAAGAGGATTGGGACGCGGTGATCGACACCAATCTGAAGACGCTTTTCTTCCTCTGCCAGGCGGTCGGACGGCATATGATCGCGCGCGGATCGGGGAAGATCATCAACATCGCCTCGATGCTGACCTTTCAGGGCGGCATCCGCGTCCCGAGCTATACCGCGTCGAAGTCGGGCGTGGGCGGACTTACCAAGCTGCTCGCGAACGAGTGGGCGGCAAAGGGCATCCAGGTCAATGCGATCGCGCCGGGCTATATCGCCACCAACAACACCGCGGCGCTGCAGTCCGACGAAACGCGCAACCGGCAGATCGTGGAGCGGATCCCCGCCGGGCGCTGGGGCGACCCGGCCGACATCGGCGGCGCGGCCGTCTTTCTGGCATCGCGGGCGTCCGATTATGTCCAGGGCCATATTCTTGCCGTCGACGGCGGCTGGCTGGCGCGATAAGACCCGCCGCGGCCGGGCGCGCCGAGGCTTGTCGAGCCGCCGCCCTGTCGTTGGTGTAACAGACATGCCCCGTCCGTTGCGGGGCCAGGCGGAGTTGGCATGACACAGGACAGGCTCGTTTTCTTCGGCGAACTGCTGATCCGCTTGACCGCGCCGGGCAACGAGCTGCTGATGCAATCGCCATCGCTCGCGCTGCACGTCGGCGGGGCCGAGGCGAATGTCGCGATCGGGCTTGCCCATCTCGGTCACGAATGCGCGATGATCGGCACGGTACCGGACAATGCGCTGGGTCGCGGCGCGGTGGCGGCGGTGCGCGGCGCAGGCGTCGATTGCGCCGCCGTCACCACCGGACCGGGGCGCATGGGCCTTTATTTTCTCAGCGTGGGGGCCGGACTGCGCGCGTCCGAGATCGTTTACGACCGCGCAGGATCGAGCTTCGCGGCGACCGGGCCCGACGATTATGACTTCGACTCGCTGCTCGCCGGTGCGCGCTTGCTGCATCTTTCGGGGATCACCCCGGCGCTCGGACCCCGTTCGGCCGACGCCGCACTCGCCGCGGCGCGTGCGGCGAGGCGCCTTGGCGTCCCCGTCAGCTTCGACGGCAACTATCGCGCGATGCTGTGGGAGGCGTGGGATAGCGATCCGCGCGCCGTCCTGGCCGAGCTGATCGGCGCTGCCGACATAGTGTTCGGCAACCATCGCGACCTGTCGCTGGTGCTTGGGCAGGCGTTCAGCGGCGACGGCGAAGACCGGCGCCGCGAGGCGGCCGACGCCGGCTTTGCGGCTTTCCCGGACCTCAAACTGATCGCATCGACTGCGCGGCATACGATAACCGCCGATCATCATCGCATCGCGGCCCGCGTCGACCTGCGCGACGGCGGTCATCAGACCGGAGAGGTCGACGTCACGGGCATCGTCGATCGGATCGGGGCGGGCGACGCCTTCGCCGCCGGAGTGCTCCACGCGCATCTCGCGGGCGGCGATGCCCGGACGATGGCCGAAAGCGGCCTGGCGCTCACCTGTCTCAAACATTCGCTGCCGGGCGATGCGAGCCGCTTTGGACAGCGCGATATCGACGCCTTTCACGGCGGCGGGCTCGATGTCCGGCGGTGAACCGACCCGGCGCGGGGTCGTCGGCGGGGCGCTGCTGCTCGGCGCGAGCGCGCTGACGCGCACCGCCTGGGCCAATGCGGAGGGCGGATCGCGGCGGGTCGCAGCCGCCGATGGCGTCTATGCGGGAGTGCCGTGCGGCGCCGAGGGCCGTGCGGTTCGCTTTCGCGGCATCCGCTATGCGCGCGCCGCCCGCTTTTGCGCCCCGAAGCCGGTGACGCGTGCGGACCAGATGCCTGGCGACGCCTTCGGACCGGCCTGCCCGCAGCGCGGCGATCGCTATCGGCCGCAATCCGAGGATTGCCTGTTCCTCAACGTCTGGACCCCCGCCGCCACGACCGCGGCGAAGCAGCCCGTCCTGCTCTATATCCACGGCGGCGCCTATTCGGCCGGCAGCGTGACCGATCCGGTCAACGACGGAGCCGCGCTGTCGGCGCGGGGCGATGTCGTCGTCGTCACGGTCAACCACCGGCTCAACGCGCTCGGCTACCTCTATCTCGCACGGCTCGACCCGCGCTTTCCCGACAGCGGCAATGCGGGCCAGCTCGACCTGATCGTCGCCCTGCGATGGGTGCAAAGGAACATCGCGGCGTTCGGGGGCGATCCGGGCAACGTCACCGTCTTTGGCCAGTCGGGCGGCGGCGCTAAAATCGCGACGCTGATGGCGATGCCCGAGGCGCGGGGCCTGTTTCACAAGGCGATCACCATGAGCGGGCAGCAGGTCACCGCCTCCGGGCCGCTTCATGCCACCGCACGCGCCGAGGCGTTCCTCGCCGCGCTGGGCGAGGGCGTCGATCCCGCGACCGCGCCGGTCGAGCGGCTGATCGCTGCGCTGTCGGCGACCGACCCCGTTCTCGGTGGCGGCGTCTATATGGGACCGGTGCTCGATATGGCGCATCTGACGCGCCACCCCTTCTGGCCCGACGCGGCGCCGCAGTCGCTCGGCATCCCGATGATGCTCGGCAATACGGTGATGGAGACGCGCGCCTTCTATGCAGCCGATGGCAAGCAGCTGAGCGGGCTTTCCTATGCGAATCTGGCCCAGCGGATCGTGCCCGAGATGCGGATCGACATCCATCCCGAATGGGTCGTGGCGCAATTCCGCGCGCGCTATCCCGATGCGCCGCCGGCCGAGCTGTTCCATCGCATCGTCACCGCCGCGCGCAGTTGGCGCGGGCAGGTCGAGGAAGCCGAGGCGCGGGCGTACGCCGGGGCGCCGGCTTTCGTCTATCAGCTCGATTTCGAGGCGGCGAAGCACACCGACGACATTGCGCTGAGCTTCGGCACGGTGGCCGATCCCACGCCGGCGCAGCGCGCGATGAGCGACACGGTGATGGACGCCTATCTTCGCTTTGCGCGCACCGGCGATGCGGGATGGCCCGCCTATTCGCTGGAACGGCGCGAGACGATGGTGTTCGACACGCAAAGCCGCGTGACGAGCGACCCACGCCGCTGGGAGCGCGAGCTGTTCGCGCGCGTGCCCTATATCCAGCCGGGGACCTAGATCATCCCGTGACTGCCTAGCCAGTTCCAGAGCAGGTCCGGCCAGATCGATACCGGCAGGCCCGCCGCCTTCATCAAGCCGAACCCGTGCTCGCCGCGCTCGAAGAAGTGGCTTTCGCACGGGCTGCCGATCGCCCGTGCGGCCTCGCGCAGCCGGATGCTGTTCGCGATCGCCACGACGCTGTCGTCTTCGGCGTGGAGCAGCCAGAGCGGCGGCATGTCCTTGCGCACCTGGCGCTCGGGCGAGTGCAGCGCCTCGGCTTCGGGACTCGGCGCGGCGCCGAGCAGGTTGCTGCGGCTTCCGGGATGCGCGATCGCGGCGTCCATCGACACGACGGGATAGATGCCGGCGACGGCATCGGGTCGGGCCGAAAGCCTGTCGGCGGCGTCGAGGGGCGCATGGACGCGCGCGTCGAACCGCGTAAGCAGGCTGGTCGCGACATGACCGCCGGCCGAAAAGCCGCCGAAAGCGACGCGCGCCGGATCGATGCCGTCGATCTCCGCGCGGCTCCGCACGATCCGCATTGCCCGCTGCGCGTCGGCGAGCGGAACCTCTGACCGGTTGGCCCAGCCGTCGCCGGGCAGGCGATAGAAAAGGACATAGACGGTGACGCCGCGCGCGGTCAGCCATCGCGCGAGTTCGTACCCTTCCTTGTCGATCACGACATAGCGATAGCCGCCCCCGGGCGCGAGGACGACCGCCGCGCCATTGGGGTTTGCCGGGCGAAAGATGTCGAGCCGCGGCCGGACGATATGTTCGAGCATCCGGTCGCTGGCTTGCGGATCGTCGCTGCGCTGAACGACGCGCTCCGCGAGCCCCGGAGGAACGACCAGATGACCCTTTGGCCACAGGGCGAGGCTGGCGTCGGGCGCCACGTCGGCCGGGCGGGTCGGAGCCGCGGCGCGCGCGGTGCCCGCGGCGAGAGGAAGCGCCAGCCCGGCGGCGAGCAGGTGGCGGCGATCGAGCGTCATCGCGTTCCGTCCAGTGGCGGGTTGGGATAGGCGATGATCAGCACCAGCGGCTCGCCGCCCGTCTGGCGGATGCCGACCTCCGCGCCGGTGTAAAGCCATGCCGCCATGCCGGCCTTCACCGCCCTCTCCTCGCCATCCGAATGGACGACGCCGGTTCCCGACACGACATAATAGATTTCGTCATGGGCGATGGGGTGGATGCCGATCTGCG
>CAZSMB010000007.1:18815-38542 GCA_964607625.1 uncultured Sphingopyxis sp. | reverse complement strand
CCCGACACGACATAATAGATTTCGTCATGGGCGATGGGGTGGATGCCGATCTGCGCCCCCACATGCAGCGCGCGCTTGCGAAATTCGAAGCTGCGCGGTGCAGGGACGCTGTCGCTGATCCGCCACGCGGTCGACATCCCGATTTCGCCATGCGGCGGCGGCTCTTCGCTCACCGTATCGGCTTCGTCGATCACCACCATCGGCGGCGCGGCGCCGGTGCCTGCGAGCAGCAGCGCCGCGGCGAGCGCACTCATTTGACGCCACCGCGCGAATCGAGGTCGCGCGCCGACAGATGTTCCTGCGGCATCGGTGCGGTCTGCGCCGGATAGCGGCCCGATTTCGGCTCCATCGTCGCAAGGTTCCACTCGGCCTCGACGAAGGGCGCGCGCACCGGTGCCTCGACTTTGGGATAGGCGCTGACCTGCTTTTCGTCGTCGATGATGTCGCCGCGGCCTTCGGCGACGAAGAACAGGATACGGATCTCTTCGGCATCGCGCGCCCAGGGGCGGGCGCCGGCGGTGGCGAGCACCGATGTCTCGACATCGCGCGATGGCAGGATCTTCAGACCCTCGAGCGAGGCGAGCGGCGCCTTTGCCCGGATCAGTTCGGCGCGGGTTTCGCCGTAGCGCCCGAATTCGGGCAGGGCATTGCCGTGCCGGTCGACCGCGATATTGTCCTTGGCATAATATTCGAGATCGCCGTCGCCGCCGAGCATCAGGAAGGGCAGGCCCTCATCGGTATAATTGCCTCCGCGCATCACATTGCCGACCGCGGTGATCTGCCCGGTGACATAGGGATGGCCGACCCATTCGAGGTTCATCAGATTATAGTGCACTGCGCGATGCTGCGGATCGTAAATCAGGTTGTTCACCAGCGCCGCCTGCGCGCCGCCCTTGACGAGCGGGCTGCGTTCGACGTTGTGAGCCCAGATGTTGCGATAGAAGAGGATGCCGGTCGTATTGTCGTGAACGAGCGAGCCCTTGCTGTGCTCGCCCTTTGGATGGCTCGCATCGGCCAGGCCCTCGGCGGCGAGATTGTTCGAGAAGGTGATGTCGTGGCTCGTGTTCTTGCGCCACTCGGCGACGTCCTTGCCCGCAAAGCGCGGGCCGGAGGCCGACATGTTCTCGTCGATCGCCCACAGGAACGTGCAATGATCGACGATCACATCGTGCGCCGCGACGGTCGAAAAGGCGTCGGCTTCCCATCCGCTGCGCTTTGGCTGGCCATCGACGCCGGTATAGACGCGCAGGTGGCGCATCACGACATCGTGCGTCTTCACGTCGATCCCGGTGCGGATCAGCGTGATGCCCGGACCCGGCGCGGTCTGCCCGGCGATCGTCAGAAAGGGTTCGGTGATCGTCAGCGTCGTGCGGCCCATGTCGATGACGCCGCCGACCTCGAACACGACGATGCGCGGGCCCTTTGCCTCGACCGCAGCCTTGAACGACCCCGGACCATCGGGGGCGAGGGTCGTCACGCGGATGATCTTGCCGCCTCGTCCCCCCGGAGTCGTCGCCGCCGATCCGACCGCGCCGGGAAAGGCGAGGGGGGCGGAATCGAACGCCACCGCGGGAGTCGCTGTCAGCGAAGTGGCCAGAAAAAGGGCGGAAATCCATAGTGTCTTGGGCATCGTCTCTCTCCTTGCGATTGGGGTCTTGACATAGCAGCCGCAATCCTTCAATCATTTTGACACCGGTTACCTAAATCGGTCAACAACAGAATTTGGGGAGAGGGCGCCCCGGACCGTCGCAAAGCCGGCGGCCTTCCTGCGTACTCTCTGGACATATTGGACGAGCCCGTGGCTCGCGCGGTTTCGTCCACGAAAGTAACCGGTGTCATTCTTGCCAAAGGCGGGGAGACGCTGCGAAAAGGGAGGATGATGATGGCTATTCACAATGCACGGGGTATTCGGGTCTGGGCCAGGTTGGTATGCGGCGCATCGCTTGCCGCGATGACGGCCGTTCCCGCCTTTGCACAGGACGCGGACGAGGGGGCGGTCAGTGCCGACGAAATCGTCGTGACGGGTTTCCGTGCGTCGCTCGACAAGGCACTCGACCAGAAGCGCAATTCGACCGGCGCGGTCGATGTGATCGTTGCCGAGGACATCGCCAAATTCCCCGATCAGAATCTTGCCGAATCGCTGCAACGCATTCCGGGCATCTCGATCCAGCGCGACGCCGGCGAGGGCCGTGCGATCACCGTTCGCGGCCTGGGCGCACAGTTCACGCGCGTTCGCCTGAACGGCATGGAAACGATCGCGACGTCGACCGACGGTGCATCGGCGAACCGCGACCGCGCCTTCGACTTCAACGTTTTCGCGTCGGAGCTGTTCACCTCGCTCGTCGTTCACAAGACCGCTTCGGCTTCGCTAGACGAGGGTTCGCTCGGTGCGGTCGTGGACCTGAACACGGGCAACCCGCTCGGCGGCAAGGAAGGTTTCACGGCCGTCGCGTCGGTGCAGGGGCGATATAACGACCTGTCGAAAGACGTCGATCCGCGCCTGGCCGGGCTGGTCGCCTGGACCAACGCCGACAAGACCTTCGGCGTTTCGGCGTCGGTCGCCTGGGCCGACTATACGACCCTCGAACTCGGCAACAACAGCGTGCGCTGGGCGCAGGCGCCGTTCCGCAGCGTCGATGGCGTGACCTGCATGAGCGGATCGGCCTTCGTCGCCGATCCGTCGGATGAATGTGTCGCGGTCGCCGAAGCCTTCCATCCCCGCATCCCGCGTTACGGCCTCGTCAGTCACGATCGCGAACGCCTGGGCGCCACCGCGTCGATCCAGTTCGAGCCGACCGAAAATACCAAGCTGTCGATCGACGGGCTCTATTCGACCTTCAAGGAGACCCGCGACGAATATTGGGGCGAGGTGCTGCTGCGCAGCAACGAACGCGGGATCGACGTGTCGAACTATGTCATCGACGGCGACAACAACCTGATTTCGGCCGATCTCGACAACGTCTATGTTCGCACCGAACGCTATTCCCGCCAGAGCAAAACGAAATTCTACCAGATTTCGGGACGGCTCGAGCAGCGGCTGACCGACGCGTTCAAGCTCAACCTGATCGGCGGCTTTTCGAAATCGAAGGCCGATATCCCCGTCGAAACGACGCTGGCCTTCGACGACACCGATGCGACCGGCTATCACTACGACTATTCGAACATGAAATTCCCGCTCCTGAGCTTCGGCGCGGGAATCGATGATCCCTCGTCGTTCGTGCTCGCCGAATTCCGCGACCGCCCGTCGTACCTGACCAACAAGTTCAAGACCTTCGCGGCCGACTTCGACTGGGATGTCGCCGACGGCTTCAACCTGCTCGGCGGCGGCTTCTTCCGCCAGTTCGATTTCGATACCGTCGGCTACCGCCGCGACAGCACCTATTGCGCGGCCTTCACCTGCGAAGACGGTGTCGGCGGCCTGCCCGTGACCTCCGACATCGCCGACATCTTTGAACTCGGCGACGCTGGTCAGCCTTCGGGAAATACCAACGCGTGGGTCGTCCCCGACCTCGACGCCGGGACCGCGTTGATCGACCTCTATGGGCGCCCCGCGGTGCTCCAGCAGGGCGAACAGCGCGCGGTCACCGAAAAGACCTTCGGCGGCTGGTTGATGACCGAGTTCGAAACCGAAGTTCTGGGGATGCGCCTGACCGGCAATGCCGGGGTTCGCTACGCGAAGACGAAGCAGAGCTCGTCAGGGTTCACCAGCGGTACGTTCGTCACCGTCGATCGGAGCTATGACGACTGGCTGCCCTCGTTCAACCTGAACCTGCACCCGACCGACAATGTCATCCTGCGCGGCGCAATCGCGAAGGTCATCACGCGTCCGACGCTCGGCAGCCTGACGCCGGGCGGATCGGTCGATCAGTTCAACTTCCGCATCACCTCGGGCAACCCGTTCCTCGACCCCTACCGCGCGACGACATACGACCTGGCCGCGGAATGGTATTTCGCGCCCGGAGCGATTGCATCGGTTGCGTTGTTCGCCAAGGATATCGTGAGCTTCCCCATTTCGACCTCCCTCCAGGGAACCTATGCCGACAGCGGCCTGCCGCTGTCGCTGCTGACCCCCGGAACGCCGGCCTATGACGCAGTCGTGGGCGGAGAGGATCCGGGCCGCCAGTTCGAATTCCGTACTACCGGCAACGGCCCCGGCGCGAATTTGAAGGGCGTCGAACTGTCGCTGCAACTGCCCTTCTCGGTCTTTTCGGACTCGCTGCGCTATTTCGGGGTGCTCGCAAATGCGACCTTCGTGAAGAGCGATGTTGACTACAGCATCGCCGGTCCGCTCGCCTATGATCCCGGCCAGAACAAGCTGGTGGCCCAGCCGAACGGCGACTATGTCCAGCCGCTGCTCGGTCTCGCCAAGCGCGCGTGGAATGCCACCGCCTATTATGACGACGGCAAATTCTCTGTCCGCGCATCGGCCGCGTGGCGTGCGGGCTATAACGACAGCACCAGCGGCAACAATAATGTGTTCGAAGGCTATGGCAGCTCGTTCAACGTCGACGCGTCGATCCGCTATGCGCTGACCGACAATATCGAATTGTCGATCGAGGGCACGAACCTGACCGACGATTATCGCTATCGCTTCACCGACCTCGAGGCGAACCGCAATTACGAAAACAACCATTATGGCCGCACCTTCCTGTTCGGAGCGCGGGTCAAGATCTGATTTCCCTGGGACAGTCCCACCCTATATGGCCCGGTCTTCGCACCCGAAGACCGGGCCGATTTTTTAACCGAGGAGGAAGATGTGACGGGTCGCCGCGACATGCTCAAACTGGCCGGCGCGGGAATGCTGGCATCGGGTTTTTCGCCCGTTTCGGCCGGTGCGAATGCCGCCGACCGGGTTCCCGATACGGCGCCGGGGGCGTCCGGCTGGGCGCGCGGGCTCGACGGCCAGCGCAAGGCCGACCTCGGCGACGGCCGTTTCCTGAACCCCGTCATGGCCGGCGACCATCCCGATCCGTCGATCCTGAAGGACGGGCGCGATTATTACATGACCTTCTCGACCTTCGATTCCTATCCCGGGCTGATCATCTGGCATTCGCGCGACCTTGTGAACTGGCGGCCTGTCGGGCCGGCGCTGACGAGGAACATCGGGTCGGTATGGGCGCCGGAGCTGTGCAAGCACGGCGGACGCTTCTACCTGTATATCCCGACCAAGGGGCCGGATACGAGCTGGGTGATCTGGGCGGACCGGATCGAGGGACCGTGGAGCGACCCCGTCGATCTGAACCTGCCGCATCATATCGATCCCGGCCACGCCCTTGGCGAGGACGGGACGCGGTGGCTCTTCCTGTCGGGCGGCGATCGCGTGCGGCTGTCGGACGACGGACTGTCGCGTATCGGCGAGCCCGAGCATGTCTATGACCCGTGGCATTATCCCGCCGATTGGGTGGTGGAAGGATTTTCGCCCGAGGGGCCGAAGATCACCCGCCACGGGGATTATTATTATCTCGTCACCGCGGTCGGCGGCACGGCGGGGCCGCCGACGGGCCATATGGTCATCGCGGCGCGATCGCGCTCGATTCACGGGCCGTGGGAAAATTGCCCCCACAATCCGATCGTTCGTACCCTGTCCCGGCAGGAGACATGGTGGTCGCGCGGCCATGCGACGCTGGTCGAGGGGCCCGCGGGCGATTGGTGGAGCGTCTATCACGGCTATGAAAACGGCTATTGGACGCTCGGCCGGCAGACGCTGCTCGACCCGGTCGAATGGACCGGTGACGGCTGGTTTCGCATGACCGGCGGCGATCTGTCGCAGCCGATCGCCAAGCCCGCAGGCGGACAGGCGGTTCCGCATGGCATGGCGCTCTCCGACGGGTTCGACACGCTCGCGCTCGGCGCCAAGTGGAACTTCTTCCGCCCCGCATCCGACGAACGCGACCGCGCGCGGGTCGAGGACGGGGCGCTGGTACTGGCGGCGCGGGGCGCGGCACCGGTCGATTCCTCGCCGTTGCTGCTGATCGCCGGCGACCAGGCCTATCGCTTCGAATGCGATATCGAGATCGCGCCCGGCGGGACCGCGGGCCTGATCCTCTTCTATGACGACAAGCTGTATTGCGGGCTTGGTTTCGACGAAACGCGCTTCGTGACGCACCAATATGGCATCGAACGGGCGCGCCCGGTCAATCCTCACGGCCGCCGGATGCGGATGCGGGTGACCAACGACCGCCATATCGTGACCTTCGATACGAGCGGCGACGGCGGCAGGACGTGGTCGCGCTTCGACCGCGGGATGGAGGTGTCGGGCTATCACCACAATGTCCGCGGCGGATTCCTGATGCTGCGCCCCGGTCTCTATTCGGCCGGGGCGGGCGAGGCGCGCTTCCGCGACTTCGTGTTTCGCGCGCTCGACTGACGCCCGACGCGCGCGGTCAGGTCGATTCCGGCGGCGCGGCGACCGACTGGCGTTCGATGAACTCCGACGGCAGGACCGGGCTTTCGCCTTCGGCTGTTTTCGCTTCGGGGCCCAGGAATTCGGCGACAAGGGTGCGGGCCGCCCGCATCCCCATCTCGCGGATCGGCCAGCGTACCGTGCTGAGCGCGGGCCAGATATGCGTCGCGGTCGGCGAATCGTCGAACCCGATGATCGACAGGTCGCCCGGGACCGCGATCCCCCGGTCGTGGGCGACGCTGATCACCCCCGCCGCCATTTCGTCGTTCGAACAGAAGATGGCGGTCGGCGGCTCGGGCTGCGACAGGATCGCCTCCGCCGCCTCCACCCCCGCCGCGAAACGATAGTTGCCGGGCGCATAATGCGCGTCGGCGAGCGTCAGCCCGGCCTTGTCGAGTGCCTGGTGAAACCCCTTTTCGCGCTCGGCCGCCGACCGAAATCCCGCGGGACCGCGCACGAATCCGATGCGCCGATGGCCCAGGCGAACCAGCTTGCCCACCGCCTCTGCCACGACTTCGCGGTCGTTGGACGAAACGCAATGCGTCGCGTCGTCGAGCAGGGCCGAGCCGATGCGGACGTAGCGAACCCCAAGCTCGTCGCACAGCGCGGCAAGATCGTCGTTTTCCGAAATCGGGGGCAACAGCATCGCGCCGATCGGCCGCTGCTTTTCCAGAAAGGTGCGCATGTCGTCGAGCAGGCGGTCGGAACCGCGGTCGACCGGCCTGACGATCATCGCAAGGTCGCTGTCCTTGATCGCATCGAGCACGCCCTGCTGGAAATTCAGCACCATCTGTGGGTTGGGATTGTCGTGGAGCAGCGCGATCAGGAAATTGCGTCGAAAGGCCAGCGCGCGCGCCTGCGGATTGGGTACGAAGCCCAGCGTCTCGATGGCGTCCTGCACCGCCTTGCGCGTCTTTTCGGTGATGAATTCGGACCGGTTGATGACCCGGCTGACCGTCTTTTTCGACACGCCGGCCAGCGCCGCCACGTCGTTGATCGTCGGCTGCTTTCCAGTCTTGCCGCTTGTTCTTGCCGCCATTCGGTCCGCTTTCCGTGGGCGGGGAGGGATACGGTGCCCGCGCGCCGCATTGTCCTGCCCCTTCGATTGTTTGATGGGCGTTCAATTACGCAAAATCAACCGCATCCGACGCTAATGACTTGCTTTTGACACCGGTGTCTTTTACACCTGTCCGGGCAGAGAGGGAATTCATCGAAATGGCGGCGACCGAAGAACAGGATAAAGTGGCACGCGCGTTCCTGGCGGCGCGCGCGCAATTGACACCGCTTTCCCGATATCCCGGCGCGATGCCGCAGACGATGGCGGAAGCCTATGCCATCCAGGATGCCGCAATCGCTCGCGACGGGCGCCGGATCGGGGGCTGGAAAGTCGGCCGGATTCCCCCTGAACTGGTCGATCGGTTCGGCGGCAATCGCCTGACCGGTCCGATCTTTGCCGACGAGATCGTCGCGGGGGATGCCGGCACGGTCCCCGAAATGCGCGTTTATCCCGGCGGCTTCGCGGCGGCCGAGGCGGAAGTGCTGCTGCGCTTCGAGGGCGTCGGCACACGCGACTATGATATCGATTCGGTTCGCGGCTGTATCGCGGAGGTGCGAACGGGGATCGAGATCGCCAGTTCGCCTTTTGCCGGGATCAACCTGCACGGACCCGCGGTGACCGCATCGGATTATGGCAACAACAAGGGGCTCGTGCTCGGGCCGGCGATCGACGACTGGCGCGACATGGACCTGGCCGCGATGCCGGTCGAGTTCCGGATCGACGGCGCCCTTATCGGCTCCGCGACGATGGAAACGATGCTCGACGGACCGTTCGGGTCGGCGCTGTTCCTGATTCGCACGCTTCGAGAACGCGACATCGCGATCCCCGACGGCACATGGGTTTCGGCCGGTGCGATCACCGGCGTGCATGAAATTGCGGCGGGACAGCGCGCCGACGCGCTGTTCGGCGGCCAAATCGCGGTCGCCTGCACGGTGGCCCACCTTTAACGAAAAAAACAAGCGGGAGAGACATATGGCGCAGGCAATCGAAGCGGGAGGGGCGCCGCCGGTGCCCAATGTCGGGCGCTATCGCTGGCTCATCGTCGCGCTGCTCTTCCTTGCAACGGCGATCAACTATGTCGACCGCCAGATGATCGGGGTGCTCAAGCCGACGCTCCAGCACGAAATGGGCTGGACCGAAACCGACTTTGCGAACATCGTCTTCTGGTTCCAGGTCGCCTATGCGATCGGCTATATCGGCTTCGGCCGCATCGTCGACATGGTCGGAGCCCGCATCGGCTACACCGTTGCGATCGTCATCTGGACGGTCAGCCACATGGCGCACGGCCTCGCGACCAGCGTGACCCAGTTCGCGCTCGCGCGCTTTGGCCTCGGGATCGGGGAATCGGGCAACTTCCCGGCCGGCATCCGCGCCGTGACCGACTGGTTTCCGCAAAAGGAACGCGCCTTCGCGATCGGCCTGTTCAACGCCGGCGCCAATGTCGGCGCGATCATTACCCCATTGCTCGTACCCTTCCTCGTTCTGATGTTCGACTGGCGGGTCGCTTTCTACGTCACGGGCCTGTTCGGGGTAATCTGGTTAATCGCGTGGTGGGCCATCTATCGCCATCCTGACGAGCATCCCAAGCTGTCAGAGGGCGAGCGGGCCTGGATCCAGCAGGACCCCGCCGACCCCGTAACGCCGATCGGCTGGAGCCGCCTTCTCGGGGTCCGGGAAACCTGGTCCTATGCGCTCGGCAAGTTCTTCATCGATCCGATCTGGTGGTTCTTCCTCTTCTGGCTGCCGGGCTATCTGTTCGAACGATATGATCTGGACCTGAAGAGCTTCGGGCTGCCGCTCGCGGTGATCTATCTCATCTCCGACCTGGGCAGCATTGCCGGCGGATGGATGTCATCGAAGCTGATCAAGGCGGGGCGAACGCCCAATTTCGCGCGCAAGTTCACGATGCTCGTCTGTGCGTGCTGCGTCGTACCGGTCTATTTCGCGCAGGACATCGACAATGTGTGGACCGCGGTCCTGATTATCGGGCTCGCGACCGCGGCGCACCAGGCTTTTTCGGCGAACCTCTATACCCTGCCGTCCGATATCTTTCCGCGCGGCGCGGTCGGATCGGTGGTCGGCATAGGGGGCACGGTCGGCGCGATCGGCGGGATGAGCATGGCGCTCTTCACAGGATATATCCTCGAGACGACGAACAATAATTACCAGATATTGTTCGCAATCTGTGCCAGCGCCTATTTCATCGCGCTGCTCGCGGTCCATCTCCTGTCGCCGAAGCTGGCCCGCGTCGAGGTCTAGGACGGATCGATTGCCGCCGCCGGCCTAAACCCGCGTCGCGGGCGGACCAGACATTTAGGAACCGATCATTGCAACCGCATCGAGACGTTCTCGTCCCGGATAGGCGAACAGCAGGTCCGCAGGCTCCGACGCCTGGATCCGCGCCGCTCCTCCGACACGAAAACACCCCCCGGACGCCCAGGGCTGCGCGTTGATTTCACCTGCTCCGCTCAGCGGAACAAGAAAGCCGGGTTGGTCGGGCTCGACAGAGATCTCGGCGATGTTTCCGGCCCAGCGCTCCAGCACGAAGGTCGGCCCTTCGACCAGTATCGTCCTGCCCGGCGCGATCTCTCCGGGGCCATCGATACGCTCGAACGGACGCCGCGAGGCGACCGCAATCCCCGCCTCGACGTGCAATTCGCGGGGTCGGCCATAATCGTAGAGCCTGTAAGTCGCGTCGCTGTTCTGCTGGACTTCGATCAGCGATATTCCGCCACCGATCGCGTGAACCGTTCCCGCCGGTACGAACAGGAAGTCGCCCCGTCGCACCGGTTCCCAGCGCAAAAGGTTTTCAATGGACCTGTCCGCGATGGCCTCGACAAGGCGGTCCGGCGTAGTTGCATGACGCGGCCCGAGCGCGATACATGCGTGCGGATCGGCCTCGAGGATCAGCCAGCATTCGTCCTTCCCGCGCGGCAGGCCCACGGCGCGCGCCTGGCGATCGTTCGGGTGGACCTGGACCGAAAGGCGCTCGCTGGTAAAGAGATACTTGACCAGCAATTCGTCGTTTGCGTCGCCCGGCGTCCCGAACCAGATTTCGCCGACCGGCCCCTCGGTCCCGGTCGCGTCCGGAAAGCCGCTCCCGAGGACGCGCCGCCCCCACGGCTTTTCGACGCGGTGTGTCCCGAGCCGCACGACGCTCATGCGCGCGCTCCCGCCGCTCGTACGATGTCGGCAACGACCGATGGATCGGCCAGGGTCGAAAGATCGCCGAGATTCGATGTCTCACCCTCGGCCACCTTTCGCAGGATGCGCCGCATCACCTTGCCCGAGCGGGTCTTGGGCAGGGAACGCACGACCTGAATTGTTTCGGGCGTCGCAATCGGGCCGATCTGCGCGCGAACGGTCCGGACGAGCTCGGCGTGCAGATCCGAACCTTCGGAGTTGTCCGCCCCGATCGCGACATAGGCGTAGATCGCTTGTCCCTTTACCGCATGCGGAATGCCCACCACGGCCGCCTCGACGACCATCGGATGCGCGGCGAGCGCGCTTTCGATCTCGGCGGTTCCCATGCGGTGGCCCGACACGTTGATGACGTCGTCGATCCGCCCGGTGATCCAATAGTCGCCATCGGCGTCGCGGCGACACCCGTCGCCGGTGCAATATTTTCCCGGAAAGGTCGTGAAATAGGTCTGGAAAAAGCGGTCCGGATTGTTCCATACGCCGCGCATCTGGCCCGGCCAGCTCCTTGCCAGCACAAGGCAGCCCTCGGCAGCGCCGACCAGCTCGCTCCCCTCTCCGTCCAGCAGTTGCGGTTCGACGCCGAAGACCGGTCGCGTCGCGCTTCCAGGCTTGAGGTCGGTCGCGCCGGGAAGAGGCGCAATCATGATGCCCCCCGTCTCGGTCTGCCACCAGGTATCGACGACAGGGCAGCGTTGCTGCCCGACCACGTCATGATACCAGTTCCATGTTTCGGGGTTGATCGGTTCCCCGACCGAGCCGAGCAGCCGCAGCCGGTCCCTGCGCGTATCCCGGACATGGTGGTCGCCCGCCCCCATCAGGGTCCGCAGCGCGGTCGGCGCTGCATAGAAGGTCTCGACACCAAGCCGGTCACAGATCTGCCAGAAGCGCCCTGCGTCCGGATAGGTCGGGATGCCCTCGAACATCACCGTGGTCGCGCCATTCGCGAGCGGCCCATAAACGATGTAGCTGTGTCCGGTGATCCAGCCGATGTCGGCCGCGCACCAGAACACCTGCCCCGGGCGATAATCGAAGACATATTCATGGGTCATCGATGCCCAGACCAGATATCCGCCGCTGCTGTGCACCACACCCTTCGGCTCGCCGGTGGAACCCGATGTGTAGAGGATGAACAGGGGATCCTCGGCCCCCATCGGTTCCGCGGCGCAATCGGCGTCGGCCGCCGCGATGGCGGCCGCCCAGTCGTGATCGCGACCTTGCTCCATCGGCACGGCCGTGCCGGTGCGGGCATAAACGAAGACATGCTCGACCGACGGACATTGCGCGAGGGCGGCATCGACATTGCGCTTGAGCGGCACGGTGCGCCCGCCGCGCACGCCCTCGTCCGCCGTGACAACGATGCTGCTGCTGCAATCACGGATACGGCCTGCCAGCGCTTCGGGGGAGAAGCCGGCGAAGACCACCGAATGAATGGCGCCGATCCGCGCGCACGCCAGCATCGCGATCGCGGCTTCGGGAATCATCGGCATATAGATCGTCACCCGCGCCCCGCGCCCCGCACCATGCGCCTTCAGCACATTGGCAAAGCGGCACACCGCCGCGTGCAACTCGCGATAGGTGATGCGGCGGGTGTTGCCCGGTTCGTCGCCCTCCCACAGGATCGCAACGGTGTCGCCGCGCTCCGCGAGGTGCCGGTCGAGGCAGTTCGCGGCGACATTCAGCGTGCCGTCGGCGAACCAGTTGATGCGGAAGTCGGCTTCCTCGAACGACCAGTCGCTGACCCGGGTGAAGGGAGCGATCCAGTCGATCCTGCGTGCCTCGTCGCGCCAGAACCCGTCGGGTTCCTTCAGCGACCGGGCATAGCGGGCTGCATAATCCCCGGCATCGATCAGGGCATGCTCCGCCCAGCCCGGTTTTACCGGGTGAACTCGACTGGTCATTCAAAGTCTCCTGACGGTTGTGCTGGAGCGGGTCAGTGGTCCGAAGCGGCGGACGCGCCCAACCCGGTTTCCGAGCGGATCTGCTGGTCACGAAATGCCTGGCGCTCGCGGTCCCCGGTCGCCGACCGGTCGAGCACCGAAATCAGCCAGATCATGAAGAAGCCGAGCGGCACCGAGATGATCGCGGGCGACGAATAGGGGAAGGGTGCATCGGAAAGACCGAATGTCTGTTCCCAGACCGCCGGGGACAACAGGGTCAGGACGAACGCCGTGAGCAGCCCGGCCAACCCTCCGACGGTCACGCCGCGCCCGGTGCATCCGCGCCAGTAGAGCGACAGGATCAGCGCGGGCACATTGCCCGATGCCGCGAGAGCGAAGGCCAGGCTGACCATGAAGGCGACATTCTGCTTTTCGAACAGGATGCCCAAGGCGATCGCCACGATGCCCAGCGTCAGGGTGGTGATCCGCGAAACTTTGAGCTCGTCTGCCGAGGAGGCGCGCCCGCGCCGCCAGACCGATGCGTAGAGATCATGGCTGACCGCCGATGCGCCCGACAGCGTCAGTCCGGCCACGACCGCAAGGATGGTCGCGAATGCGACGGCCGAGATGAAGCCCAGAAACAAGTCCCCGCCGACCGCGTGCGCCAGGTGGATCGCCGCCATGTTGAGGCCCCCGCGCAAACCGCCGTCCGCCGCCTGATAGACCGGATCGGTCGCCACCATGACAATCGCACCGAAACCGATGACGAAGGTGAGAAGGTAGAAGTAGCCGATCCAGGTCGTCGCCCAGAGCACCGATTGGCGCGCCTGTTGTGCATCGGGGACGGTGAAGAAGCGCATCAGGATATGCGGGAGCCCGGCGGTGCCCAACAGCAAGGCAAGGCCGAAAGACAGTGCGGAGATCGGATCCTTGATGAAATTGCCCGGCCCCATGATCGATTGGCCGCGCGCCGCCGCGTCCGCCGGGGGCACGCCCTGCGCGAGGGCGAGGTCGGTCTTTACCTGCACCGCGCGCGCGAACAGCGCATCAAGCGAGAACCCGAACTGCCAAAGGACCGACAAGGCAATGAAAGTTGCGCCGGCGAGCAGAAATACGGCTTTGCTGATCTGGATCCAGGTCGTCGCGGTCATCCCCCCGACCAGGACATAGACGATCATCAGCACGCCGACGAGCACCACTGCGATCGGGTAGGAAAGCCCGAACAGCAGCTTGATCAATTGTCCCGCCCCGACCATCTGCGCGATCAGGTAGAAGGCGACGATGAGCAGGGTGCTGATCGCGGCGAAGCTTCGCACGGGCCCCTGCGCAAAGCGGTACGACGCGACGTCGGCGAAGGTATAGCGGCCGAGATTGCGGAGCTTTTCCGCGATCAGGAACGAGATGATCGGCCAACCCATCAGGAAGCCGATCGAATAGATCAGACCGTCATAGCCATCGGAGTAAATCTGGGCTGAAATGCCCAGGAACGACGCGGCCGACATGAAGTCGCCGGCGATCGCGAGCCCGTTCTGGAAGCCGGAGATTCCGCCGCCTGCCGTGTAGAAGTCGGATGCCGTGCGGGTTCGGCGCGCAGCCCAGCGCGTAATCCCGATCGTCAGCATTGCGAACGCGCCGAACATCGCGATCGCGATCATGTTGAGCGGCTGGCGCTCCGCCTGCCCGCGAATGACGTCCGCGAGCGCGGGCGTCGCAATGCCGAGCGCCAGAACGATAAGGGCCAGCCGGATCATTCGGCGTGGTCCGCAAGAATCCGGGCCATGATCGGGTCGAAGCGCCGGTGGGCGCGCCGCGTGAACATCGCGATTGTTGCGATCGAGAACAGGATCAATGCGAACCCGACCGGGATGCCCCAGCTCGTGACATGCCCGGCGATCGGCGTCGCGAGCAGCGCCTTGTCGAGCGCGATCACCAGAATGAAGGCGGTGAAAGCCGCGACCACGGCAGCCGACAGGCACCATGCCAGGCGCGTCCGCGTCCGCACCAGCGCGATATAGCGGGGATCCCGCGCGATCTTTTCCATACGGTCTTCAGTCATGACAATCCTTCAGGGCTGCGAGCGCGGAGCGGTCCGATCGACCGGGCAAGGATTCGCTGGCGGCCATGCTCAGGTCGCCGGCTGCGCTTGGCTCGGGGCGGCGGCGACCTTTTTCCAAGACCCGCCCGAGTTCGGCATGAAGAAGTGATTGAGCGGCAGGATCGCGGCGCCGACCGCCGGAGCATCGGTCGAAAAGGCGGCGCGCAGGATCGGGCAGATGACCGGCGCGTCCAGTCGCTGGGCGATCATGCGGCGATAGGTGACATCGGCAAGCTGGTCCATCACCGCTGGCGGCAACCGTCCGCCGAGCAGGATGGCGTCGGGATTGATCAGGCAGTTGACCGCTTCGATCGGCTGTTCAAGGCGCGGCGCGGCTCCGTCGATCCACGCGTTGACGATCGGCGCAGCCGCTGCGGTCGGCACCGCTCGGCCGACGACATCGTCAATCTCGAGGTGTCCGGCCGAGAGCATCCGGCCAAGCCCCGACAGCGACACATAGGATTGGATCGTATCCCGACCACCGACAACCGCGTCGCGCATGAATCCGAGTTCGCCGCTGCGCCCGTTCGAACCGCGAAACAGCGCGCCGTCGATCACCAGGCTTCCGCCCAGGCCCGAGGAGATCAGGATGTAGAAGAAACTGCGATACCGCTGGCCGAGGCCGAATTGCATCTCGCCCAGCGCCGCGGCGGCGGCGTCATTCTCTACAAAGACCGGCAACGTGAACGGATGCGCAAGCAGCGCGGTCATGTCCGTTTCGCTCCATTGCGCATAGGCAGCGGGCCGTCCCTCGAGATCGACGACGCCGAGATCGTCGGGCACCGCGACGCCGATCCCGATCAGCGATGTCGGATCGACCCCCGCGTCGGCGAGCAGGCGAATGATCGTATCGCTATAGAAGCTGCGGACCTGGTCGGGCAGCGCGAACTCCACGTCCCGCGTCGCTCGCGCGACGACCTGGCCGTTGAAGTTCAGGACGGCCAAGGTGATGTGGTCTCGGTCGATATTGAGGCCAACCGAGTAGCGGGCATCGGCACGGATCTTGAGCGGCGTCGCTGGCTGCCCCCGCCCGCCGCGCCGCGCCTCGCTCTCGAGGATCAGGCCCTCGTCAAGCAGGCGGCGGGTGATGTTCGAGATCGTCGGGGCGGTCAGGCCGGTGATCGTCGCCAGCTCGACCCGGGTCAGCTCGCCATGAACGCGGATGGCGTGCAGCGTCGTGCGCTGATTATGGTTCGCAGCATGCTCGAGATTGGTCCCTGACCAGCGCGTGTCGGGGGTCGGGAAATAGGTCATTCTGCTCAGTCTTTCGTGGACGATGCCGATGATGCGAACAGCGGGAGCGTAGCGGCATTTGCCATTGCTTCGAAGCCTGCATCGCCGGGGTGCAGCTTGTCGCCGGAATCCAGCGCCTCCTGTAGGGCGGGCGGCGACGTGCCATCGCTGAGCGCCGCCTCGAAATCGATCACCGCATCGAAGTTCCCGGGCTTTCGGATCCAATCGTTGGCCTCGCGCCGAACGCGCTCGCGGTCGACGTCGATGAAGCGGGAGCCCCAGGCGGGGGTGAGCGTCGCGCCGATCATCACCAACCCTCGCTTATGCCCGTCCTCGATCAGCTTTCTATACCCTGCGGCCAGGTCCGCCGCGGTGATCTTGCGCGCCCTGAACGCGCCGCTCAGCGCGATATCGTTGATGCCTTCTAGCACGACCACATGGGTCACCCCCGGCACGGCGAGCACGTCGCGTCCGAACCGGTCGATCGCGGACGGACCGCGACCATAGGCCAGCAGACGGTTGCCGCTGATCCCCATATTGACCACGCCGCAGTGCCGATCCGGCGACGCCGCGATCAGCCGCTGCGCCAGGCGGCCGGGCCAGCCGCGCCATTGCGCCTGCTTGCCCCGCGCGCCTTCGGTAATCGAATCGCCAAGGGCGACGATCGTGCACGGCGCTTGCGCATTGTGGACGCTGACCAGGCTGACGAACGGCCGGCTGGCGATGGTCTCGGGCGCTCCTCCCGAGGCGGGCGCATACTCGGCACGGAAGCCGGCGTTCCCCGGTACGTCGGTGCTTGGCGCGCTCGTCTGGACGGTGACGAGAATATCCTGCCCGGCGCGAACCGGAAGGGCGACCGGGTCGGTCGACAGCGATGCGCCGGCTTCCACCGTGGCACCCGGCTTTGTACGGAACGTCGCGGGATGCGCATCGGCGGCGGCCTCGAAGCCGGAGGGCGCGGCGGGCGCCACCGTGACCGATGCGATTTCAAGCGGCACAGCGTTTTCGGGCGTGGTGAAGCGAAGCGCCACTCCCCGACCCGACTGGGTCAGCCGGATGCGATAGCGGAACGTGCCGGCAGGACGCGTCTGGTCCGACTTGGCCGTCGGCGGGGAAGCGGCATATCCCCACGCACCGACCCAGGGGTTGGCCGCCTTTTCCTTCGCCGCAGCCGGGCTGGCCGCTGCGATCAGGGCGAGCGCAGGCAGCGCCAGGATCGCCCTATGGAATATCGTTCGCGAAATCATGCCGCCTGTCACTCCTTCACTATCGTCAACGTGCCGCCGCGCATGATCTGGGCATGCGAGATTCGCCGTCCCTCAAGCTTGTGGCCATCGAGGTAGATCGACACGATCCGGCTCGCCCGCGCGGGCCCGCGCGTCTCGATCCGGAATTGCTTTCCGCCGTCGGCTGCGATCGAGACGCGGTCTGCGGCGGGCAGCGAAATCATGTACCAGGGCTCTCCCGGAACCAAGGGATACAGGCCGATCGATGCCCAGACATACCAGGCGGACATCGCCCCGCCGTCGTCGTCCATCCCCTCGGCAAATCCGGGCGAAAGCGAGAAGCTCTTCTGGACGAGAGGAGTTTCGAGCTTGCGCTGATTCTCGTACCAGTGCGCTGTCGGCACATCGCGCAACTGCCGGACCAGCCGGTCCATTCGCGCCGCGCCGTCGCCGAACCCGAACAGGAACGGCGCGTGAATATCGGGCTCGTTCGTCATGTTGAACATCTGGCGATCGAAAAATGCGCCGAGTTCGCGATCGAACCGCCCCGGCCCCAGAGCCTGCTCGCGGAGCCAGCCGAGGTCGAACACCGGCGCCCAGCGATATTGCCACAAGGTTCCCTGATACAGGCCGCGCGCCTTCACCACATCGCCATCGGCGCCGAGGTCGCGAAAGGTATCGAGCCACATCGGGCGATAGCCTTGCCAGCGTCGTGTGAAATCGGCGGCGAGCGATTCCCTGCCGCGGTCGGCGGCAAGCTGTGCCACCGCCCACTGATCATAGGCCAGTTCGAGCCGCTGGTCGGGTGTCTTGTTCGGCAGTTCGTCGGTCTCGACGGCCATCGCATCGAGCGCAGAGGCCGGGTCGAGCGTCCCGAGGCCCTTTCGATGCAGGTCGAGCAGGGCGATCCCCGCATGTTCGGTACGCACGCTCAGGAACGGCTCTGCCGGGCCGGCCCATTGCGCCTTGTCCGAGCGGAAGAGTTCGACGAGCGAATCCGCGATATCGCGCGCGACATCGGGCGCGGCGAGCGCGACCAGCGGCACCTGCGTCCGGTAATTGTCCCAGAGCGACCATCCCGCGTAGCGATGACGTCCCGCGCCGACCCGGGCCAGCGCGCCGCCCGACCGGCGATAGGCCCCCTCGCTGTCGTCCACCCGTGCCGGCATCTGCAGCGACCGGAACAGCGCCGTGTAGAACAGCGCGCGACGATCGGCCGGGGCATCGAAGCCGAAACGCGTCAGCACCCTGTCCCAGGCATCGCGCGTCAGCCGGCGCTGTTGCCGGATCGATCGCTTGCCCAGCTCGGTCTCTAGCACTGCCTTGGCGGACGCCGTATCGACGCTCGAAAGCGCGGAGCGGAACTCGATACGATCTCCCGCCTTCACCGCGATCGCGAAGCGCGCCGCACCCTTTTGGTCGACGACCGCCCGCGCAGGGACGGGGCTGCCGTTCAGCAGCAGTGTCCCGGCAACCCCCAGACGATAGATTCCGCGATCGCAGACGGTGGCGTTGGCGAGGGTGAGTTGCAGATCGTCCGGGGAGGTGCTGGTCCAGCGATGCTCGACATGCCGGGCATAGCTGTGCGTCGGGTCCAGCACCACATGGACCAGTCCCGAGCGCGGCAGCGTGAACTGGCTGATCGCGACCGATTGGCCCGCGGCGAGTTCGGCGGTGATCGGCGACTTGCCATAGCGGACGCGGTACCAGCCGGCACCCGCGCGCTCGCTGCGCTTGTCGATCGTCCACGGCGCCGCCTCGTCGGCATAGCCCACGCTGACCAGCAGATCGCCGCCGCCACCCTTGCACCCGACGCCCTGCGCGCGGGTATGCGAAAAGCCGCGCAGCAAGGTGGCCGCGCGGTCGTACCCGATGTGATTTGCGGGAGTCGTATCGGGCGCCAGCTGGACCATTCCGAACGGGGCCGCCGCGGCTGGGGACAGCTGTCCGCGATCGCCCTGGGTGCCCATAAACGGGTCCACCAGATCCACCGGCGCCCGTTCGCGTCCCGATGCGACCGATGCGGAGAGCGCCACCAGCGCCAGCGTAAGGATGTGACCCCGAATCTGCATCATGGTGCAATCGCGCGATTTACGATCCGATGAAAGCGATCGATGGGGCAGGCGAGCCGTGTCGGCGCGCAGGCGGGAATCGGCAGCGGCGTGAAAACATCGCGCCTGCCGGAAGATGGGGTTTCGGAGCGGACCGCGTCGAGCGTCGGCGAACGCAGGATCGCGCGCACGAAGCGCTCGCCGGCCGCGTTTCGAACCAGTTGCAGTCCGATCGCACCGCTCGGCGGTGGATCGTCGGGCGCGAGCCCCGGCACCTGCCAGTGAAGGTCGAGCAATCCGGCCACCGCCGCGATGTTGCTGTCATGCCCGATCAGCATGGTCAGCCGGGGCGTTCCCGTCTTCTCCGAAAGGCCGGCGACCATGCGGCGCAGGGTCGGGCCGCCAAACGCCCGGCCGATCGCGGGGGTGCGGTGGATCGTATCATAAAGCTGTGCACGCAGGGCGCCGATGTTGCAGAGGTCTTCCTTGTCCGCCCGTCCCCAGCCGGTCCGGGGCATACCCTGGGCATATTCAAGGGTCAGGATCTGGATCGCCTTTGCGCCTTCTTCTATGGCACCGCCCAA
>CAZSMB010000007.1:0-18715 GCA_964607625.1 uncultured Sphingopyxis sp. | reverse complement strand
GCACGCGCCGTTTCGGTCGTGCGCTGGTCATTGTCCGCAAGCAGCGCGACCGAACCGGGCGACGGGCACCCCTTGCCTCGTTCGATCGGGAAGGCGGTACGGTCGAAGCCTCCGACGCGGACGACCGCCTCGAACCCATGCGACGTCAGATGCGCCCGCGGTACGGGCCACTCCGGCCAGGGCGAAGCCGCCACGCCAGGCGGCATCGCCGGGTCGGAGAGCGGCGCGCGCACGCCATGACGCATCAACATCACCGTCCGTTCGACCACGATCTCGCGATCGGCGGACGCGGGCGACGCAGCCGCACCGCTCGCCAGCAAGACGAATGGTGCGGCCGCAAAGCAGAGACGCGCCCGTGCCCGCATCTTAGAATTTGAACCGCGCCGCGAGCGACAGGACCCGTCCCTCGAAATAGACGCGGTCATTGAAGCTGCTGTCGTTAAGTTCGCGATCGCCCCAATAGGCGCGCTGGGGCTTGCCGAGCAGATTCTGCCCGTCGAGTGTCAGCGTCACATTGTCGGTCACTTTATAGGACATCGACGCGTCGAGACGGCTGATCGGATACCAGTTCAAGTTCCCGATCGGATCGCTCAGCACATAGGCTAGGACGAAGCGACTGCGGATCGCATAGGCCACGCGCGCACGGAACCGCCCGTCGTCGTAGAAAAGGGCGGCATTGAAACTGCGCTTCGAAATGCCGGTGATCGGGCCTTCGAACTCCGTGTTTACCGGGGTGGCGGGAAGCGTCTGTTTTGTGTCGATAAGCGTGAAGTTCGCCGATGCGCCGAAATTGGAGAGCACGCCGGGCGCGAAGTCGAAGAATGTGCTGGCCGATAGTTCCACCCCCTTGATCACGCCGTCGCCGGCGTTGATCGGGCGCTGGACCGACACGGTGCCGGCGGCGGATCCGGGCAGGAGTTCGTCTTCGCGCGTGTTGACGATGAAGCCGTTCACGTCCCGGATGAAACCCGCGATGCTCGCCGACCCGGCGCGTCCGAAATACCATTCGAGCGACGCATCCCAGTTGGTCGAGCGAATCGGTCGCAGGTTCGGATTGCCGGCGGTCGCCGCCGAGGTGATGGCGCCCGAAGCCGCGATGATCTCTGCCAGGTTGAGGCTGGGGTTGAGCTGCGAGAAATCGGGACGGCTGAAGGTTTTGGTCCACGCCGCGCGCAGTTGAACATTGCGCCCGAAATGGACGACCGCGCTGACGCTGGGGTCGACGTCGAGATAGTTCTGCCGCCCGTCGATCGGCGTATAGGTGACGACGGTTCCGGCCGAGGTGCGCGTGGTGGTGACCTGGGTGCCGGAGATCGCCAGCTTGGTGTTGACGATCCGCGCGCCGATGACGCCGTCGACCGACACGTCGCCGCCAAGGTCGAAACCATATTTGGTCTGGGCATAGAAGGCATAGCTGCGTTCGGTCCCGCTGAACGCCTGAAGCGGGTTGAACGCCGGCGTTTCGCTGCCGAACAGGGCGGCCTGTCCGGGCAGCGTCGCGACATAGGCGTTCAGCGCGTTCAGGTTCGCCGGATCGTCGAGGAGTCGCGTATCATATTGGACCCAGCCGGTGGGAACCGGGACATCGTCGCCATAAAAGCCGCGGTCCTGAATTTGCGGACTGTTGCCCCCCGGGAAATTCGACATGGGAAGCCGAAGCGCATCGAGGTTGGCAAGGCGGGAACCGGTCTGAAAATCCGTGCTGCGCGACGCATAGCGGAACCCCGTCTTGAGCAGTTTGATCAGGCCGCCGCCGGTATCGAGCTCCAGATCGGTTCGCCATTGCAGGCCGTCCGCCTTTGCCTTGCTGATCGCGTCCGAATAGGCGCGGACATAGAAGTTTTCAGGATCGGCAATGTCGACATTGCCGGCATAGCTGTAGGAAAGCCCGCCATATTTGGAATCGCTCTGGAAGATCGCGTCGACCGTGGGCCGGTCGCGGAATGCAAGGAGGAACAATTGCGACCGGCTGTCCTGCGTCGACCGCGTATAAATGGCCTGGGTCGAGAGCGTTGCGCGCCCCGCGATATATTGCGCGGCGAATTCCGCCTGGGTGGTGTTGATGTTATTGTCGGTACGCGACGAGCGCGGGCCCGAGGCAGAGGCCGTCGCAAAGCTCGCGCTTTGAACGACGTTGGTGCCCGGAACCAACGTCACGTCGGTCAGCGTCGACGGCACCGCCGTCTGCACATCCGCGTCATAGTTTACATTCTTGTCGTCGATATTGGTGACGCGCAGATCGATGCGCAGGTTCGACGCGGGCTTCCATTGAAAGGATCCGGTCAGCACCGGGCGTTTGTAGCGCCCGTTTGGCTGCTTCACCAGGATCACGCCCGGATATCGTACCGTGCCGAGGCCGGTGGGCGTGATGTTCGCCGACGCCGCGCTGTTGGTGGGCGACAATGTCTCGCGATAGGATTCGAAATAGTCGCGCCGCAGATAGGACGCGTTGAGCAAAAGGCCCATTTCGCCAATGCCGGTGTCCCAGCGGTCGCTGATCAGGATATCGCCGTTATAGAATAGTTTGCGCGACTGATCGTCATAGCTGCCGCGCAGGGTGCCGGCGACGACCAGATCGTCGCGAAAATCGAAGGGCTGGCGCAATTCCACGTTCACCGCCCCGCCGATGCCGCCTTCGATCAGGTCGGGGGTCAACGCCTTGTAAACCGTGATCGAGCGCAGCAGTCCGGCCGGGTAGCTGTTCAGCAGGCTGCGCCGCGAAGAGCCATTATAGGATTCCTGGCCGTTCAGCGTGGTCAGTGTCTGGGACAGGCCGCGGATCGTGATCGCCTGGCCCTCGCCGCGATTGCGGAAGATCTGGACGCCTGGAAGGCGGGCCAGCGCTTCGGTCGCGCTGTTATCGGGTAGTTGCCCCAGATCTTCGGCGACGACCGTATCGATGATCGCGTCGCTGCGCTGCTTGGCGGCGCGTGCGCTACGCAGGCTTTCACGATAGCCCGTGATGACGATTTCCTGCTCGGTGGCAGGCTTCGCCTCTTCGGACGTGTCGGTTGTCTTGGACTCGTCGGTTTGCGCGACGGCTGGCGATGCGATCGCCAGCATCAGAAACGTGCTTGCGTACAGGGACGCGCGAAAGTGACTCATGGAACCCCTCCTTTGAAGAACGAGTTCGACCGACTCGCTGATAATTAAAACAACATGATGAACTTAATATGTCAATATGATTGCACGGGCAAGAGTCGTTTTCTAAATATGCACGGTTTATCAATAATATAGAGCAATCCTCTCCAGTCAACTTTGTCACATTAAAAAAAATAAATTGATTTATGTGTCCTATTCGGCATGTTCTTAGCCGGAGAGGAGACTCAGATGGAGCCCACCAGAATCGGGGCCGTCGCAACGGATCGCAGGGCGCTGCTCGCGGCGCTCGCGACAGGCCTTTTCGCAGCCGGAAGCGCCCGCGCAGACACCGCCTGCGGCGACCCCGCACAAGCGGCCCGCGACCGGGCGCTACGGGAGGATTTCGCAAATATTGCGAAATATGCGGAGGACAATGCGCGCGTCCGCGCCAGCGGCGATCGCCCCTGCATGATATTCCTGGGCGACAGTATCACGGAGCGGTGGATGCGACTGCGCCCCGGATTTTTCGGTAATGGGCGGGTGTGCCGCGGGATCGGCGGGCAAACGACTCCCCAGATGCTGGTCAGGATGGTGCCCGACGTCATCGGGCTCCGCCCGCACGCCGTCCATATCCTGGCGGGTACCAACGATATCGCGGCGAACACCGGACCGATGACGCTGGAGCAGTCGCGCGACAATATCGATGCCATGGCGACGCTTGCGCGGGCGCATGGCATCCGGGTGCTGATTGGATCGGTCCCGCCTGCCGCGGCATTTCGCTGGCGTCCCGAAAAGCGCCCGGCGCGGGATATTATGGCGCTAAACGACATGCTCCGGCGGCTCGCCGAACGGCACCGCGCCGACTGGATCGATTATCACTCCGCCCTGACCGACGCCGAAGGTGGAATGCGGGAGAATATGGCGGGGGATGGCGTCCATCCTCTCCCCGCCGGCTATGCCGTTATGGAAGCGGTGCTGGCACCGCATTTGCCCCGGATCGCCTGCGGGACGCGGCACCCGTGACCGGGTTCGTCCAGCCGCCGCTCGTTGCGGGCGTCGAACTTGGCGGCACCAAGTGCATCTGTACGCTCGGGCGCGGGCCCGGAGCGATAGACAAGCAGCTTACGCTGCCGACATCCGACCCGGATACGACGCTGGCGGCGATCTCGGATCAACTCGATCGCTGGCAGGCCGATACCGGCTTTGCCGCGCTGGGGATCGGCAGTTTCGGTCCGATCGATCTCGACTGCAACTCGCCGCGCTACGGTGCGATCCAGACCACCTCGAAGAGCGGATGGAGCGGGGTTGCGGTCCGCGACCGGATTGCGGGCTCGCTGGATGTCCCGATCGGTTTCGACACCGACGTGAATGTGGCGGCGCTGGCCGAACTGCGCTGGGGTGCGGGTCGCAACGCCGCCGCGCTGGCTTATGTTACCGTGGGCACCGGGATTGGTGTCGGACTGACGCGGCCGCCAAGTGGTCGCCACGCCGAATTGGGCCATGTCCGGATTGCACGACAAGCCGGCGACACCCGTATCAGCGTTTGCCCCTATCATGACGATTGCGCCGAAGGGCTCGCATCGGGGCCTGCAATCGCCGCAGCGTTCGGGTCGGTATCGCCCGGATCGGCGCCGCTCGACCATCCGGAATGGGTAAAGACCATCGGCTATCTGGGGCAGCTTTGCCATGTCATCCTGTGTGCGGGCGGAGTCGATCGGATTCTGTTCGGTGGCGGCGTTATCATGGGAAATCCGACGATCGTTCCTGCCATCGAAGCGGCCATGCGCGCCAGCCTCAACGGCTATCTGGACCTGCCCGGGGATCGCGCGCTGATCGCCCCCGCCGGGCTTGGGGCCCAAGCCGGGCCGCTCGGCTCGCTCGCGCTGGCGCAGGACGCGGCAGCCCGGTCCGCGAAGAAGCCCTATCCCGAACGGAGACCTATGCGGGTGTAACCCGCCTCGCGCCCGCCGTGCCGGAAAACATCAAGACGGGGAACCCGTCATCATCAGGAGAGGAAGCCATGAAACGACGTGTCGCAGCCTGTCTTTTGACAGCATCGGCTGTACTGGCGATGGGGCCGTCACCGGCTAATGCCTGGGGGTGACCGGACATGCGACGGTGGCCATCATCGCGCAAAACCGGCTCACTCCTGCGGTTCTGGAAGAGATCCAGGGGTTGCTCGCGCTCGAAGGCTATACGGAGATGTGGCGCGTGGCGTCGTGGGCGGACCACAACCGGGCGCCCGGTATGCCCGTCGATCCGGACGAGCCGATCCATTCGGCGCGCATTCCCTTCAGCGGGGAGGCGCCCGCTCACGCCTGCCCCGGAACGACCGCGCTGTGCGCGGACGAGGCGGTCGACCATTATACCGCCGTGCTCGCGGACCGCAGCCTCGCGGCATCGGTGCGTCTCGAGGCGCTGAAATATGTGATCCACATGGTCGGTGACCTGCACCAGCCGCTGCATGGGTCCGATCCGATCGGCTATAATCAAGTGTCCTACAAGGGCAGCGTGACGATCATCCATTCGATCTGGGACAACCAGGTCGTTACGGAACACACGACCAACGGCTATAACCTCGCTGCCGAGCTGAGCGCGAACGGGGTTGCCGTCACCGTGGGCGGCACGCCGCGCGACTGGGCGGTCGAGAGCAGCGATATGGCTCGCGACCATATATATGACGTGCTTCCCGTCTGCTGGTCCGCCTGTCCGACGACGCCGACTGTTCTGCCGAACAGCTATGCGGCGGACAAATATCCGCTGGCTGCACAACGGCTCAAACAGGCCGGCTATCGCCTCGGCGATCTGCTGAACGCGACGCTGACCCCGTGAACCCGGCGGCGGCGGACCGGCGTGCAAATGGCCGACAGGTCCGAACGACGCTGGTGCTTGCCATCCTCGCGTCGGTGGCGGCCCTGGGATCGTTCCTGCTGGCTCCCAGCCCTCCGCCGGAGGTGCAGGGTAGGCCGGTGAGAGTGGCCGCCGTCGCGATCAACCGACCGCCCGCCGCGTCCGCGCCAACGCCTTCGGTCGTAGAGGTCGGCCTCGCCGGTACTTGGAGCACGTCCGACAATGGCGATGATCCCGGCGCGTCATGCGATCTGCCGAGCGCGATCACCTTCCTTGCCGATGGTCAGTATTTCACCAACGGCGAATCCGGTCGCTACGAGGTTGCCCGCGGTTCGATCACGCGGTTCGACCGTATTCTCTACGATATCGATGCGGGCGAGGACCGATCCCAATTCGACCGTCGGATTACCGAAGCTTTGACCCTGTCCAGTCGCGGCAGCGCGCAAATCGGCGCGCGGGTCCTGTTCCGATGCGAAAAACGAGCACCCGAGGAGAGACGATCATGAGCATGTATTCGAAGACGTTCGCCGTTCTGGCTTCATTCGCACTCTGCATCAGCCCGTTGCCCGCATTGGCGTGGGGCAATGTGGGGCATGCGACGGTTGCCAATATCGCGCAGGCCAATCTTGAAGCGGCCGTTCTGACCGAAATTCAGGGTCTGCTCGCGATTGAAGGCGCCACAACCCTTGCCGATGTCGCCTCCTGGGCCGACACCCAGCGCTTGCCCGGGACGCCGATCCACAGCACGCGCGTCCCGGTGGACGGGTCCCCGACCCCGGAGCATCCCTGTCCCGATACGGGTATGTGCGCCGACGAGGCGGTCCTGCACTACAGCGCCATCCTTGGCGATCGGCAGCAATCGCCGGCGGCGCGGCTCGAGGCGCTCAAATATGTCGTCCACCTCGTCGGCGACCTGCACCAACCTCTGCACGGCTCCGACCCAATCGGGTACAATATGGTCCTCTACGGCCTGAGCCTTAAGGGGATTCACGCCGTCTGGGACAAGGATGTGGTCGAGGACCACAGCGAGGACCCTGTCGCGCTCGCGTCCGAACTGATGAGCAACGGGCTGACGTTCACGCTGGGTGGCACCCCGCGAGACTGGGCCGTCGAAAGCAGCGCGATGGCGCGCGATCATATCTTCGACACGCTCCCCGCCTGCTACACGCTCCAATCCCCGATCTGCCCCGCCGTCGCGACGCTTCCATCGAACTACTCGGCGGTGAAATATCCGCTCGCGGCACAGCGCCTGAAGCAGGCGGGCCTGCGGCTGGCCCAGCAGCTTAACGAGGTGCTGGGGTAATCGCACGTGCCGGGAGTTGGTAGGCATCCGGCCCCAAATTGAAGACGCGAGTGCCAGGGAGGCGCGCCTTGCCGGAACGCTCCGGCAGGCCGCAAATCTGCACGACGGGAATCTTCCTCGCGAGCCTATATGTGGAAGCTTGCCGCGGGGCGGGCGGAACCGGAGAGGGCGCTTCCAGCGCCAGAAACTGCAAGAACAGGAAATGGCTCCCCGGGCAGGATTCGAACCTGCGACCAATCGATTAACAGTCGATTGCTCTACCGCTGAGCTACCGAGGAGCAGCCCGCCTTGGCGGGCGAGGCGCCCCTTTGCCGCCGCGCGCGTGATTTTGCAAGGGGGTATTGGAATATTTCGGCTGATCGGTGGCGTGGACCCGCTGCGCCTCTCGGCGTCGGCCACAGCGCGCGCGCTGACCGCGTGCCCCTTTGTCAGACGACGAATTGTTCCATCGCGATGCGTTCGTCGAGCCCCTGGTCGGGATCGAAGAGCAAGGTCAGCGGCCGGCTGCGATCGGTTGTCACCGTCACCGTCTTGACCTCGCGTATTTCGCGCTGGTCGGCGACGGCGCTTACCGGCCGCTTCGCCGCCTCGCGGACATTGAAGCGGATGTTCGTCGATTCGGGGACCAGCGCACCGCGCCAGCGGCGGGGTCGGAACGGGCTGATCGGGGTGAGCGCAAGCAGGTCGGAGCCCAGCGGCAGGATCGGGCCGTTGGCCGAAAGATTATAAGCGGTCGATCCCGCGGGCGTCGCCACGAGCACGCCGTCGCAGGCGAGTTCCTCGAGCATCGTGCGCTCGTTGATCATCACTTCGAGCTTCGCGGCCTGGCGCGTTTCGCGCAGCAGTGAAATTTCGTTGATCGCGGGCAATATGTGCCGTTCGCCACTGATCGTGGTGATGTCGCCCTGCAACGGATGGATCAGGAAGGTGCGGGCCGCGGTCAGCCGCTCGAGGAGGCCCTCGACGCGAAATTCGTTCATCAGGAAGCCGACCGTCCCGCGGTTCATCCCGAAGACCGGCAAGGTGCGCCGCTGGTCGAGCAACTGGTGCAGCATCGCGAGCAGGAAGCCGTCGCCGCCCAGGGCGATCAGCAGATCGGCTTCGGCAAGATCGACGAAATCGTAAAGCGGCCGGAGTTCCGCCTCGGCTTCCTGCGCGGCGGGCGCGTTCGATGCGACGAGCGCGATCTTGCGTTGCATATCGATCCCCCAAGCAGAGCGGCGCGTCAGCCGCCCGTTGCACTCATATGACGCGCGACCGCCGGTTTGGATCTGGCTTCGATCTCAAAGTCGTGCGCGCGGGGTTTGCCAGCGAGCGCGCGATCGATCAAGTCGTCGACCGCGTCCGGCGCGTCGCCACGCAACGCGGCGCGCAAATCGACATGATCATCCTGGCCCAGGCACATATAGATGCGCCCCTCGACCGTCAGGCGGATGCGGTTGCAGCTTGCGCAGAAATTGTCCGAGAGCGGTGTGATCAGCCCGATCGTGACCGGGCTGTCCTCGATCGCGAAATAGCGTGCCGGGCCGCCGGTGCGCTTGTCGACGGGCCAGACGGCGCGCTCGGCGCGCAGCGGCGCGATGAAGCGATGCAGCGGCATGTAATGGTCGGTTCGGTCGGCTTCGACCTCGCCGAGCGGCATTGTTTCGATGAGCGTCAGATCGCACCCGGTCGCCGCACACCAGTCGAGCATCGGCAGCAGCTGGTCTTCGTTGAGGCCGGCCAGCGCCACCATGTTGATCTTGACCGCGAGCCCTGCCGCGCGCGCCGCTTCGACGCCGCGCAGCGCGACCGACAGATCGCCGACGCGGGTGATATGGCGAAAGGCCTCTGGGTCGAGCGTGTCGAGGCTGACGTTGATGCGGCGCACGCCCGCCGCGGCGAGCATCGGCGCGTGCTCGGCGAGCCGCATCGCATTGGTGGTGAGCGTGAGTTCGTCGAGCCCGGCGCCGATCAAGGCGCCAAGGCGGCGAGCAAGAATGTCGATCCCCCGCCGCACCAGCGGTTCGCCGCCGGTCAGGCGGATGCGGCGGACGCCGCGCGCAACGAATCGCTCTGCCAGATCGCCCATTTCCTCGATGCTGAGCACCGCCGAGCGCGGCAGGAAGGTCATATCCTCGGCCATGCAATAACGGCAACGCAGGTCGCAGCGATCGGTGACCGACAGGCGCAAATAGCTGATCCGGCGGCCAAAGCCATCGGTGAGTGCGTCGGTGCGGGGTGAAATTGCGACCATGACGCCGATTGTGATGCAAAAGACAAGGGAATGGCAAGCAAAGCCTGTTATGGGCGCCGCAATGAATCATAGTGCCGACCCCAACGCCGCGAGTATCCGCCACCTGACCGCGCTGCATGCGCGCCACGGTGCCGATATCGGCGTGATCCTGGTCCAGGTCGACCAGCTTGCCCGAATCAACCACAGCGCCGGGACCGAAACCGGCAACGCGCTGCTCGAGGAAGTGGCCCGGCGGCTCGACGCCTTTGCCGGCGACGAATTCGGCCCCGGCTCCTGTGTCGATCGCCTCGAAGGCCCGCGCTTCCTGATCGTTCCGGCGGTGCCGCTGTCGCTCGCCGCGTTGCAGGCCCAGGAACGTGCGCTGCATGTCGCGCTCGCCGAGCCGATGGTCGGCGATCCCAACGGACGGTTGGCGATTCGCATCGCGACCGCGCTGATCGGACGCGACGAGCCGGTCGACGACCAGCTTCGCGCCGCATCCGACCAGCTTGCTCGCCCCGCCTCGGCGCGCGATGGCGCGATGGTCAAGGCGGCGTTGTCGCGCGGCGAAGTCGCAATCTTCTATCAGCCGCAATATGATGTGGCGACCGGTGCGATGGTCGGAGTCGAGGCGCTTCTGCGCTGGCGGCACCCCGAACTCGGACTGCTGGGGGCAGGCCCGCTGGTCACCGCGGCGCGCGCGGCGCGAATGGAACGCGAACTCACCGAACATGCCCATCGCGTCGCGCTTGCCGAAGTCGCGGGGTGGCCGAAGGCGCTTGCGAAGCTGCGCGTCTCGCTCAACATCACCGCCGCCGATCTGGGCGATCCCGGCTTCGCCGACCGCCTTTCGGCGATGGTCAAGGCTGCGAAGATCGATCCCGACCGGTTGACGCTCGAACTTACCGAGCAGGCGATGCTCAGCGATCCGGGCAGCGCGGCGGATCAGCTCGCCCAGATCCGCGCGCTCGGCTGCGCGATCGCGATCGACGATTTCGGAACGGGCTATTCCAGCCTGTCGCTGCTCGCGCGATTGCCGATCGATTACCTCAAGATCGACAGCGGCTTTACGCGCACGATCGACGGCAGCGACCGCGACCGGATCGTCGTGCGGGCGATCGTCGACCTCGCGCGTGCGCTGGGCCTGCTCGTCGTGGCCGAGGGTATCGAGCAACAAAGCCAGCTTGCGCGGCTCGGCGAGATCGGCGTCGCGACCTGGCAGGGGTTTCTGAAATCGGGACCGGTTCCGGGTGAGGAATTATTGGGGCTGATGGAATGATCGGCGCCCCCGCGAAGGCGGGGGCCACTATCGGTGTCGCGCAAGGTTGCCAGCGGCCCACGCCTTCGCGGGGACGACGTCAGGCGGCCTGCTTCGCCAGCTTGCCGAGCCCCTTCGACAATTGCAGCGCGCCGTTGAGGCGTGCGCCGGCGCTGCCCCAGTCGCCGCTCACCGACAGCCTGTTGTCGGGGCGGATGCGCGCGCGGCCCTTCAACCGCTCGACATAGGCGATCAGGCCGGGGACATTGGCGAATTCGTCGCCGTGGAAGCTGACGAGCGCACCCTTGGTGCCGACATCGAGCTTGGCGATTCCGGCCGCCTTGGCATTCGCCTTGATCTCCATCAGCTGGATCAGGTTCGCTGTTTCGGGCGGCAGCGGGCCGAAACGGTCGATCATCTCGGCCGCGAAGCCGTCGAGCCCGGCGCGATCCTCGGCCTCGTTGAGACGGCGATAGAGCGCCATGCGCAGCGGCAGGTCGGGAACATAATCCTCGGGGATCAGGATTGGCGCATCGACGGTGATGACGGGCGACAACGCCTCGCGCGGCGGCGCGACGCCGGCACCCTCGGCCTTGGCGACGAGGATCGCATCCTCGAGCATCGACTGATAGAGTTCGAAGCCGACCTCGCGGATATGCCCCGATTGCTCGTCGCCGACGAGATTGCCGGCGCCGCGAATGTCGAGGTCGTGACTCGCGAGCTGGAAACCCGCGCCGAGCGTATCGAGATCGCCGAGCAGCTTGAGCCTCTTTTCGGCGGTGTCGGTGATCGCGCCGTTGTCAGGAGTCGTCAGATAGGCATAGGCGCGCGTCTTCGACCGCCCGACGCGACCGCGCAGCTGGTAGAGTTGCGCGAGGCCGAAACGGTCGGCGCGATGGATGACCAGCGTGTTGGCGCTCGGAATGTCGAGCCCCGATTCCACGATCGTCGTCGAGACGAGCACATCATATTTGCGGTCGTAAAAGGCGCTCATTCGCTCCTCGACCTCGCCCGGCGCCATCTGGCCGTGCGCGACGACATATTTGACCTCGGGCACGCGGGTGCGCAGGAACTCCTCGATATCGGGCAGGTCCTTGATCCGCGGGGTGACGAAGAAACTCTGGCCGCCGCGGTCGTGCTCGCGCAGCAGCGCTTCGCGGATCACCACCGGGTCCCACGGCGCCACATAGGTGCGAACCGCGAGGCGATCGACCGGCGGGGTCTGGATGACGCTCAATTCGCGCAGCCCCGACATCGCCATCTGGAGTGTGCGCGGGATCGGCGTCGCGGTGAGCGTCAGCACATGGACGTCGGTCTTCAGCTGCTTGAGCCGTTCCTTGTGGACGACGCCGAAGCGTTGCTCCTCGTCGACGATGACGAGGCCGAGGCGCTGGAATTCGACCGCCTTCGCGAACACCGCGTGCGTACCGACGACGATGTCGATCTGACCGTTCGCGAGGCCATCGCGCGTCTTCGTCGCTTCGGCGGCGGGAACGAGCCGCGACAGGCGGCCGATGTTGATCGGGAAGCCCTTGAAGCGCTCGACGAAATTGGTGAAATGCTGGCGCGCAAGCAGCGTGGTCGGACAGACGACGGCCACCTGGACCCCCGCCATCGCCGCGACGAAGGCGGCGCGCAGCGCAACTTCCGTCTTGCCGAAGCCGACATCGCCGCAAACGAGGCGGTCCATCGGGCGCCCCGAGGCCATGTCGGCGAGCACGTCGCCGATCGCGCGGTCCTGGTCGTCGGTTTCCTGATAGGGGAAGCGGTCGGCGAAAGCGGGATAGGCGGCGTCGGCGGCCATCACCTCGCCCGAGCGGAGTGCACGCTGCGCCGCGGTGGCGAGCAGCTCGCCCGCAATCTCGCGGATGCGCTCCTTCATCCGCGCCTTGCGCCGCTGCCACGCCTCGCCGCCCAGCTTGTCGAGCGCCACGCCCTCGCTCTCGCCGCCATAGCGCGAGAGAACGTCGAGATTCTCCACGGGCACATAGAGCTTGTCGCCGCCCGCGTAGGTCAGCGCGACGCAATCGTGCGGACTATTGCCGACCGGGATCGAGGTCAGCCCTTCGTAGCGGCCGATGCCGTGGTCGAGGTGGACGACGAGGTCGCCGACGCTGAGCGTTGCGAGTTCGGCGAGGAAGGCGTCGGCGCTCTTGCGGCGTTTCTGGCGGCGAACGAGACGCTCGCCGAGAATATCCTGTTCGGTGAGCAGGCTGATCGCATCGGAGGCGAAACCGTGGTCGAGCGGGAGGACGACGAGGGCGACGTTGTTCCCCTCCCTCTTGCGGGAGGGGTTAGGGGTGGGTGAAGTCTCGGATGCCGGTTCGGAAGTCGGCCCACCCCCGCCCCCTCCCGCAAGCGGGAGGGGAGAGGACAGGCCCAGCGCTTCCTGCCAGGTATCGGCCTGCACCAGCCCCGTGACCCCATGCTCCTTCAGCAGCCCGGCCAACCGGTCGCGCGCGCCGGTCGAATAGCTCGCGATGATCGTGCGGCGCCCCTTGCGGCGCTCGTCGGACAGATGGTCGGCGACCTTGTCGTAGACGTTGAGGTCGGCGGTGCGTTCGGGGGTGAAATCGCGCGCCGCGAAGGTTTTGAGGTCGAGTATGTTCGCGGCTTCGGGGACGTCGAACGGGGTGACGACATGCACCGGACGCGCCGCTTCGAGGGCGCGCCATTCGTCCGCGTTCAGATAGAGCGCGTCGGGCGCAAGGGGACGATAGCTGCCCGCCTGTTCCTGTTCGGCGGCGACGCGGTTGGCATGATAGTCGCGGATCGCCTCGAACCGCGTGTCGGCGGTCGCGTCGGTGCGGTGGCCGCGCAGCATTGGCGTTTCGGCGTCGATATGGTCGAGCAGCGTCGCGAGCCGCTCTTCGAACAGCGGCAGCCAATGGTCCATTCCGGCCTGTCGCCGCCCGTCGCTCACCGCCTGATAGAGCGGATCGCCGGTCGCCTGGGCGCCGAACATCTCGCGATAGCGCGTGCGGAAGCGCTTGATCGTCGCCTCGTCGAGCAGGGTTTCGGCGGCGGGAAGCAATTGCAGCGCGCTGGCGGGGCCAAGGCTGCGCTGGTCGGCGGGGTCGAAGCGGCGGATGCTCTCGATCTCGTCGCCGAAGAAATCGACGCGCAGTCCGGAATCCTCGCCCGCGGGGAACAGGTCGACGAGGCTGCCGCGCACCGCGAACTCGCCCTGGTCGGCGACGGTATCGACGCGGTTGAAGCCGTTCGCGACGAGCAGCTCGGCGAGCGCGTCGCGGTCGATGCGCTGGCCGGGCGCCAGCGTCGTCGCGAGCTGGCGGATGCGGAAGGGGGTGAGCGTGCGCTGGGTGATCGCCGCGACGGTGGTCAGTACCAGCTCGCCGCGCTTTGCCGGGGCCTGCAACGCAGAGAGCGTAGCGAGGCGGTCGGCGCTGACGCGCATCGAGGGCCCGGCCCGGTCGTAGGGCAGGCAATCCCACGCGGGAAAGCGATGGACGACGAGATCGGGGGCAAAGAAGGGCGCGGCGTCGGCGACAGCCTGCATCGCGGCATCGTCGGTCGCGACATAGAGCAGCCGCTTGTCGCTCGCCCGGGCAAGGTCCGCGAGTAGCAACGGCAGGAAACCGTCCGCCGCGCGCGCCAGCGTCAGCGGCGACGACGCCTGCCCGATGGCGGCGAAAATATCGGCGGCAGAGCGGGTCATGGCAGCGGGATATAGTCCAGCCGGCGCATTGCGGCGATCATCGCGGGCCGGTCGAGATGCGCAGGCGGATGCCCGGTGCCGAGCGCCCATGCCATGATGTCGACGTCATCTTCGTCGCACACCGCCTCGAACCACGCGATCTCGTCGTCGCCCCATTTGGGCGAATAGCGATCGAAAAAGCCGCCGATCATATAGTCGGCCTCGCGCGTGCCGCGGTGCCAAGCGCGGAATTTCAGACGTTTCAGGCGATCTTGCATGGCGGACCTTTTAATCGCGCGAGCGATGAAGCGGAAACGGATGTCGCATCCACTCACCGTTCGCCCTGAGCTTGTCGAAGGGCTGTTCTGTCTTTTGCGCCGCCGGAAAACAGGGACGGTGCTTCGACAGGCTCAGCACAAACGGAAGAGGGCCGGGTTTCCTTCGCTCGACACGAACGGAAAGGCGAGGCTAGACATGCCCTAGCCATGCGACCCGAAATCCTCAACCCGCTCTTTGCCGCGCTCACCGACCTCAAGGGCGTCGGGCCGCAGCTCGCCAAGCCGCTCGCGCGGCTGGGGCTCGAGCGGGTGGTCGACGTGCTGTTCCACCTGCCGACGGGGCTGATATCGCGCGTACCCGTCGACCGCCTCGACGACGCGCAGCCGGGGCAGACGATCATCGTCGACGTGACCGCGCAGGACTATCGCCCGGGCCGCTCTCCGCGCGCGCCCTTCGGAGTCGAGGCGTTCGACAGCGCGGGCGACCATGTGCGGCTCGTCTATTTCGGCCGCACCTCCGGCCTCGCGCGCAAGCTTTTTCCGCTTGGCGAAAAGCGCCGGGTGTCGGGGCGGCTCGACCTTTACGGCGACATGCGCCAGATCGTCCATCCCGACCATGTGACCGAACCGGGCGACGACGACGCGATCGCGGTCCACGAGCCCGTCTATCCGCTTACCGAGGGACTGACCAATGCGCGGCTGTCGCAGCTCGCCGAGATCGCGCTCGAGCGGCGGCCCGAGCTTGCCGAATGGATCGACGCGCCGCTGCGCGCGAGCCGCGGCTGGCCCGCATGGCGCGAGGCGATGGCGCGCGCGCACGCGACCCCGCGCGACGAGGTGGCGCATGACCGGCTCGCCTATGACGAGATTTTTGCAAGCCAGGTCGCGCTGATGCTGATCCGGCAGGGATTGAGGACGCGCAAGGGTCGCGCGGTGCGCGGCGACGGGCGACTGACCGGGGCGCTCGACCTGCCGTTCGGGCTCACGGGCGCACAGGAGCGCGTCGGGCGCGAGATCGCGGGCGACATGGCGCAGGACACGCCGATGCTGCGCATGCTGCAGGGCGATGTCGGGTCGGGCAAGACGCTGGTGGCGCTGCGCGCAATGTTGAGTGCGGTCGAGGCGGGGACGCAGGCTGCGCTGCTCGCGCCGACCGAAATCCTCGCCCGCCAGCATTACGCGACCCTGCAATCGATGCTCGCGGGGCTGCCGGTGAATCTCGCGATCCTCACCGGGCGCGACAAGGGGCGCATCCGCGAATCGACGTTGATGGGGCTCGCCGACGGCAGCATCGACATCCTCGTCGGCACCCACGCGATCTTTCAGGAGGCGGTGAATTATCGCGACCTGGCGCTCGTCGTGGTCGACGAACAGCATCGTTTCGGCGTCGCGCAGCGGTTGATGCTGACGAGCAAGGCGGCGCGTCCGCCGCATCTGCTGGTGATGACGGCGACCCCGATCCCGCGCACGTTGCAACTGGCGAATCACGGCGAGATGGACGTGTCGCAAATCGACGAAATGCCCCCGGGACGCACCCCGGTCGACACCCGCGTCATGTCAGTCGAGCGGCTCGACGAGGTCGTCGGAGCGCTCGAACGCCATCTTGCCAGCGGCGCGCAGGCCTATTGGGTGTGCCCGCTCGTCGCCGAAAGCGAGGCGAGCGAACTCGCGGCGGCGGAGGAGCGCGCGGTGCTGCTGCGCGCGCGGCTTGGCGATGCGCGCGTCGGCCTTGTCCACGGCCGCATGAAGGGCCCCGACAAGGATGCGGTAATGGCGCGCTTCGAGGCGGGGGAGATCGGCGTCCTCGTCGCCACCACGGTGATCGAGGTCGGGGTCAACGTCCCCGCCGCCAGCCTGATGATCGTCGAACATGCCGATCGCTTCGGCCTGGCGCAGCTCCACCAGCTGCGCGGCCGCGTCGGGCGCGGCACCGCGAAGTCGGTGTGCCTGCTGCTGCGGTCGCCGACTCTCTCCGAAACCGCACGCGAGCGGCTGGCACTGATGCGCGAGACGAACGACGGGTTCGTGATTGCCGAAAAGGACCTTGAGCTGCGCGGCGGCGGAGAGCTTTTGGGCCTGAAACAGTCGGGCGATGCCGATTATCGGCTCGCCACACCCGAACGGCTCGTGCGGCTGCTCCCGGTCGCGCACGACGATGCGCGGCTGTTCGTCGAGCGCGATGGCGGCATGGACGGGGTACGGGGCGAGGCGGTGCGCCTCTGCCTCTATCTCTTCGAACGCGATGCGGCGGTGCCATTGCTACGGAGCGGCTAGACGATAAATCTCCACGGCGCTTCTTCCGCTCGCAATGACGCATAGGGAGGCGAGGGGGACAAGGGCCAATCTACACCGCCCCTCTTCGCTCGACACGAACGGAAAGGCAGGTCCGACTATAGCGACAGTGTTTTAATTCACGTCGCCCCGCGCACCCATCGCGCGGATCGTCGGCAGATAATCCTCGACCGAGATCATCGTTTCGAACTGCACCCCGGTCTTGCCGCCCAGCGACCAGACGACCTTGGCCGCGACGCGGCCGACGATCGGCATCCGGAACACGACGACCTCGCCGGGCTCCAGCGTCTGCTCGAACCGCATCAGCAACCCGTCGGCACTAATGTTGACGCAAGTACACATGTCCTGCCGTCCGTCGGGCAGCACGACGGGCAAGCGGCAGTACACGTCGCTACGCGGCGACAGCCGCTGGTCGAGCCCGACATAATGAGCCTTGTTCGTATCGATCTTGCGCATAATCCCAACCCTGCTGGTCTGGCGGGCGAAGATCAACCCGATTCCTCAAGAATCGGTAAACGGTCGCGCCCCTTTCAGCGCGTGACAAGACCGTGCTTTTTGGCGCCCAGGCTCACCGGGACCGGCTCCGCCGCCGGCTGGATCAGGTGATGCGGGTCGCGGATCACCGCGCCGTCGACCTTGACCGCGCCTTCGTCGAGCTTGCGCCGCGCCTCCTTGTTCGACGCGGCAAACCCCAGCTCGCGCAGCGCATCGACGATGCGCAGGCCTTCGGCGGGGGCGGCGGCTTGCGGAAGGTCGCCGCCGATATGCCCCTTTTCAAAGGTTTGCGCGGCGGTCTCGGCGGCGGCGCGCGCGGCGTCCGCGCCGCGGCACATTGCGGTCGCTTCATTGGCGAGGATCTTCTTCGCCTCATTGATCTCGGCTCCCTCGAGGGCTTCGAGGCGGGCGATGTCGGTCAGCGGCAGGTCGGTAAAGAGCTTCAGGAACTTGCCGACGTCGCGATCGTCAGTGTTCCGCCAATATTGCCAATAGTCAAAATGGGACAGTTGATCGGCATTGAGCCAGACCGCGCCGGCGGCGGTCTTGCCCATTTTCGCGCCCGCCGCGGTGGTCAGCAGCGGAGTCGTCAGTCCGTACAGCTCGCTGCCGTCCATGCGGCGGCCGAGTTCGAGCCCGTTGACGATATTGCCCCACTGGTCCGATCCGCCCATTTGCAGCCTTACCCCCATCGCTTTCGACAGGTGGCGGAAATCATAGCCTTGCAGGATCATGTAATTGAATTCGAGGAAGGTCATCGGCTGCTCGCGCTCGAGCCGCAATTTGACCGAGTCGAAGGTCAGCATCCGGTTGATCGTGAAGTGGGTGCCGACCTCCTGCAGCAACTCGATATAGCCGAGCTGCCCGAGCCAGTCGTGATTGTTGACCATCACCGCATCGGTCGGACCGTCGCCGAAGGTCAGGAAAGGTTCGAAGATCGTGCGGATCGATGCGATATTCGCCTCGATCGTCGCATCGTCCAGCATCTTGCGGCTTTCGTCGCGGCCGGTGGGATCGCCGATCCGGGTCGTTCCGCCGCCCATCAGCACGATGGGCTTGTGCCCGGTCTGTTGCAGGCGGCGCAGCATCATGATCTGCACCAGGCTGCCGACGTGCAGGCTCGGCGCGGTCGCATCGAAGCCGATATAGCCAGGAACGACCTGTCCGGCGGCGAGTGCATCGAGCCCTTCCGCGTCGGTCATCTGGTGGATATAGCCTCGCTCGTCGAGAAGGCGCAGCAGGTCGGATTTATAGGTCGTCATGGTGGCGCGGCGCTTAGCATGGG
>CAZSMB010000006.1:35787-46221 GCA_964607625.1 uncultured Sphingopyxis sp. | reverse complement strand
GCACCGGCTGACCACGCTCCAGCGGGTCGGCGCGCGCGGGCTGCCCTTCTTCATGCTGCGCATCGACCGCGCGGGGCAGGGGAGCAAGCGGTACAGCGGTGCGAGCCAGTCGCCGCTCACGGACGGCGACACGCGCTGTCCACTGTGGGGCGTGCACGAAGCGTTCGCGCGGCCCGGCGAAGTGATCGCCGACCTCGTCGAACTCGAGGACGGCTCGCGCTGGTTCACCCAGAGCCGTAGCGTCGCGGCGCCCGGCGCGACGGGCAGCGGCCCGCCGGCGCGCTTCGCGGTCTGCGTCGGCGTTGATGCGAAAGTCGCCGCGCCGCTGACCGCCGCGCGCGGCATCGACCTGATGCGCGCGCCCGCGACCGCGATCGGGCTGGGGTGCCGGCGCTGCACGCGCAGCGGCTGCATCCAGCGCTCGATGCCGCCACTCGGCCGCACGCTGCGCTTCCGCGAGGGCGAGCGCGGCGTGTCGGCGTTCGATTTCGCGGGGGATTAGTGGCGGGGCGAGTTCGGGCGGGGAGAGGCGCGTCCCGTTGCCGTCGTCGCAGAATTCCGGATCGGTAACGAACGGCGAAGTGGTGGTAGGAAGCCGACCGTATGCCTGTGGCCTAGTCGACCGCGAAAATACCCCGCGTCCGGTTCGCAATCGCGACCAAAGACAACATCACCGGCACCTCCACCAGCACCCCGACGACCGTCGCCAACGCAGCACCGCTCCCAAGCCCGAATAGGCCGATAGCCACTGCCACAGCCAGTTCGAAGAAATTGGACGTGCCGATCAGTGCGCAAGGTGCAGCCACCGCATGCGGCACTTTCCAAGCCTTTGCCCACCCGTAAGCGAACAGAAAGATACCATAGCTCTGAATCACGATCGGCGCAGCGATCAGTGCGATCAGCAACGGGCGAGCGACGATGATTTTCGCCTGGAAGCCGAACAGGAGCAGCACCGTCAGCAGCAGACCCACGATAGAGAGCGGTTTCATGTGTGCGGTGAAATTCGAAACCGCTGCTTCATCGCCTCTATGCGCGGCGAGCAACTGATAGCGCGCGAAGGCTCCCGCGGCGAGCGGTACGACAACGTAGAGCGCCACCGACAGCAGCAACGTCTCCCAGGGGACTGCGATATCGGTAACGCCGAGCAGCAGCGCGACGATGGGCGCGAAAGCGACGATCATGATGAGATCGTTCGCCGCGACCTGAACGAGCGTATAGGCCGGATCGCCCTTGGTGAGTTGCGACCACACGAACACCATCGCGGTGCAGGGAGCGGCCCCAAGCAGGATGAGCCCAGCGATATATTGCTTGGCGTCGGCGGGCTCGATGAGATCCGAAAAGACGATATCGAAGAACAATACGCCGAGGGCTGCCATGGTAAAGGGCTTGATGAGCCAGTTCACCACCAGCGTGATGATGAGTCCTTTGGGTCGGTCGCCGACCCGCCGAACTGCCCCGAAATCGACGGAGACCATCATCGGGAAAATCATGGCCCAGATGAGCACCGCTACGACGAGATTGACCGAAGCATATTCGATTGCGGCAAGCGAGGCGAACAAGCTGGGGATCATGTTACCCAACGCGATTCCTGCGAGGATTGCCGCGCCAACCCAGACCGAAAGCCATTTCTCGAACAGGCCAAGACCCGCCGCACGAGCGTCGTTTCCGGCGATGGGGGCAGTCATTGCTGGTCCGCCTCCCGCCCGATGGCATGCAGCTTTTCGCGCAAGGCAAGTTGTTCCAGATTTGCAATCGGCAGCGCGAGCATCAGATCGATCCGCCGCCTGAGCATGCGAAAGGCGTCGAGAAAGGCTGCCGCCTTTTCGGCGTCGTTGCCGTCGACCGCAGCCGGGTCGGGAATGCCCCAATGTGCCGACGTCGGGTGGCCGGGCCAGACCGGGCAAGTCTCCGAAGCCGCGCTGTCACAGACGGTGAAGATCAGGTCGAATTCCGGTCCATCGGCGAACTCGCTCCAGCTTTTCGAGCGATATCCCTCGGCCTGATAACCCAACGTCTTGAGCGTTCGAATGGCCCAGGGGTTGACCTCCCGGTGGGATTGCTTCCGGCACTGTAGGCCTTGAAACGGCCTTCACCGTCATGGTTGAGGATTGCTTCGCCCAGGATCGAGCGAGCGGAATTGCCCGTGCAAAGGAACAACACGTTCAGGGGCGTATCGGACATGGATTGCCTCAGCAACAAGAGGTTTTGGCGGGAGCGAAGCGCGGTGCGCAGCATGCGCTTGTCGCGGCGTTACCGGACACGAGTTGGTTGAGGTCCGGACTGCCGCCGTAGGTTGTGCTCTCGCCTTCCGTCAGGAAGGCTTCCCACACCACGCCATCGGGATCAGCAATCCAGCTCTTTTCCGATTGCGCATAACAACAGGTGGTTGTGCCCTCGTGCAGCACCGGACGCTCCGCAGCCGCGAGGCGGCCATAGACCTCTTCGAGCTCGGCCGGGCTCTCCACTTGCAAACCGACATGTTCGATGCCCTTGGCGGCGTCATCGCGCATCGAGATCGCAAAATTTACGCGCGGATCGTCAAGCATCCACTTGGCGTAGTCGGTTTTGACGACGGACGGCTCTGCACCGAACAGGCTGGAATAAAAGGCGACCGACTTCTCCATGTCGGTTACGCCGACATGCACATGAAAGCGTTTCATCAGGCGCTCTTTCGCTGGGGGGCAGGAAGGCAGGCGTTTGCGGAACAGGATATGCCGCCGCAGCAGTTTTCGATGAGATAGCCCATCAGTCCATTCATGGCGGCATAGTCCGCCGAATAGATGATCGAGCGGCTTTCGCGTCGCTGTGCAACGAGCCCCGCATTGGCAAGCTGGGCCAGATGAAAGCTCATCGAGGATGGCGGGACATCCAGTTTTTCAGCCAGAGCCCCAGCCGCAACACCTTGCTCCCCGGCCTGTACAAGCAGGCGGAAGGCGGCGAGACGATGCTCTTGCGCCAGCGCAGACAGGGCGCGGATCACACGGTCGGCTTCCATTTCATACTCCAATGATTCGATAAATATAGAAATATAGAATGCCGCCGCTGCGGTCAAGCCTCCACCGGTCAGCTTAAAGGTCAAGGTCCCAAGCTGCTCTACGCTTCACTTGGAGCCGGAGACGGATATCCCCCTGGTGATTTAAGTCCGCGCTTTTCGCGCCGTTATCCCTCTTTCAGGTCAATCGCGCGCACGGGACCCAGGGTGCATGCTACACAGGATCAGTCCGGAGGATGTCGAGATCGGGATGTTCGTCCACGCCTTTGAAGGGTCGTGGTTCGATCATCCGTTCTGGCGCCGGAATTTCAGGATATCCTCGCTCGACGAGGTGATGCGTATCCGCAATTCGCGGATCGAAGGGCTGGTGATCGATACCGAGCGCGGCGATATCGCGCCCGAAGCGCCGTTGCCCGTCGCGCCGCCGCTGCGCGGAGGCAAGGGGGGCGGAAGGCGGCGCGGCGCGGCGCGCACGGTACCGTCGCTGGCGCTCCGCTACGACGCCGGCGAACCGTTGTTGCCGCCGCCCGCACCACCGCGCGAGGCGACGCTGCGGCGGACCGGCTATCGCGCCGAGCGGCGCCGCGCGCAGAAGCTGGTCGAACGGTCGGGCAAGGCGGTGCTCGACATGTTCGAGGATGCGCGGCTGGGGCGCGCCGTCACCGCCCGGCGGATGGTACCGCTGGCGCGCGCGATCGGCACCTCGATCGAACGCGACGCAAAGGCACTGCTGAATCTGGTCCGGTTGAAGCGCAAGGACGAATATACCTATCTGCACTCGGTCGCCGTCGCCGCGCTGATGATGAACTTTGCGCGCCACCTGGACCTCGACGCCGCGGCGGTGCAGGATCTGGGGGTCGCCGGGCTGCTCCACGACGTCGGCAAGGTCGCGGTGCCGGGCACGGTGCTGAACAAGCAGGGCAGCCTGTCGGAGCGCGAGTGGCAATCGGTACGCGCGCACCCGCTGGCGGGACATCGGCTGCTGTCGCAGTCGCCCGATGTGCCGGCGGCGGCGCTGGAGGTGTGCCTGCGCCATCACGAGAAACTCGACGGGACCGGTTATCCCGGCAATATGGAAGGCGAGGCGGTCTCGCTGTTCGCGCGGCTCGGCGCAATCTGCGACGTCTATGACGCGATCACGTCCGACCGGCCGTACAAGCGCGCCTGGACCCCGGTCGAGGCGCTGTCCGAAATGCAGAAATGGTCCGGCCATTTCGACTCCAGGCTGCTCGACCGTTTTGCCGACAGCCTGGGCATATTTCCGACGGGGACGCTGGTGCGCCTGTCGACGAGCGAGCTTGGCGTCGTGATCGAAAGCGGCGGCGAGGCGAACGAAGGCGTCGTCGTGCGGGTCTTCTTCGACTGCGAGACGCTGAACGAATGCGAGCCGTTCGACCGGCTGGTCGTCCCCGCCGACGAACATCCGCGCATCCTGTACCGCGACAGCCCGACCTTCTGGCGCTTTGCCGACTGGACCGCGATCAAATATCGCGTGCTGGGCGCGCGGGCCGGCGGGGACGCCGGATAGCGCGGGCGTACCCCCTATAGAGCGATCCATGACGCCAGTGAGAGCGCGAGCGTCCCGCACAGCAGATATTGCAGCAGCCGCTTTGGTCGCCGCGCCGGGAAGGCGATGGCGGCGACGGGGATCGCGGCGCTTGCGATCCAGAAGATCGCGGCGAGCGGTGCGGCGTTTCCGATCAGCAGGCGGGCGAGGAAGGCCAGCGCGAGCGCGAGCGGCACGCCCCAGATCACGCCGTCCCAACCGGCGCGCAGCCGGGGTTCGTGGAGGCCGCGGCGCGCCCGCTTGCCGAGCCAGATCGAGGTGCCCGTGGCGACGACGACGGTCAGCGCGAGGCCGAAGACGATATAGGCGAGCTTGACCGGCAGGCCGCCGTAATTGCCGAAATGAAGGTTATAGGTCGAGGCCGCCATCTGGCGCCCGAGCGGGCCGTCGGACAGGCCGACGGTGCCCTGAAACCGGCCGTCGGCGTCGAAATCATAGGCTTCGCCATAGATCAGCCGCTGCGGATGCTCGGCGAGGATCTGGACATGCTGGCCGCGCGTCTGCGGGTCGTGGACGACGACATAGGTCGGGCGGACGGCGGGATGCTGCGCCGCGATCCATGCGAGCGGGGCGGCGACGTTCGCAAGCGGCGCCGGACGCGGGTCGGGTTCGGCCTCGCCGCCGAAGATCGGGGCATAGGCGGCCTCGACATCGCCGTCATAGAAGGCGGTGGCGAGCCCCCACGCGCCGATCGAGCCGAGCCCGATCATGGCCCCGGTCAGGGCGATCGCGAGCGCGAAGGGCAGCGTCCAGACGCTGAGCCGGTTGTGCCAGTCGGCGAGCCCGACGCCTTGATGATCGCGTGCGCGAAGGCGAAAGGCGTCGCGGAAGATACGCGGATGCGCGATGACTCCGGACAGCGACAGCGCGACGATCATCACCCCCAGGATGCCGACGATCGTCATGCCGACAAGGCCGGGGATGTTGAGCGCATAATGGGCGCCGAGGAGGAATTCGGACCAGGCATTTTCCTCTGGCCCGGCGAGGGTGCCGTCGGAATTGACGTGAAAGGCGCGATGGTCGGTGGTGATCGTCGTGCGCGGCAGGTCGGGGACCGGCATATGGACATAGAGATGCGTTGTCGGCGGCTTGTCGGCGTCGGCCGCGAGCGCCGCCGCTACCGCCCGCTGGACCGCATCGGGGGCGATGGCGGCCATTTCGGGGGCGTCCGGCTGTTCGATCCGCTGCCACTCCTGATAGAATACGACGACGGTTCCGGTCAGGCAGACCAGATAGAGAAGCGCCGAGGCGAGGAGACCGATGGCGGCGTGCGCGTGGAGCGCGCGCTGGACCGTGCCCTTGGCGATAGGCTGGGTCATGCGGCGGTTCCGATCCAGATCAGGCCGAGCCCAGCGATGGCGGGGACGGCGAGCCACAGATATTGGTCGCGGCGGCGCGGCAGCATCAGCAGCGCGAAGGCGAGGAGGCTCCAGACAAGCGGCAGAAGGAGGAGGGCGAGGCCGGTGCCGTCGGCCTCCGCCGCGCCGGCGAGCATCGCCGCGGCGCGCGCGCCGAGCGCGACGAGCAGCGCGGCGGCGAGCGCGAGCGGCACGGTGACCGCGAAGGTCAGCAGGCGGCGGCCGATATGCCGCGGCTCACCGCGTTCGGGCAGGATATGCGCCTTGCGGTCCGAGGCCCGCACCCTGGCGGGGCGCGACGTCGCGGCGGCCTGGGCTAGGAGCAGCGTCGCGGCGGTCATCGCGAACAGCGAAACGATCGAGACCCCCCAGGCGCCATTGCCGGCGCCGCCAAGAACCGCGCCCGCAAGAAGCAGGAGCCAGGCGATGCCATTCTGCGCTGCCGAGCGCCGGGGCAGGCCCCAGGCGCGGCGGAGCAGCAGCACCCCGGCTACCGCGACCGCCGACCCGGCCCAGACGAGAGGCGAGGCGTCGCTCACTGGAAGCGGTAGCCGACCGTCGCCATTACGTTGCGCGGCGCGCCCATGAAACAGTCGCCGCGCGCAAGGCACGAGGCATAGAAGCGGTTGTCGAGAAGGTTGGTCGCATTCACCGCAAAGCGCCACTTGTCCCACGTGATCTCGGCCAGCGCGTCGACGGTGGTGTTGCCGGGCGTGGTGATGTTCCACGCCGGACCGTCCGACCGGCGCTTGCCGGTGTAGACGACGCCGGCGCCCAGACGCAACTGCGCTTCGCCGGGCAAGCCGAAGGTCTTGGTCGACCAGACCGACGCGATATGGCGCGGCAGATAGTCGAGGTCGGTGTTCGTTTCCGACCGCAGCTTGTTATAGCCATAGTTGACCAGCAGCTCGAAATTGCCGGGCAGCGTATGGCTTGCCTCGAACTCGACGCCCTTGGTGGTCAGCTCGCCCGACTGGGTGGTGGAACTGCCTTCGCCGTAGAGGACGCGATTGCGCTCCTTGATGTGAAAGGCCGTGATCGTGACCAGCGTGTCGGGTGCGGGCTGCCACTTGAATCCCGCTTCGAACTGCTTGCCGGTCTGGGGCTTGAACGGGTCGCCGATGGTTCCGTCGACGTCGGTCAGGAAGCCGGCGATCGGCAGGAAGCTCTCGGTATAGCTGAAGAAAGGCGAGATGCCGGCGCCGATCTCGCCGATGATCCCGGCGCGGAAGGTGGTGGCATGGTCGGTATTGCCCGCCGATGTCACCCGGTCGCGCCGCGCCCCGAGCACGACAGAGACGCGGTCGTAAAAGCGGATCTGGTCCTGAACATAGACGCCGAGCTGCTTTTGCGATTCCTCGGTGAACGGCCCGGTCGGATCGTAGGTCAGCAGCGCATCGCGGTCGATATCATAGAGGTCGATGACCTCGTACCCGCCGGCGTAACGCTTGCCGACCTTGTTCCAGCTATAGTCGACCCCGACCAGCAGCTTGTGTTCGATGTCGGGACCGGTGCCGAAGCGGAGTTGCAGATTGTTGTCGGTCGAAAAGACGTTCATCCGCGCATCGCTGGCATCGGCATAGAGCCCGATCGTGCGGCGGTCGGGCCCGTAGGGATCGGTCGGGTTGCTGTAGCTGTTGGTATAATGGGTGAAATATTCGAGATCGCTGTCGATGTAGCGCGCCTTGAGGCTGAGCCGCACCGCGTCGGAGAAATCGTGCGTGACGCTGCCCATTCCCTGGAGCGAGCGGCCGTTGTAGCGATCCCAGCCCGGCTTGCCGACGAAGGTGTAGCGGTCGAGCTGGCCCGGGGCGCCGGGATTGGGGCGGAAGGTGCCGACGATCGGCAGGAACTGCGACGTCGAGCCGCTGTCGTCCTCCTGGTACAGGCCGGTGAGGACGATATCGGTCGCGGGTGTCGGCTTCCAGCGGAGGGAGGGGGCGAACATGACGCGATCGTCGGGAACATGGTCGACATAGGTGCCCGAATCGCGCACCCGGCCGACCGCGCGCACCGCGAGCGAATCCGAGACCGCATAGTTGATGTCGCCGAGCAGTTCCTTGCGGTCGTAGCTGCCGTAGACCGCGTTCAGTTCGCCGCGGGTTTCGAAATCGGGGCTTTTCGACACGAGGTTGACGAGGCCGCCGATCGACCCCTGGCCGAAGAGCACCGACGCGGGACCGCGCACGATCTCTACCCGCGAGAAATTATAGGGGTCCGACGTGATGCTGGCGTAATAGGAGAAGATGTCGCGCATCCCGTCGCGAAACTGCAGCGCGTCGATGCCGCGGACGTTGAAGCCGTCGACGCGCGTGTCGCGGCCATAGGGATTGGCCAGAACGCCGGCGGCATATTTCACCGTGTCGCTGATGCTGATCGCCCCCTGTGCCTCGTACTGGTCGGCGGTGATGACCTTGATCGGCTGCGGAAGCTCGGTCAGCGACGTCTCGGTCTTGGTGCCGGCATAGCCGGTGACGACGATCTGGTCGCGGTCCTGATCGTCGAGCGAAGCCACTTCGTCCGCAAACGCGTGACCCCCGGCGAGCGCGGTGCAGGCGAGCAGGACGAAGCGAACGGATTTCATGGATGGACCCCCAATGGCGTGAAACGATGGTGCGGAGGGCTCTCTAATGAGAGTCAATCGCATTAGCAATGCGGAAGTTGGATTTTGTTCGTCGGCGCGGCCCGAAATGCGAGCGCGCGCCCGGCGATGCGGCGCCATCGCCGCGGTGTAAAATTAACCGACAGTTGAGACCTGCGGGGCTATAGCGGCGCAGTTGAAAGGGCGCGCGATTTTTCATGTTCCGGTTGTTCAAGCATTATGTCCCCCACGCGGTCGTCTGGCTGGCGCTGATCGAGTTCGCGGCGCTGCTGCTGTCGGCCGAGGCGGCATGGCACCTGTACGCCCACCAGTCGGGTTTCGACGCGGGCGCGCTGAGTGCGCGCTGGCTGCCGCTGCTGACCTTTGCGCTGTCCAATTCGCTCGCGATGATGGCCGTCGGCATGTACGGCACCGAGGCGCTGCGCTGGCTGGGCTTCGCCTCCGCGCGGCTGCTCGCGGCGATATCGCTCGGCGTGATCTTCCTGTCGCTGCTGAGCTTTCTGTTGCCGACCGCGACGCTGTGGCGCGCGAACAGCCTCTACGCGATGATCCTTGCGGTCGTCGCCATTTTCCTGATCCGCCTCGCGGCGACGCAGGTCGCGGGCGCCGACGTGTTTCGCCGCCGCATCCTGGTGCTCGGCGCCGGGCCTCGCGCGGCGCGCCTCGCCGAGCTGGCGGAGCGGCCGGGCAGCGGGCTGAGCATCGTCGGGCATATCGCGATGTCCGACGCCGAGCGAGCGGTGCCCGGCGCGCTGCATCGCGGCACCGTCGCAAACCTGGCCGAACACGCAATCGCGCTGAATGCCGGCGAAGTGGTGCTGGCGATGGAGGAGCGGCGCGGCTCGCTGCCGCTGGCCGACCTGTTGCGGGTCAAGACCACCGGCGTCCATGTCAACGACATCGCAAGCTTCATCGAACGCGAAACCGGGCGGGTCGACCTGGCGACCACCAACCCGAGCGGATTGATCTTCTCGGACGGATTTTCGGCGGGCCAGCGCCTGTCCAAGGCGGGCAAGCGATTGTTCGACATCGTGGCCAGCCTGATCGTGCTGGTGATCGGCCTGCCGCTGGTCCTGATCGCGGCCCTGGCGGTCAAGCTCGACAGCAAGGGCCCCGTTTTCTATCGCCAGACGCGTGTCGGCCTGTTCGGTGCACCCTATGACGTCGTGAAGATCCGTTCGATGCGCACCGATGCCGAAGCCGCCGGCAAGGCCGTCTGGGCGAGCGAGAACGACCCGCGCATCACGCGCGTCGGGAAGATCATTCGCCAGACGCGGATCGACGAATTGCCGCAGCTGTGGTGCGTGCTGAAAGGTGACATGAGCTTCGTCGGGCCGCGTCCCGAGCGCCCGTCCTTTGTCGAGGAACTGACCCGCGACCTGCCGTTCTATGCCGAACGGCATATGGTCAAGCCGGGGCTGACCGGGTGGGCGCAGATCAACTATCCCTATGGCGCCTCGGTCGAGGATGCGCGCGCGAAGCTGGAATATGACCTGTATTACGCGAAGAATTATTCGCCGTTTCTCGACCTGCTGATCCTGCTCCAGACCGTCCGCGTCGTGCTGTGGCCGGAGGGGGTTCGCTGAGGTGACGGCGCTCGCCGCCCTTTCGGAAATCCTGTCGGGCGCAGTGCTGGCGGGGTTCACCGTCGTGACGCTGTGGCTGCTCAGCCGGCCGCGCGCGCGGCTGGCGATCCTGGTCCCGGCGCCGCGCTGGCTGGTCGCGGCGGCGGCAGCGACCGCGCTGTGGTACTTGCTCGTTTACGCTTTCGGCCCCGGATCGCCGCAGGGACTGGCGGGCCGGGCGCTGCGTAATATCGCATGGCTCGGCTGGCTGGGTGCGACCTTCTGGACCGCACAGGCGCCGATGTCGCAGCCGCTGCGCCTGATCCAGCGCCTGCTTCTGACCCTGTGCC
>CAZSMB010000006.1:19756-35687 GCA_964607625.1 uncultured Sphingopyxis sp. | reverse complement strand
GCGCCGATGTCGCAGCCGCTGCGCCTGATCCAGCGCCTGCTTCTGACCCTGTGCCTGGTCGCGGCGGTGGGGGGCGGTGCGGCGCTGCTGTTCGCGGGGACGCGGCTTGCCCCCTGGATGGTGCCGGGACTCGCGATCGTCGCGATGATCGTTTCGTCGGGCGGCCTGCTGTTGGTCGACACCGGCGTGCGCCACGGCAGCGCGGGGCTGCGCATGCCGGTGCTCGCGGTCGCGGGCGGCTTTGCGATGCTGTGGGCCTATGAGCTCAACGTCCAGCTGATCGGCGCGCTGACCGGGCGCGAAGCCGAGACCCTGATCCTGTTGTCGCCGGCGGTCGCGCTGCTCCTGCTGCCGACATTCGTCCTCTCCGCGATGGACGTCGGCCGCGAGCGGATGCGGTTGTCGCGCGCCGCGGCGATGCGCGCGATCGCGCTGGTCTGCGCGGCGGCCTATCTGGTCCTGATCGGGCTCGCGGGGGCGGTGGCGCGGCTGATCGGCGGCGATTATGGCGAACTGGCGCAGGGGCTGTTCCTGATCGTCGCCCTGAGCGCGGGAACCTTGCTGTTCGCATCGCATCGCGCGCGCGGGTGGTTGTCGGTAACGATATCCAAGCATTTCTTCGAGCATCGTTACGATTACCGGACCGAGTGGATGCGCTTCACCGCGACGCTGGGCCAGCCCGCCGCGAGCGCCGCGGGCGGGAGCGACAGCAAGCTGTATCGCCGGGTCGCGAAGGCGCTGGCCGAACTGACCGGCAGTCCGGCCGCGCTGTTGATGCTGCCCGACCCGCAGGGCGGCTTTCGCATCGCCGATCAATGGCATTGGCCGACGGGAACCGACGAGACCGCCGAATTGTCGCTGCGCTGTGCCTTCATGCTTCAGGAGACCCAGCATATCGTCGACCTGGACGCGGTGCGCCGGGGCGGCGAAGCGGACAACGAACTGGCGCTCCCCGCATGGCTGATCGAGGACGGGCGCGCGTGGGTCGTGGTGCCCGTCCTGCATTTCGGACGGATGATCGCGCTCGCGGTGCTGCACCGGCCCGAGGTCGCGCGGGCGCTCGACTGGGAGGACCTCGACGTGCTGCGCATCGCCGGGCAGCAGGCGGCGAGCTATATCGCCGAATCGCAGAGCCAGGCGGCGCTGTCGGAAGCGCGGCGATTCGACGAATTCAACCGGCGCTTTGCCTTCATCATGCACGACATCAAGAATCTGGCGAGCCAGCTGGCTCTGCTGGCGCGCAACGCCGAGCGTCACGCCGACAAGCCCGAGTTCCGCGCCGACATGGTCGAGACGCTGAAACTGTCGGCGGGCCGGCTGAGCGGGCTGCTCGCCCGTCTGTCGCCGCGTGACCGGGGGCGTCCCAACGAAGCGGCGCGCGTGCTGGTCGAACCGCTGCTGACTTCGGTCGCGGCGCAGATGCGACCGCGGCGGTCCCTGTTCGTCGGATGCGAAACCGGGCTGGCGGCATGGGCCGACAGCGACGCGGTGCGCCAGATCATCGAGCATCTGGCCACCAACGCGATCGACGCCTCGCCCGCCGAAAGCGCCGTGCAACTGCTCGCCGCAAAGGAGAGCGGGCGGGTACGGATCGACGTGGTCGACCAGGGATGCGGGATGACCCGCGATTTCATCCGCGACGAGCTGTTCAAGCCCTTTGTGTCGACGAAGGATGGCGGTTTCGGGCTGGGCGCGTTCGAGGCGCTGGGCCTCGCGCAATCGATGGGCGGAACGATCGAAGTGGCGAGCGAGGCGGGGCAGGGCAGCCGCTTTACCCTGTGGTTGCCGCTGGCGGACACGAAAGGCGCCGACGGCGCCGGCGAAGACTGGATGAAAGTGGCATCATGAAGAGCGAGGGGACCGAAGCGCCGCGCAAGCTGCTGGTCGTCGAGGACGATCCCGGACTGCAGACGCAGCTCAAATGGGCGTATGACGACTATCAGGTGCTGATCGCGGGCGACCATGACAGCGCGATCGACCTGCTGCGCGCCGAAGAGCCCGCAGTCGTGACGCTCGACCTGGGATTGCCGCCCGATCCCGACGGAACGCGCGAGGGGTTCCGCGTGCTGAAGGCGATCCTGGAGATCAAGCCCGATACCAAGGTCATCGTCGTGTCGGGACATGGCGAACGCGCGAGCGCGCTGGCGGCGATCGCCAGCGGCGCGTGGGATTTCTATCAGAAGCCCATCGATATCGAAGAGCTGGGCCTGATCGTTCGCCGGGCCTTTCACGTCCGCGATCTGGAAGTCGAGAATGCCCGGCTGGCCGAGGCCGGCGCGGCGGACAACCGCGTGCTCGGCGGGATGATCACCGGCGCGCCCGAGATGCTGAAGGTCGCCCGCACGATCGAACGCGTTGCGAACCTGGGCGTATCGGTGATGCTGCTGGGCGCGAGCGGGACGGGCAAGGAATTGCTCGCGCGCGGCCTGCACGAGGCAAGCGGGCGGCGCGACGGCGCCTTTGTCGCGATCAACTGTGCCGCGATTCCCGAAAATCTGCTTGAAAGCGAATTGTTCGGGCACGAGAAGGGTGCCTTTACCGGGGCGGTCAAGACGACCGAGGGCAAGATCGAGCTGGCGCACGGAGGAACGCTGTTCCTCGACGAGGTCGGCGACATTCCCCTGCCGCTGCAGGTCAAGCTGCTCCGCTTCCTTCAGGAGCGGACGATCGAGCGGATCGGCGGGCGCAAACCGATCGCGGTCGACACGCGGATCGTGTGCGCGACGCACCGCGACCTCGACGCGATGATCGCCGAGGGAAGTTTTCGCGACGACCTCTATTACCGGCTCGCCGAAATGGTGGTGAAGATTCCCGCGCTGGCCGAGCGTCCGGGCGACGCGGTGCTGCTGGCGCGCCATTTCCTGCACCAATATGCGCCCGAGATGAACCCGGCGGTGCGCGGCTTTGCGCCCGACGCCCTGCAGGCGATCGACGAAGCGCGCTGGCCCGGCAATGTCCGCGAGCTGGAAAACCGCATCAAGCGGGCCGTGATCATGGCCGACGGCAAGCAGGTCGTGAAGGACGACCTGGACCTGGCGGCGGGCGCGGACGATGACGAAGCGACGTGGCTGAACCTGCGCAGCGCGCGCGAGGCGGCCGACCGCGTCGCGATCCGCCGCGCGATGACGCAGAGCGAGGGCAATATTTCCGCCGCGGCCAAGCTGCTCGGCATCAGCAGGCCGACGCTTTACGACCTGCTCAAGCAATATCGGATGCAGGCCTGAATGAGCCTTCGCCGGGTCCGGACGGGGGCGCTGTACGCCGCGCTGCTGCTCGCCGGGTGCGGCGAGGGCCAGCCCGAATCGCCGCGCGTCGCGCTCGAACGCCAGCGGACCGAACTGGTGCGGTTCGTCGCCGATCATCCCGATGCGGTGCGCGAACGCGCCGCGCTGGCGCGGATCGCCATCGAACTCGGCGACGGCGTGGCGGCGGAAGCGGCGGTCAAGGACGCACTGGCGGCGGGGGGTGCGGGCGAGGTGCTGCGCCCGCTGCTCGCGCGCGCCTATGCGATGCAGGGCGAGGGCGATCGCGCGCTCGCGGCGCTCGACGCCGGGCCGATCGCGCCCGACATGGTCGGCGAAGCGGCGTGGGTCGCGGGCGATGTGCATCTGGACAATGGCGACCTGGGCGCGGCGCGCGAGGCGCTCGACCGGGCGGTGCGCGAACTGCCGCGCAACGCGGCGCTGTGGGTCGATGTCGCGCGCTTTCGCGATGCCAATGCCGACACGATGGGCGCGCGCGATGCGGCGGATTATGCGATCGAGCTCGATCCCGGCAACGGCGCGGCGCTGGCGATCAAGGCAAACCTGATCCGTGCGCAACAGGGGCTGACGGCGTCGCTGCCCTGGTACGACAAGGCGCTCGCGGCCGATCCCGGCAACGTTGGTGCGCTGATCGACCAGGCCGCGACCTTCGGCGACCTTGGCCGCTATCGCGACATGCTGGCGGCGGTGCGGCGTGCGGCGGCGGTCGCGCCGGGCGATCCGCGACTCTATTATCTGCAGGCGGTGCTCGCGGCGCGCGCCGACAACTACCGGCTCGCGCGCAGCCTGCTCCAGCGCACGCGCGGACAGATGGACGACGCGCCGGGGGTCATGCTGCTGAACGCGGTGGTCGAATTGCAGCTTGGCGGGCAGGCGCTGGCGGCGACCTGGGCCGAGCGGCTGATCGAGGTGCAGCCGCATAACTGGACCGCGCGGCGGATCCTGGCCGCGGCCAACTGGGCCGATGCCGATGCGGAGGCGGCGGCCGAGGCGCTTGCGCCGATCGTGACGCGCGCCGACGCCGACAGCTGGTCGCTGCTGCTGGCGGCGCGGGTCGCGGCGGAACTGGGCGATGCGCGGACGTCGGCCGACTATCAGGACCGTGCCGCGGGCCTGACGCGCGGCGATGCGGCCCCCTTTGCCGTCGACGACGATTATGCACTGGTGACGATGGCGGCCGATGCCGCGCCGCTCGACCCGTCGAAGGCGATCCCGGCGATCTCGATGGACATCGCGCGCGGCAACCCGACGCGCGCGCTGGCCCGCGCGACGCGGCTGCGCGATGCCAATCCGGGGGTCGCCGACGCGCACATTCTGCTGGGCGATGCCGCGGTCGCCGACGACCGCCTTGTCCTGGCCGTCGCCGCCTATCGCAAGGCGCGCGACCTCGACGCGAGCGAGGAGGCGGCGCTCCGGCTCGCCAACGCGCTGTTCCGCGCCGGCGACAGCGCCGGGTCGGGGGCGGCGATCCTGGCGCTGCGCGACAGCCAGCCGTCAAGCATCGCCGCCGACCGGCTGGCCGGGCACCTGGCGATGGACCTCGAGCATTGGAGCCGGGCGATCGCGCATTTCGAGCGCGTCCGGCACCGGATCGGCGACCGCGACGTCGTGATCCTGCGCGAGCTGGCGCGGGCGCAGGTGGCGGACGGCGATGCGAAGCGGGCGCTGCGGACGATCGCGCGCGCCTATCGCCTCCAGCCGCTCAATCGCGATATCATGCTGATCTACGCCGACCTGCTCGACGGTGACGGCGATGCGAAAAATGCCGAGGCGCTGCGCGACAAGGCGGCGCAGATCGGCAAATGAGGATCAGGCGTCGCTGAGGTCGAGGAGCGTGCGGGCGTCGAGCCCGATGCGGCGCATCTGGGCGGCGACCGGCGGCCACACGTTGCTGAGGAAATCCTGGCGCATCAACTCGCGCAGCCGGTCGGTCGCGCCGTCGGCGACGAACATGCCGACCCCGCGCTTGACCACGACCAGCCCCTCGTCCTGAAAGGTCTGATAGGCCTTTGCCACCGTCAGCGGGTTCGCCCCCTCTTCGGCCGCGAGCGAGCGGACCGACGGGAGCATGTCGCCATCGCCATAGGTGCCATCGAGGATTGCGTTGGCGATCACGTCGCGCAGGCGCTGGTAGACGGGCTTGGACTGATCGAGCATGCCGCCTTAATGCCATAAGACAGCAGAACAGTCAAATCGCGAACCTGCCAAAAATGCGCCCGGCGGCGACATTAAATGTCCCAGTGGCTCACGACATCGTCATATTCTGGCCGGGGGCGTTCGGACAGCGGGGCGCCTGCGGTGCCGAAAAAGAAGAAGCCGACGATCGCGTCCCCCTCTTTCGCGCCGAAAGCCGCCGCGACGTCGCGGTTGAACGCCGCCCAGCCGGTCAGCCAGCTGCCGACGAAACCGTGTGAATGCGCGGCGTGGAGCAGGTTCATGCCGACCGCGCCGGCCGACATCTGTTGCTCCCACACCGGGATCTTGCTGTCGCGGACCGGGGTCGCAAGGAGGACCACGAGCGACGGTGCCTGGTGCGCGAACTGGTCGAGCGCCGAGAGGTCCATCCTTTCGGCCCCCGGATGCTCGGCGATCCATGCGCGCTTGAGAAGGGCTGCGAAGGCGTCGCGCTGGTCGCCGGCGACGGTGACGATCCGCCACGGGGCGAGCTTGCCGTGATCGGGGGTGCGCAGCGCCAGCGCGACGATATCGCGAAGCTGCGCGGGGTCGGGGCCGGGAGCGACGATGTCGCGCGCCTTTCCCGAGCGGCGGGTGGCGAGGTACGAGCGGAGCGAGGCGGTGTCGTTGAACATGGCGGGGCATGTGGGCCTTTTGCGAGGGGTTCGCAAGAGGTGCCCGCACGCGTTCACTGGTTTCACACGCAATTAGATTCTTTCAATCCGTCATTTTCGCGTTAGGTTGCCCGATCATTCGCACGGCAAAAGCCGCAGAAAAATCATTCCGGGACAAGGGACGCACACGCATGAAAGCAATCGGTTTGTGGCAGGAAGGAGACTGGCTCGCGGTTATCGCGGTCGTGATCCTGGGGATATTCCTGGGGGTCGGCGCGGTGATCGCCGGCAGCAAGAAGCCCGAGTTCGCCGGCCACCCGCGGGGCCTCTACATGCTGTTCTTTGCCGAGATGTGGGAGCGTTTCTCCTATTACGGCATGCGGGCGCTGCTGATTTTCTATCTGACGCAGCACTGGCTGTTTTCGGACGGCAAATCGAACCTGATCTATGGCGCCTATACCAGCCTGGTCTATATCACCCCCGTTCTGGGCGGCTATCTGGCCGACCGCTATCTGGGACAGCGCAAGGCGGTGCTGTTCGGCGGGGTGCTGCTGGCACTCGGCCACCTGTTCATGGCGTTCGACGGCGTCGGCGGACAGGAAGACCCGACGATCAACGTCTTCTGGCTCGCCCTCGCGCTGATTATCGTCGGCACGGGCTTTCTGAAGGCGAACATCTCGGTGATGGTCGGGCAGCTCTATCGCCTGACCGACATGCGCCGCGACGCGGCCTATACGATCTTTTACATGGGCATCAACGTCGGCGCGGCGCTCGGCACCATCCTGGTCGGCTATCTGGGCCAGACGGTCGGCTGGGCCTATGGATTCGGCCTTGCGGGGATCGGCATGGTCGCCGGCCTGATCGTCTTCGTGCTCGGCAAGAAGGTGCTGCTCGGCGCCGGCGAAGCGCCCGCGCCGCTCGCACGCTCGAAGGAGCTGACCATCTATGGCGTCGGCGTCGCGGCCGTGGCGGTGATGTGGGCGCTGGTGCAGTATCAGGACGTCATCCAGACGCTGCTCATCATTTCGGGCATCGCGCTGCTCGGCTGGGTCCTTTACCAGGCGTTCAAGCTGGACAAGGAACCGCGCGAGCGGATCTTCGCCATCTTGTTCCTGATCGCGCTGAACCCGCTGTTCTGGGGCCTGTTCGAACAGGCTGGCGGCAGCTTCAACCTTTATACCGATCGCTATGTCGACATCGGCGGCGTGCCGGCGTCGGTGTTCCAGTCGATCAACCCCATCTACATCATCCTGTTCGCGCCGGTGTTTGCCGCGCTGTGGCAATGGCTCGGCAAGCGCGGGCTCGAGCCGTCGGCGCCCGCGAAATTCGCGCTGGCGCTCGCGCAGGTCGGGCTGGGCTTCCTCGTCTTCGTCTGGGGCGCGAAGAGCGTCGGGATGGAGGCGATGACGCCGGTGGTCTTCGTCTTCCTGCTCTATCTGCTCCATACCACGGGCGAACTTTGCCTGTCGCCGGTCGGATTGAGCGCGATGAACCGGCTGGCGCCGTCGTTCATGGCGTCGCTGATCATGGGCGCCTGGTTCTACATGACCGCGGTCGGCAGTTTCGTGGCCGGCAAGATCGGCGAGGCGACGGGCGGCGAGAGCGGCGAAATGTCGAAGGAGCTGGCGCTGTCGATCTATAACGAGATCGGCTGGATCACCCTTGGCGTGGCGGTCGTCGTGCTGGCACTGTCGCCGATCGTCAAGCGGTGGATGCACCTCGACACGCTGCGCGACAGCGATGCCGATGTCGCGGGCGCCGAGGAACTGGGCGAGGCGCAGGCCGCCGGCGTCCATCCCGAACCCAAGCCGGCGAACTGATCATGGTCCGGGGTGTCAGGGGCAGCCTGCTCGCTGCCGTCGCGCTGGCGTTCACCGGCTGCGCGGCGACCGGCGCGGGTCCGCAGGCGGCGAGCGATACGCCGTCCACGGCGGAGGCCGGGTCGGGCGGGTTCGACAAGAACCCCTATCCGTCGACCTATCACGCCTATCCGGGCCGCGTGACCGCGGTGACGGGCGTGACGATCTTCGACGGCGAGGGCGGCCGGATCGACGGCGGCACCGTCGTGCTGGCGGACGGCAAGGTCGAACGCGTTGGCGGGGCGGAGACTCCGGTCCCCGACGGGGCGCTGGTGATCGACGGACGCGGCAAATATGTGACCCCGGGCGTGATCGACGTCCACAGCCACCTGGGCGTCTATCCTTCGCCGAGCGTCGATGCGCTGAGCGACGGCAACGAGATGACGAGCCCGACGACCCCCGACGTGTGGGCAGAGCATAGCGTCTGGCCGCAGGACCCGGGGTTCAGCCGCGCGCTGGCGAACGGCGGCGTGACGACGCTGCAGATCCTGCCCGGCAGCGCCAATCTGATCGGTGGCCGGTCGGTCACGCTGAAGAATGTGCCCGCGCGCACGGTGCAGGGGATGAAATTCCCCGGCGCACCCTATGGCATGAAGATGGCGTGCGGCGAGAATCCGAAACGCGTCTATGGCGGCAAGGGCCGCATGCCGTCGACCCGCATGGGCAATATGGCCGTCGATCGCGAGATGTGGGCCAAGGCGGTGGCGTACAAGAAAAAGCTCGATGCGGGTAAACCGGTCGAACGCGACCTGGCGATGGAGACGCTTGTCGGGGTCCTGTCGGGCGAAATCCTGATCCACAATCACTGCTATCGCGCCGACGAAATGGCGCAGGTGATCGATATGAGCCACGAGTTCGGCTATAAGGTGACGGCGTTCCACCACGCGGTCGAGGCGTACAAGATCGCCGACCTGCTGAAAAAGGAAGGCATTTGCGCCGCGCTGTGGGCCGACTGGTGGGGCTTCAAGATGGAAGCCTATGACTCGGTGCCGGAAAACCTGCCGATGGTCGAGCAGGCGGGTGCCTGCGCGATCGTCCATTCGGACGATGCGAACCAGATCCAGCGGTTGAACCAGGAAGCGTCCAAGGCGCTGGCCGCCGGACGTCGGATGGGGATCGAGATCAGCGACGAGCGCGCATGGCGCTGGCTGGCGATCAACCCCGCGACCGCGCTGGGCATCGCCGACAAGACGGGAAGCCTGAAACCCGGAAAGATGGCCGACGTCGTGCTGTGGAACGGCAATCCGTTCAGCGTCTATACGCGGCCCGAAAAGGTCTGGATCGACGGCGCGCTGATGTTCGACGCCGACGATCCCAAACGACGGCCGGTCAGCGATTTCGAGCTGGGGCAACCGGGCGAGGGAGATGTGAAATGAGAACTCTCCTGAACCTCCGATCCCTCGTTTTGCGTGCCCTTGGCAGGGGCACGGCGGGATTGGGAGGCGCGCTGACCGCAGTCCTGGCTTTGGCCACTCCCGCCAGCGCCCAAGACGTTGCGATCACCAATGCGAAGCTGGTGATCGGCGACGGCAGCGCGCCCGTCGAGGGCGGCACCGTCGTCGTGCGCGGCGGCAAGGTCGTCGCGGTGGGCGCGGGCGTCGCGGTGCCCGCGGGGATCGAGACGGTCGATGCCGCAGGACATTATGTTACGCCTGGGATCGTCGCGGCGTTCAGCCGGGTCGGGCTGACCGAGGTCGATGCGGTGTCCGGCACCAACGATCGCAGCGCGCCGCGCACCCGCTTTTCGGCCGGGCTCGACATCGCGCCGGCGCTGAATCCGATGGGCTCGCCCGTCGCGGTCAATCGCGCCGCCGGCGTGACGCGCGCGATCGTCGCGCCGGGAGGCAGCAGCAATTTGTTCGCCGGGCAGGGCGCGGTCGTCGACCTGGGTGACGACATGGACATGGTGACGCGTCCGCGCGCGCTGCAATATGTCGCCTTTGGCGAGGATGGCGCATCGAAGGCGGGCGGCAGCCGCGCCGCCACTTTCCTGCTGTTCCGCGAACAATTGCTCGCGGCGCGCAGCTATGCCCGCAACCCCGCGGCGCTCGCCGAATGGGGCAATGACGCGATGATCCAGCGCGCCGACGCCGATGCGCTGGTGCGTGTGGTCGACGGAACGACGCCGCTGTTCGTGCGCGTCGACCGCGCCGCCGACATATTGAATGTCGTCAAGCTGAAGCAGGATTTTCCCGCGCTGAAGCTGGTGCTGGTCGGCGCGACCGAAGGCTGGATGGTGGCACCGCAGATCGCCGCGGCGCGGGTGCCGGTGATCGTCTCGCCCTTGACCGACCTCCCGAACAGTTTCGAACAGCTGGGCGCGACCCAGTCGAACGCCGGACGCCTCGAAGCCGCGGGGGTAACCGTCGCGGTGGGGGTCTTCGACGACGACGACGCGCACAAAATGGGTTATGCCATGCAATATGCCGGAAACCTGGTCGCGCAGGGCCGGATGCCGGGAGCAAGCGGGTTGAGCTGGGACCAGGCCTTTGCCTCGATCAGCAGCGGGCCGGCGCGCGCGCTCGGCATGGACGACCGCATCGGCTCGCTGAAACCCGGGCGCGTCGGCGACGTGGTGATATGGGACAAGGACCCGCTCGAACTGGGCAGCCGTCCGACCGCGATCTGGATCGACGGCAAGCGCCAGTCGCTGACGACGCGGCAGGACCGGCTGCGCGACCGGTACGCCGACCCGGTCGAAGGGGCCTTGCCCAATGCCTATGACTGGTAACCGCCGCATCTGATTCGCGCGGCCGATTTGCAAGGGGAGGAAAGGCCGTGGAACCGATGAGTTTGCTGATCGCGACCTGTGTGCTGTTCGTCGGTACGCACCTGGTGCTGTCGCACCCATTGCGCGAACCGCTTGCGGGACGCATGGGCGAGCGCCCCTTCCAGGCGATCTATTCGCTGGTTGCCATCGCGACGCTGGTGCTGGTGGTGCAGGCCTATCGCGGGATGCCGCCCGAGCCGCCGCTGTGGGCGGTGGGCGACGCGCTGTGGGCCCTGGCGTCGGCGATCGTGCTGCTTGCCAGCATCCTGTTCATGGGGTCGCTGGTCGGCAATCCGGCCCTGCCCGCGCCGGGCGCCGCCTTTACCGCGCAAAAGGCGCCGCGCGGGGTCTTTGCCATCACGCGGCATCCGATGATGTGGGGCTTTGCCCTGTGGGCATTCGCCCATGCGCTCGTCGTGCCGACGCCGGGGCAGATCGTGCTGTCGGCGACGATCGCCTTTCTCGCGCTGGTCGGGTCGGCGGGCCAGGACGTCAAGAAGGCGAAGCAGATGGGCGATGCCTGGCGCCACTGGACGGCGCGGACCAGCTATGTGCCCTTTGCGCGCCAGATCGGCGGTGCCGCGCCGTGGGGCGACACGATCCCGCGGGGCCATGCGCTGCTGGGCGGAATCGTCGTCTGGCTTGCGGCGACCTGGGCGCACGGCGCGCTCGGCTATATGGCTGCGGGCCTGTGGCGCTGGATCGGGTAGGCCCCGGTGGCCACCAGTGACACGCATCTTTCGGATCTCGCCGAACGCCTGCTCGGCAAGCCCCTCGACGCGCTCGATCGGGAGGAACGGCGCGTCATCCGGGCGATCGCCGACCGCGAGCCGACGAGCCGCGACGCCGCCGACATCGACGATGCACGCGCGACGCTCGGCGACCGGCTCGCCGACCGGGTGGCGGCGATCGGCGGCTCGTGGGCGTTCATCATCGTCTTCGCGCTCGTGCTGCTGGCCTGGATGCTGCTCAACTCGCGGGTACTCGACCGCTTCGGGATGGTGTTCGACCCCTATCCGTTCATTTTCCTGAACCTGATGCTGTCGACGCTCGCGGCGATCCAGGCACCCGTCATCATGATGAGCCAGAACAGGCAGGCGGCGAAGGACCGGCTGGCCGCGAAGCTCGACTATGAAATCAACCTGCGCGCCGAGCTGGAGATCATGCGCCTGCATCACAAGCTCGACGCGCTGGCCGAGGCGGTGAACGAGGTCAGGGGACGGGGCTAGAGCCGCACCATCCGCATGCCCTGTTCGCCGTAGCGCGGGCCGCTGGTGCCGCCCATCGGTGCGGCGGCGGCGATCGCGGCGAGATCGTCGGCATCGAGCGTGAGGTCGGCGGCAGCGACGCTGTCCTCCATCGTGACGCGGCGCTTGGTGCCGGGGATCGGAACGATGTCTTCGCCCTGCGCAAGCAGCCAGGCGAGCGCGACCTGCGCGTTGGAGACGCCATGCCGGGCCGCGACGCCGGCGATCGCGTCAACGATGCGCAGGTTGGCGGACAGATTCTCGTCCGAATAGCGCGGGTCGTTGCGGCGCCAGTCGGTTTCGGGCAGGTCGTCGCGGCTGCGCACCGTCCCGGTCAGGAAGCCGCGGCCGAGCGGCGAATAGGGCACGAAACCGATGCCATGTTCGCGGCAGACGGGCAGGATCTCCGCCTCGACCTCGCGCTCCCAGATCGAATATTCGCTTTGCAGCGCGGCGATCGGCGCGGCCTTTGCGGCGCGGCGCAGCGTATCGGGGCCGGCTTCGGACAAGGCGATGTGGCGGACCTTGCCCTCGTTGACGAGCTCCATCATGCCGCCGACGGTTTCCTCGATCGGAACGTTCGGGTCGACGCGGTGCTGGTAGAAGAGGTCGATCGTGTCGATGCCGAGCCGCCGGAGCGACCCCTCGCACGCCTGACGGGCGTTTTCGGGGGTGCCGTCCACCCCGACGATCTGCTTGCCCTCGAACCGGAAGCCGAATTTGGTCGCGATGACGAGGCCCTCGCGCTTCCCCGCGATCGCCGATCCCAGCAGCTCCTCGTTGGTGAAGGGGCCATAGATTTGCGCGGTGTCGAAAAAGGTGACGCCAAGGTCGATCGCGCGATGGATGGTGCGCGTCGCTTCGTCCATGTCGGCGGTCTCGCCATAGAGGATGTTGCCGCCCTTGATCATCGGCATGCAGCCGATACCGATCGCGGATACGTTCAGGCCCTGGCCGAGGGTGCGATATTTCATGCCGGCTCTCCATCGCTATCGTCGGGGGCGCCGCGCGCCGCATATCTGGTCGCGGCGACGTCGGCGATGACATTGCCCACCGTACGCCAGATATCGGGAAATGTCTCGACCGCGACGAGCAGGCCGAGCGGCCCGACGGGAACGCCCATCGACACGGCGATCGGCGCGATCGACGTCACATAGCTGATCGATCCGGGCAGGCTGACCGCGCTGAGCGCCGAGGCGACCGCGACGAACAACCCCGCCGCCATCGCCCACGGACCGATGGGCAGGCCGAAGAGCCACGCGATATAGAGCACGACCGCGAGGTTCATCGCGGTGCTGGTGAAGCGGAACAGCGCGACCGCGAGCGGCAGGACGACGTCGGCCTTGCGGGGGTCGACGCCCAGCTCTTCGGCCGCTTCGAGCATCGCGGGCAGGCTGGCGAGCGAACTCTGGGTGCCGACCGCCACCGCGAAGGTCGGGATCATCGCCCGGGCGAAGCGCAGCGGGGTCAGCCCCGCCAGGAAGAAGGCGAGCGCGAAAGCCAGAATCACGCAGCACAGGCCGATGGCCGACACGATCAGCACATAATGGACCAGCCCGCCGAAGGCCGCGAGGCCCGCCTTGATCGCCAGCGCATAGCCGAGCGCGAAGACGCCGAGGGGCGCGACCGCGAGCACCCAGCCGATGACCACGAGCATCGTGTCGCCGAGCGCGCGGAACAGGCTGGACAGCTGCGTCCGCTGATCGGGTTCGATGCGCGTAATCGCAAAGGCGAAGACGGTGGTGAAGATGATGAGCGGAAGGATCGCGGTGTCGGCGGCGGCGGCGATCGGGTTGGTCGGTATCAGCCCGAGCAGGAAATCGCCGAAGCTGGGGGACGGGCCCGTTTCGACCGCACCGCCGAGACCGTGGCGCAGCGCCGCCGCCGCGTCCGCCGACAGGGGAAAGAGCCGGAGCAGGAGCGGGGTCATCACCAGCGACATCGCGCCCGAAATGACGATCGCCACGAGGAAGGTCGCGACCGCCCGTCCCGCGAGCGACCCGGCGCGCGCCGCGTCGGCGGTCGCGGTGATGCCGGTGATGAGCAGCGCGACGATCAACGGGACGATCGTCATCTTGAGCGCGTTGAGCCAGAGCTGGCCGATCGGTTCGACGAACGGGAGCGAGCGCGCCGCGAGGTCGGGGCCGACCGCCTCGACCGCAAGCCCGAGCAGCATTCCGGCGATGAGCGCCGAAAGAATGATCCATGCCGATTTCAAGTCGCTTTCTCCCCCGCGGCACGCCGGTCCGCTTGCCAAGCAAAAGTCGGTGACATAGAGCACCTCCCGGAACGAACGGGAACCCGTTTTCGGGCCGGGAAATGCTCCGTGGGGGCCATCCCGGAGACGCGGGGCAGGGCCTGCCCCGGGATTAGGTAACGGAGCCATCATGCGCAAGTTTTTCGGAACCGACGGGATTCGCGGCCTGACCAACATGGCGCCGATGACCGCCGAGGTCGCGATGCGCGTCGGCATGGCGGCGGGCGCGCACTTCCTGCGCGGGGCGCACAAGCATCGCGTCGTCATCGGCAAGGATACGCGCCTGTCGGGCTATATGATCGAAAATGCGCTGGTTGCCGGTTTCACCAGCGTCGGGATGGACGTGGTGCAGGTCGGGCCGATGCCGACCCCGGCGGTGGCGATGCTCGCGCGGTCGATGCGCGCCGACCTGGGCGTGATGATTTCGGCGAGCCACAATCCCTTTGCCGACAACGGCATCAAGCTGTTCGGTCCCGATGGATATAAATTGTCCGATGCCGACGAAGCGCAGATCGAGGCGTTGCTGGCTGTCGAACCCAAGCTGGCCGAGCCCGCTCAGATCGGTCGCGCCAAGCGTATCGAGGATGCCCGCGGCCGCTATATCCACGCGGTCAAGCAGAGCCTGCCGCAGGCGATCCGTCTCGACGGGCTGAAGATCGTCGTCGATTGCGCCAACGGCGCCGCCTATAACAGCGCGCCGACGGTGTTCTGGGAGCTTGGGGCCGACGTCGTCGCGGTGGGCGTGACGCCGAACGGGCTGAACATCAACGACCAGTGCGGATCGACGGCACCCGCACTGTTGCAGGAAACCGTGGTCGCAAGCGGCGCCGACATCGGCATCGCGCTCGACGGCGACGCCGACCGGCTGATCGTCGTCGACGAGGCGGGCGCGATCATCGACGGCGATCAGATCATGGCGCTGATCGGTGCAAGCTGGGCGCGGCAGGGCCGGCTGACCGGCGGCGGAGTCGTCGCCACGGTGATGTCGAACCTGGGCCTCGAACGCTTCCTTCAGGGCGAGGGCCTGACGCTCGAGCGCACCAAGGTGGGCGATCGCTATGTCCTCGAACGGATGCGCGAGGGGGGCTTCAATGTCGGCGGGGAACAGTCGGGTCACATGATCCTGTCGGATTATGCGACGACCGGCGATGGCACCCTCGCGGCATTGCAGGTGCTCGCCGAGCTCGTTACGGGGAGCAAGCCCGCTAGCGAATTGCTCCACCAGTTCGACGCTGTTCCGCAGCTTTTGAAGAATGTCCGATTTGCGGGCGGCAGGCCGCTCGACGACGAACAGGTGCAGGCGGCGATCGCCGAGGGTGAAGCCGCGCTTGCGGGGCGGGGACGCCTGGTGATCCGGGCGTCGGGCACCGAACCGGTCATCCGCGTGATGGCCGAAGGCGACGATGCCGGCGAAGTCGAGCGTGTCGTCGACATGATCTGCGACGCGGTGCGCGTCGCGGCCCATTGAAACACTAACCGGGCTTCGCCGACGATGCGGAGCGAAGAAAGGATTATCATGCTGGAAATGCGTCCCGATTGCGAGCGGTGCGGCCGCGACCTGCCCGCCGACAAGCACGGCGCCTTCATCTGTTCGCTCGAATGCACCTTTTGCGCGGAGTGTGCGGATCGCCTGGAAGAGCGTTGTCCCAATTGCGGCGGCGACCTGCTCGACCGACCGATGCGCGAGGGGCCGGCGCTGGCCCGTTTCCCCGCTTCGACGGAGCGGCGGCATCCGGGGGCTCGGGG
>CAZSMB010000006.1:2911-19656 GCA_964607625.1 uncultured Sphingopyxis sp. | reverse complement strand
CGGCGCTGGCCCGTTTCCCCGCTTCGACGGAGCGGCGGCATCCGGGGGCTCGGGGCTGATCGCCGGACGATGACCGCGCGCGTCCTTATCATCGCGGGCTCCGACAGCGGCGGCGGCGCCGGCATCCAGGCCGATATCAAGACCGTGACGATGCTGGGCGGTCACGCGATGACCGCAATCGCCGCGATCACGGCGCAGAACACGCGCGGGGTGCAGGACGTCCACGCCGTTCCGACCGCGATGGTGCTGGCACAGATCGACAGCGTCGTCGCCGACATCGGCGTCGACGCGGTCAAGATCGGCATGATCGGCAGCGCCGAAACCGCCGCCGCGGTCGCCGAGCGGCTGACGCGCCCCGACCTGGTCGGCGCGGCGGTGGTGTTCGATCCCGTCATGGTGTCGACAAGCGGATCGGTGCTGGCCGATGCGGCGACGATCCATGCCTTCGAGGCCTTGATGGCGCGCGCGACCGTTACGACGCCGAATATCGACGAACTGGCGGCGCTGGGGGGAGAGTCGGCGGTGCTGGCCCGAGGCAGCGCGCTGCTTGCGAAGGGCGGTCACGGCGATGGCGATACGGTGATCGATCGCCTGATCGAAGCCGACGCCGGCGAGGTGGCGCGCTGGGAAGCCCCGCGGATCGACACGCCGCACACACATGGAACCGGCTGTACGCTGGCGAGCGCGATTGCGACCGGCCTGGCGCAGGGTATGCCGCTGGAGCCCGCCGTGGCGCGCGCGCGCGATTTCGTGCGGCTTGCGCTGATGGGGGCGCCGGGGCTGGGGAGCGGACATGGCCCGATGGGCCAGCAGACGGTGCGCAACGACGGCCTGTTCACCGGCCCGGCGCTCAACCAGATCACGCTGCCCGCTGTCGATTATCCGGCGTCGGTCGCCTTTTACAAGCAGCTCGGACTGACGCAGATCGTCGATAGCCCGGGCGCCGAGGGAATGGGCGGCTATGCGCGCTTCGAGGCTGCAAACGGCGTCACCCTCTCGATTCACGTCGGCGATGGCGCGGCGGGCGGCGCGACGACCTATCTCGAAAGCGGCGCGCTCGACGCCTGGGTCGCCTATCTGGCGCGGCGCGGGGTGCGCTTCGACCAGATGCCCCGGGACGAGGAGTGGGGTTGGCGCGAGGCGCGGCTCACCGATCCGGCGGGCAATCGCCTGTGCCTCTATCAGGCGGCGGAATATCGCAGGTTCCCGCCGTGGCGCGTCTGATCTCCCCGCCCGCTGCGACTAGCGAGCAAGCGCGCAACTCGCGCTGCCCCTCCCGCAAGCGAGAGGGGAGGCGATGTTGATCGTCGGCGTCGACGAGGCGGGGCGCGGACCGCTCGCCGGCCCGGTGGTCGCGGCGGCGGTGATCCTGTGCGAGCCGGGGATCGACGGTCTCGACGATTCGAAGAAGCTGACCGCGAAGCGCCGCGCCGAACTCGACATCGAGATCAAGGCGCGTTGCCGCTGGGGGGTCGGCGAGGCGAGCGTGGCGGAGATCGATGCGATCAATATCCTGCAGGCGACCTTTCTGGCGATGACGCGCGCCGTCGAGGCGTTGGGATGCGACCCGCACGAGATACTCGTCGACGGCAACCGGTTGCCGCGCTGGCGCTACTCTGCGCGCGCCGTCGTGGGGGGCGATGCGCTGCATCCCTGCATCTCGGCCGCGAGCATCGTCGCCAAGGAGCATCGCGACCGCGTGATGGTCGCCGCGGCGCGCGATTTCCCCGGCTTTGGCTGGGAGCGCAACATGGGTTATGGTACCCCCGAGCATCTGACGGCGCTGCGCCTCCACGGCCCGACGCCGCTCCATCGATCGAGTTTCGCGCCGGTGGCGCAGCTGACGCTGATCTGAGGGGGTAGGAGGGGCGATGAGCAAGGGATTTACGGCCGGCGACGTGGCGGCCCAGACCGGGCGGCGCTTCCTGATCACCGGGGCGAATGCCGGGATCGGGTTCGAGGTCGCGAAATTGCTTGCGGCTCGCGGCGGGCACGTGGTCCTGGCCTGTCGCGACGCCGACCGCGCCGAGGCGGCGATGGCGCGCATACGCGCCGACGTCCCTGCAGCCGACCTGGCGTTCCAGCCGCTAGACCTGGCCGATATCGACCAGGTGCGCGACGCCGCGGCAGCGGTGCGCGCCGGGCCGCGCATCGATGTGCTGGTCAACAATGCCGGGGTGATGATCCCGCCGCGCACGCTGACCCGGCAGGGATATGAGCTGCAATTCGGCGTCAACCATCTGGGGCATTTCGCCTTTACCGGACTGATCCACCCGCATGTCGACGACCGCATCGTCCTGACCGGCAGCCTGGCGCATCGCAGCGGCACGATGGATTACAGCGACCTCGACGCGAGCCGGAGCTATCATAACTGGCAACGCTATCAGATGAGCAAGCTCGCCAACATGCTTCACATGTTCGAGCTCGACCGGCGGCTCGGCGCGGCGGGTCGCGCCACGCAGGCGATCGGCTGTCACCCCGGCGTCGCGCTGACCGAATTGCAGCGCCATTTGCCTGCGCCGCTGCGCTTTCTGACCCCGCTCGCGACGCCCTTTTTCAACAGCGCGGCGCAAGGGGCCTGGCCGACCCTGCAAGCCGCGACGGGCGCCCATGTGCAAGGCGGCGATTATCTGGGGCCGCAGGGGCTTGGCGAGGTGACGGGACCGTCGGGTCCCGCGCGCGCGACCGCCTTTGCCCGCGACCCCAGGGCGGCGCGCGAATTGTGGGAGCGTTCGATCGATCTGACCGGGGTCGATCCGGGGCTGTGAGGATTTTTCGCCCCCCACCGCTGGCGGGTGGGCGGAAGGGACGATTTTTTTCGCCGCTGAGTCTTCATCGCCACACCACCAGTGGTTGAGTCCGGGCGTCGCGCGCGACTCCATATGTCGTGGCAGACTCCTTTCGTTCTCCCCGCCTTAACCATTTCGTCAGGCTTAAGTCCTAGCGACTCGTGCTTGACGGCGGGTTTCGCCGGACTCATCAAGGCCTTCTTTGGTTAAGAACGAGGGGCGAGAGCATGGGTGTGATGGAGCGGGTCAAGGCGCCGGCAGCGAAGCAGCGGGCGGCGAAGGCGACCCCGGCGGACCTGCCGCTCGACAGTATATTGCAGGGCGACTGTATCGAGATGATGCGCTCGCTGCCTGCCGCGTCGGTCGACATGATCTTTGCCGATCCGCCCTATAATCTCCAACTCGGCGGCGACCTGCTCCGTCCCGATGGCAGCCAGGTCGATGCGGTCGACGACGATTGGGACAAGTTCGACAGCCTGGGCACCTATGACCGCTTTACCCACGCGTGGCTGAAGGAAGCGAAGCGCATATTGAAGCCCAATGGCAGTATCTGGGTGATCGGCAGCTATCACAATATCTTCCGCGTCGGCGCGGCGCTCCAGGACCAGGGCTATTGGATCCTCAACGACGTCGTGTGGCGCAAGGCGAACCCGATGCCCAATTTCAAGGGCACCCGTTTCACCAACGCGCACGAGACGCTGATCTGGGCGTCGATGGGCGAAAAGGCGCGCTATACGTTCAATTACCGCGCGATGAAGACGCTGAACGACGAACTGCAGATGCGCAGCGACTGGCTGATCCCGATCTGCGCGGGGCAGGAACGGCTGAAGAAAGGCGGGCACAAGGTCCATCCGACGCAAAAGCCCGAAGCGCTGCTCTATCGCGTGCTGCTTGCCTGCTCGAACCCGGGGGACGTCATTCTCGATCCCTTTTTCGGCACCGGGACCACGGGTGCGGTCGCGAAGCGGCTGGGGCGCCACTTTATCGGCATAGAGCGCGAGGACGATTATATCGCAGCGGCGAAGGAGCGCATCGAGATGGCGCTGCCGCTGGACGAAAGCGCGGTCCGGACGATGATGGCGTCGAAGGCGGCGACGCGCGTGGCCTTTGGCACGCTCGTCGAATGCGGGATGATCGCGCCGGGCTCGCGGCTCACCGACAGCAAGCGCCGCTGGCAGGCGGTGGTGCGGGTCGACGGCAGCCTTGAATGCGACGGGCAGCCCGCGGGATCGATCCACAAGGTCGGGGCGGGCGTGCAGGGCGCGCCGAGCTGCAACGGCTGGACCTTCTGGCACGTCGACGACGGCAAGCAATTGCGCGTGATCGACGCCGTTCGCCAGGACTGGTTGCTGGCGAACGAGGCTTGATGCGTGTGTCATTGCGAGCGAAGCGAAGCAATCTCCAGCTGTCGGCATGCCTTGCCGATGGCTGGGAGATTGCTTCGTCGCTACGCTCCTCGCAATGACGGGTAAGGGACAGGCATGTTCGCACCGCTGACCAAGGCCGATTTCGGCAAGACGTGGGAAGACGCCCGCGTCTATCTACGCCCCACATGTTTCGTCGATCGTCCGCACGAGCTCGACGACGATTGCCTGCGCATCGCCGGCACGATGATCTGGTTCGCGGCGTGGCACCTCAGCCTGCGCGACGACCATGCCGTGAAATCGGCGATCGTGCCGGTTCCCGAACTGGACGACTGGATCGCGGCGATGCCCGATGCGCTCGCCGAAGCGGCGACGGCGCAGCGCGCGGCGACGCAGCGTCCGCGCGGCGTGCTGCACCTCGGCGAGCGGACGGTCCGGCTTGGCGAACCCCAAGTGATGGGCATCTTGAACGTCACCCCCGACAGCTTTTCGGACGGCGGCAAGCATGTCGACCGGGCCGCCGCGATCGACGCCGGTTTTGCGATGGGCGTGGCCGGCGCCGCGATCGTCGATGTCGGCGGCGAATCGACGCGTCCCGGTGCGCCGCTGATCTGGGAAGGCGACGAGATCGAACGGGTCGAGGACGTCGTCGCGGCGCTGGCCAGGGGCGGGGTCGCGGTGTCGATCGACACGCGCAAGGCGGCGGTGATGGAGGCGGCGCTTGCGGCAGGCGCGACCGTCGTCAACGACATCTCGGCGCTGCGCTACGACGATCGCGCGATGGATGTGGTGGCCCGGGCAGGCTGCCCGGTGGTGCTGATGCACGCCCCCTCCGCCAAGAGCGACCCGCACGAGGGCGGCAGCTATTCGCACATCCTGTTCGACGTTTACGACATGCTCGCCGAGCGGATCGCGACATGCGAAGCGGCGGGGATCGATCGCGCGCGGATCCTCGTCGATCCGGGCATCGGTTTCGGCAAGGGCGTCGCCGACAATCTGGCGCTGGTGGGGGGGCTCGCGCTCTTTCACACGCTCGGTTGCCCGATCCTGTTCGGCGCGAGCCGCAAGCGCATGATCGGCGCGCTCGACAATGAAGCGGACGCCGGCCACCGGCTCGGCGGTTCGATCGCGCTCCATTATCAGGCGGCGGCCCGGGGCGCGCAGATCGTGCGCGTCCATGACGTCGCCGAGACGCGGCAGGCGCTGCGCATCTGGCGCGGGCTGCGCGACGCGGCGCTGACCGCCTGACGCGGGCATTCCGGCGCACGCGCTTGAAACCGAAACCTTTGTTCGCGCGTCTCTTTCAGGAGAGCGCGGTCGTCTGGCCGCGCCGACAGAAAGGAGACTTCCATGCACCTTCCCCATGACGCCCACGTCGCGGTCGCCGACGGCGAGCGGTTCGTCCTGTTCCGCAACGACGGCGACGAAGCGCTGATCAACCTGGTCGATGCCGCGAGCTTCGACGTCGACACCAGCAACCGCAGCGGCGCCAACCCCGAAGTGCGCGACCTGGACGAACGCGGCCATGCCGCCGGGGTCGCCGCGATGCTGAACCAGCGCGTGCTCGCCAACGAGATCGAAAAGCTGCTGATCGTCGCCGATCCCAAGACACTGGGGATCATGCGCGACCATTATCACGGCGAACTCAAGCGCCGCCTGGTCGGCGAATTGCCCAAGACGCTGACCGGCGCCGATACCGCCGAAATCGAACGGACGATCGGAGCGGCCTAGGGCGGGGGGCTTCGACGCGCTTTCCTGCCGCGCGCGACTTCGGTCGCCAGCGCCTCGAGCCGCGGCTCCCATATGCCGCGGAAACGCTGGACCCAGGCATCGACCTCGTCAAAGCGTTCGGGCGTGATGGCGTAGAGGCGCCGGCGCCCCTCGGCGCGCGCGGTGGCAAAGCCGCTGTCGCGCAAGACGCGCAGATGTTGAGAAACGCCCGGCTGGGACAGGCCGAATTCGGCGGCGATCGTATCGACGATCGCGCCGGAACTCAGCTCGGCGTCTGCAAGCAGCTCGAGAATACGGCGACGAACCGGGTCGCCAAGAACGTCGAAGGCGTGCATCAGTCGGGCGCTGCGGCGCCCGTGAAGAAGGCGGTCGTCGCCCGTTCGGCGCAGCGCGCGGCATCCTCATCGGTGCCATAGGCGATCGAGGCGTTGGCCCAGCTCGCGCTGCTATCGCCGACGAAGGCACGGCCTTCGTCGCTCGGCGGCCAAGTCGCTTCGTCGAACCGCGGCTTGGTCGCTTCGCCTGTCGCCAGGTGCCAGGCGAGGCCAAGCAGTGCCAGGTCCCAGCCGACCCCGACCGCGCCCGGGCCGAACTGGTTCCAGAAATCTTCCGACTTTTCGTCGAGCGGTGCGATATGGCGCAGGATCAGGCGCGTCCGTTCGTCGCCGCTGGCGCTCAGTTCGACCTCCACCCAGCTTGTACCGCCACCGAATTCCCATGTCAGGGCCAGGCGTCGCGGCGGATCGCAGGCGGTGATGGTGCCGCCGGCGTTACCCTGAACCTGATAGCGTCCACCGAGTTCGAAATCGCCAGTAACCGGTGCGAACCAGCGCGGCAGGCGATCGGGGTCGGTCAGGGCGTTCCACAGGTCGTCGATCGCGGTTGGATAGTCGCGGGCTGCGACGACGGCGCGGGCGGGCGCTCCGTCGTGCGTGACGTCCTCAACCTTGCGCACGACGAGGGCGGACTGGGCAGCGGTATCGAATGACATGGCGAATCTCCCGTTCGAGTCGGGAAGACATATCATTCTAAAATTATATAAGTCTATATTTATGTTTAAGCCGCGGTGTCGATGCCGAGGTCGCTCAGTTTGCGATAGAGCGTCGAGCGGCCGATGCCGAGGCGGCGGGCGACTTCGCTCATCCGTCCGCGATAATGGCCGATCGCGAGCCGGATGACGTCGGCTTCGATCTCTTCGAGCGGGCGCAGATTGCCGTCGGGAAGATAGAGGGTGACGCCGATCGCCTCGCCGTTGATCGCAACCTCTCCGTCTCCGCTCGCCGCGCCGCCGCCCAGGGCTGCTTCGATGGCGGTGAAGTCGGCGGCGGTGAGGACGTCGGTTTCGCTGGCGACCGCGGCGCGGAACAGGACGTCCTGAAGCTGGCGGACATTGCCGGGCCAGGCATAGGAGACGAGCAGGCGCAGCGCGTCGTCGGTGATGCCGATCTGGCCCATGCCCGGCAGGCTGCCGATACGGGTCAGCAGGTGCCGCGCGAGCGAGCCGATGTCGCCGCGCCGTTCGCTGAGCGAGGGCAGGGTGAGCTGCGCCGCCGACAGTGCATAGAACAGGTCTTCGCGGAAATGACCCGCTTCGATCAGCTTGTCGAGCGGGCTGGCGCTGGTCGAAATGACCCGGACGTCGACGGTCTGGCGGATCGTGCCGCCGATCATCTGGACCTCGCCCGTGTTCAGGAATTCGACGAGCTTCGCCTGCGTTTCGAGCGGGATGCACTCGACATGGTCGATGATGATGCTGCCGCCGTCGGCCTGGACCAGCCGGCCGACCTGGCGGTCGAAGGCGCCCGGAAAGGCGCCGCGTTCGTGCCCGAACAGGCCCGAACCGATCAGTCCCGGCGACACCGCCGAACAATCGACCATGACCAGTGCGCCGCGCGCGCGCGGGCTGGCGCTGTGGATGGCGCGGGCAAAGACCTCTTTGCCGGTTCCGGGCTTCCCGTTGATCATCACCGGGACCCGCGCGCGCGCCGCCTTTGCGGCGATCGCTAGTGCGGTGCGGAAATTGGGCGACGAGCCGATGATTTCCTCGAAGGCGAGGGGCGCGCGCAGTTTTTCGGTCAGCGGGCGCAGTTCGCCCTGCGGCCCGCCGGTGCCGACCGCGGTGTCCAGCGCGCCGAGCAGGCGATCGGGCGCGATCGGCTTTTGCACGAAATCGCTGGCACCGGCGCGCATCGCCGCGACGGCGAGTTCGACGCCATTGCGCAGGGTGATGACGATCAGCGGGAGCCCCGGCCGCCAGCGACGCAGTTCGGCAACGAATTCGGGAATCGCTATTCCCGGCGCGCCCTGGTCGACGATGACCGCGTCGAGCGTCATGCCTTCCTGCGTGCCGAGCTTTGCAAGCGCCGTATCGGTGTCGGGCACGACCACGGTACGCCACCCGCCGCGCGAGGCCAGCGCCGACAGAAACCGCTGCTGCGCCGGCTCGCTGTCGACGATCATCAGCGTTCGCGTGTCGCGGTTGTTTGCCATAATCCCGATTCCGCCCCTTGCTGCGGCCAGTTCAGCCAGCTTTCCGCCCGGCTTTCCGCGTTGACGGGCCGATCTAAACCACGGGGGTAAAGGGGCGATTAAGGCCGTTCAACATTCGGCTGCGATTCCGCCGCGACACGCCGCCCCTTGAGCATCGCCGAACGCGTGGCTAAGACCGGCGCGAATCCGGAAATTTCCGGGCCGCGTCGACGCGGCACCGGCGACAAGGCAAAAGGGGAAGAGCCATGGCGGAACAGGAAATGAAGGCGGCGACCGAAACCTATGCGGGTTTCCTGAGCCTGCTCAAGACCGGTACGATCCTGACCGTGATCGTCGCGGCGTTCGTCGTCCTGCTGATCGCGTCCTGACGCGACCGGTATGCGCATCGCCGTTCTGAAAGAGCTCGCCCCCGGCGAGACTCGCGTCGCCGCGACCCCGGAAACCGTGAAGAAATTCATAGGCCTGGGAGCCGAAGTTGCCGTCGAATCGGGGGCCGGTGAGCACGCCTCCATCGCCGATGCCGATTATGGCGCCGCAGGCGCGAGCGTCGCTGGACGTGCCGACGTGTTAAAGGGTGCGGACATCATCCTCGCAATCCAGGGGCCGTCGCCCGACAGCCTGGCTGGTTTCGCCGACGGCGCCTGGCTCGCCGCGGGTCTCAACCCGTTCGGGGAGCGCGCCCGCGTCGACGCCTATGCCAAGCTGGGACTTGAGGCGCTGGCGATGGAATTCATGCCGCGCATCACGCGCGCGCAGTCGATGGACATCCTTTCGAGCCAGGCAAATCTCGCGGGCTACAAGGCGGTGCTGATGGCGGCGAGCGCCTATGGCCGCGCCTTTCCGATGATGATGACCGCCGCCGGCACGGTCAGCGCCGCCAAGGCGTTCGTCATGGGCGTCGGCGTTGCGGGGCTTCAGGCGATCGCCACCGCGAAGCGCCTGGGCGCGCAGGTCAGCGCGACCGACGTCCGCTCGGCGACCAAGGAACAGATCCAGTCGCTTGGCGCCAAGCCGATCTTCGTGGAGAGCGTTGCAGGCATCGAAGGCGAGGGCGCCGGGGGCTATGCCACGGAAATGTCCGACGAATATAAGGCGGCGCAGGCCGAACTCGTGTCGTCGCACATCGCCAAGCAGGATATCGTCATCACCACCGCGCTGATCCCGGGGCGTCCCGCGCCGCGGCTGATCTCCGACGCGCAGCTTGCGACGATGCGCGCGGGCAGCGTCATCGTCGACATGGCGGCGGAAAGCGGCGGCAATGTCGAAGGATCGGCGCCCGGCGAAACGAAGCGCCTTCATGGCGTCACCGTGATCGGCGCGCAGAATATCGCGGCCCTCATGCCCGCCGATACGAGCGCGCTGTTCAGCCGCAACCTGTTCAATTTCCTGTCGGCTTTCTGGGACAAGGACGCGGGCAGACCCGTGCTGGACGAGGAAATCGGCAATGCGGTGCGCCTGACGCAGGGCGGCAAGGTCGTGAACGAGCGGCTTCTCGGCTGACGCGCCCGACTTTCTTCTGAAACCTTCGCGGTCCAGTGCGCGTTCGCAGACTGGACGGATGCGACGTGCGCCGCCGCCGTCGACGCGATTTCGGATGAGGAGACTATCAGCGTGAACAGGCAGCTTATGTGCGCAGCCGCGGTAGCGGCGATGACCCTGACCGGATGCAACAAGACACCCGAGCCGCCGGCGACCGAGACGATGAAGATCGACGCCGGCGCGGCGAGCGGCACGACCGATTCGTCGAAGACCATCGTCGAAAACCTGATGGCGATGCCCAATGAAAAGACGCTGGTTTCGGCGGTCACTGCGGCCGGCCTGGTCGATACGCTGTCGGGCGACGGGCCATTCACGCTATTCGCCCCGAGCGACGCGGCGTTCCAGCAGGTTCCGGTGGTTACGCGCAACGGCTGGATGCGCCCGGCGCAGAAGGATGTGCTCGCCGGCGTGCTCGAATATCATGTCGTTCCCGGCAAGCTGACCGCGGCGGACCTTGCCGCACGGATCGAGCAGGGCGGCGGCAAGGCGGTGCTGAAGACCGTCGACGGGCAGGAGCTGACCGCGTCGATGAGCGGCGACAAGATCCTGTTGACCGCCGCAGGCGGCAACAAGGCCACCGTCACCGCGAGCGACCTCGACCAGTCGAACGGGGTGGTCCACATCGTCGATGCGGTGCTGCTGCCCAAGATGTAAGTCGCCGGCTGCATTCGTGAAACTTTATGTCGTCAAACGGCGGTATTTCCGGCGATAGCGGTGCGCGGACCGGCCTTTTCGACGGTTTGGGAGTCGACAGTGCCCCCCGCGGGCTGCAATAGGGGCGCGCACGGAATCAACAGGGGAGCATGCCGTGGATTTCATCGCCATTTTCTCGATCTTCGTCCTCGCCTGCTTCGTCGGCTATTTCGTCGTCTGGTCGGTGACGCCGGCGCTGCACACGCCGCTGATGAGCGTGACCAACGCGATTTCGTCGGTCATCATCGTCGGCGCGCTGATCGCGAGCGCCGCCGCGGGCTCGCCGCTGTCGACATGGCTCGGCCTTGCGGCAGTGGTGATGGCGAGCGTCAACATCTTCGGCGGTTTCGCGGTCACCGAGCGCATGCTCGCGATGTACAAGAAGAAAGAGCGCTGAATTTTTGACCCTTCTCCCCCGGGGAGAAGGATACGAAGCCTTGTCGCATCAGCGACTAGGCGCAGTTGGATGAGGGGGTCAACAGCGGCCCGGAAATTCGGCGGCGGCGCCCCTCACCCAGCTTCGACTAGCCGGCAAGCCGGCAAGTCTTCGCAACCCTCTCCCAAAGGGGAGAGGGATGGAAGAGGGGCAATACATGCACGAAGTCGCACCGATCAATCCCTGGGTGGCGCTGGCCTATCTGGTCGCCGGGGTCTGTTTCATCCTAGCGTTGCGCGGCCTGTCGTCGCCCGCCTCGTCGCGGCGCGGCAACCGGTTCGGCATGATCGGCATGACGATCGCGGTCGTCACGACGCTGGTGACGCATGTGCCGTGGAAGGCCGGCGACGCGGTCAACAGCTATGTCGGGATCGACGCGGTTGCGATGGCCGAGATACTGGGCGCGATCGCGATCGGCGCGATCATCGGCATCGTGATGGCGCGGCGGATCGCGATGACCGCCATGCCGCAACTCGTCGCGGCGTTCCACAGCCTAGTCGGCCTGGCCGCCGTCGCGGTCGCGGCGGCCGCCTATCTGAACCCCGGCGCTTTTGGCATCGCCGATGCGGCGGGGCAGATTTTCACCGTCAGCCGGATCGAAATGGGGCTGGGCATCGCGATCGGCGCGATCACCTTTTCGGGGTCGGTCATCGCCTTCCTGAAGCTGAACGGCAATATGTCGGGCGCGCCGATCATGCTGCCCGCGCGCCACGTCATCAACCTGGGGACGCTCGCGGCGATTTTGGGGCTTATCGGCTATTTCCTGACCGACCAGTCCCCGGCGGTCTTCTGGACCATCACCGCCTTGAGCTTCCTGATCGGCTTCCTGCTGATTATCCCGATCGGCGGTGCCGACATGCCGGTCGTCGTGTCGATGCTGAACAGCTATTCGGGCTGGGCCGCCGCCGCGATGGGCTTCACGCTGCACAACAGCGCGATGATCATCACCGGCGCGCTGGTCGGGTCGTCGGGTGCGATCCTGTCGTACATCATGTGCCGCGCGATGAACCGCAGCTTCATCAGCGTCATCGCCGGCGGCTTCGGCGCCGATACCTCTTCGGCGGGCGGCGCGGCGAAAGAGCAAAGGCCGTGGAAGCCCGGCAGCGCCGAGGATGCGGCGTTCCTGATGAGTCAGGCCGACAATGTCATCATCGTCCCCGGTTACGGCATGGCGGTCGCGCAGGCGCAGCACGCGCTGCGCGAAATGGCCGACATGCTCAAGAAGGAAGGCGTGAACGTCAAATATGCGATCCACCCTGTCGCGGGCCGCATGCCCGGCCATATGAACGTGCTGCTCGCCGAGGCGAACGTCCCCTATGACGAGGTGTTCGAGCTGGAAGACATCAACAACGAATTCTCCCAGTGCGACGTCGCCTTCGTCATCGGCGCCAACGACGTGACCAACCCGGCGGCCAAGACCGACAAGACGTCGCCGATCTATGGCATGCCGGTGCTCGACGTCGAAAAGGCGAAGACCGTGCTGTTCGTGAAACGCTCGATGGGCGGGGTCGGCTATGCCGGCGTCGACAACGACGTGTTCTACATGGACCAGACGATGATGCTGCTGGGCGATGCGAAGAAGATGGCCGACGACATCGTCAAGGCGCTCGGCGAGGGGCATTGATTTTCCATTCCGTTCGCCCCGAGCTTGTCGAAGGGCGGTTCTTCCTTCAAAGACGGGGCAAATGACGGACGGGACTTCGACAAGCTCAGTCCAAACGGTTTTTGGAGGATAGCTTGCGCAAGATCGGTTTGATCGGGGGAATGAGCTGGGCGTCGACCGAGCTTTATTACCGGCACCTCAACAAGGGCGTGCAAAAACGGGTTGGAACAAGCTGTTCGGCGCCGATCCTGCTGGAAAGCCTGAACTATTGCGAGCTTTCGCGGCTGACGACGCCCGAGCAATGGGACCATGCGCGCGACATATTGGTCGCGTCGGCGAAGCGGCTCGAGGATGCGGGCGCGACGGCGCTGATGATCGCGGCCAATTCGATGCACCGGCTGGCCGAGGATATCGCGGGCGCGATCTCGATCCCGCTGCTCCACATCGTCGACGAGGCGGGCGAAAAGCTGAAGGCCGACGGGGTCAAGGCCGCGGCGGTGATCGGCACCCGCAATGTGATGACCGAGGCGTGGTTTCGCCAGCGCCTGGTACGGCACGGGCTGACGCTGGCTCCCTATGACGGGGCGCGGGCCGAGGAAATCGACCGCATCATCTATGACGAGCTGATGCAGGGCAAGGTGACCGAGGAGTCGCGCCGCACGATGCGGACCTTCATCACCGACATCGCCAAGCAGGATATCGAGGCGCTGATCCTCGCCTGCACCGAACTCGTCATGCTCGTCGATCCCGACGCCAATGTGCTGCCGATCTATGACACGACGCGCATCCATGTCGCGGCGGGGGTCGACTGGATATTGGGCGACGCGCCCTAAAAACGTGGGTCGAAGCCCTGCCAGTCGGCAGGAGGCATCAGGAACAGATCGGTGTCGGCGGTGACGCAGCCCGCAGCGGTGAGCATCGCGTGCACCTGGCCGCGATGATGCGTCTGGTGGTTGAAGATGTGAGGTAGCACGATACCGAGCGGCGCGCTGACATCGCGGCCCGCCGCGCCGCTGTACCAGTCGAGATTGCCGGTCACCGGGCCTTCGGGAAAGGCGTCGCTCCACTCGACGATCATCGTGTCGAGCGCCTTCCGTTCGGACGTCAGCGCGTCCCAGTCGTCGATGAAGCTTATGCTGTCGCGGATCGATCCACCCGGCGGGGTGCAGCACTGAAAGCGCGAGAACCAGATGCGGTCGGCCCAGGCAAGGTGCGACAGCGTCGCGTGGATCGTCCCGAAGAAGGCGCCGCGCTCGGCGCGCCGGGCGGCTTCGTCGAGCGTGTCGGCGGCCGCATAGATGGCGCGGTTCTGCCAGCCGTTATAGCGCGCCATCATCCGCAGGAAGCGGTTATCGATCATCGGCGCCCTTTCCGGTCCGTCAGTTGGTGCGGGTCCATGTCACGGTCTTGCAGAACACCGAGACGCATCCTTTCATTTTCAGGTGGCCGCCGTCGGGGGTCAGTTGCGCGCGGAAATTGCGGCCTTGTTCGGGCATATAGCCCTGGCCCGCCCACGACGACCCCTCTCGCGTGAGGCCCCAGAAGACCCGCGATCCCAAGAGCCGCTGGCCGCGTTTCGAACGATCCGGATTCTTCGTGTCGCGTGCGCCCCCGGCCGGCTCGGCGATCAGGAAGCGCTGAATATGGCCGCACATCGCGCCGCCGCACGGTGCAAATTCGACGACCGCGCGCCCGTCCTCGTTGATCCAGCGCCCCGCCAGCGCGGGCTTGTCGGCGGCCTGGACCGGCGCGACGGCGAGGACCATGGCCCCCGCGAGATAATATTTGAGCATTGCGACCACTCCCCGGTTTGTCCCTGGCCCGTCCATGTCGGCAACATGGCTTGGCTTTGTTCCAGTCTTGCACCATGATTTCAAAAAACAAGGGAGAGTCTCATGCGAGTCCATCGGTTCACCGCATCCTTGGCGGCATGTATTGCCTGCGCCGCCCCCGCCGCGGCGAAGACGCTTCACGTCGGCGCGGAAGGCGCCGATGCGAACGAGAAATTGCAGGAAGCCCTGATCCTGGCCGAGCCGGGCGATGTCGTCGAACTGGGCGCCGGAGTATGGACGCTGACCGACGGGCTGTCGCTCGACGTCGACAATGTGACGGTACGCGGCGCGGGGACCAAGGACGGCGAAGGATCGATCCTCGACTTCGCCGGCCAGCAGGGGGCGGGCGAGGGGCTCCTCGTCACCTCCGACGATGTGTTGCTGACCAACTTCGCCGTGCTCAATACCAGGGGGGACGGGATCAAGTCGAAGGATGCCAACCGTATCGTCTATCACGAACTGCGCGTCGAATGGACGGCGGGCCCCAGGGAGACCAACGGCGCCTATGGCATCTATCCGGTCGAAAGCAGCGATGTGCTGATCGACAGCGTCTATGTCCGCGGCGCGTCGGACGCCGGAATCTATGTCGGCCAGTCGAAAAACATCGTCGTGCGCGACTCGATCGCAAAGGAGAATGTCGCCGGGATCGAGATCGAAAACTGCTACGATGCCGACGTCCACGACAATATCGCGACGCGGAACACCGGCGGGATATTGGTGTTCGACCTGCCGAGCCTGCCGCAGCAGGGCGGACACAATGTCCGCGTCTTCGACAACATCGTCCAGGACAACAGCACCCCGAACTTCGCGCCCAAGGGCAATATCGTCGCAAGCGTTCCGACCGGCACCGGGGTGCTGGTAATGGCGAACCGGCGCGTCGAGATATTCGACAATGTGCTGGAGAATAACGGCACCGCCAACGTGATGATCGTCGGCTATCGCTACCCCTATGACGACGCGAAATACCAGCCGTTGCCCCAGGATATCGCGGTGTGGGACAATGCGCACGGCAAGGCGGGCTTTGCGCCGGCCTTTCCCGGCGGCGCCGACATGGCAGCGGCGATGGGCGGCGCGATCCCGCCGGTGCTGTGGGACGGCGCGGGCAACGCGATCGTCAACGACGACGTCGGCGTGCTGTCGCTCAATCTGCCCGACGTCTCGACCCCGCAGAGCGACGCGCAACCCTCGCCGGCGGATCTGAAGGGTGATGCGCCGACGCCGCTGCCCGGCGTCACCCTGCCCGAAAGCATGGAGGCCAAGGTCCTGTGAAGCGTGTCGCCGCCGCTGTTGTCGCGGCGCTGCTGTGCGCGAGCGGCGCGTTCGCGGTCCCCGGAACGGCTCCGAACCAGGCGGCGATCGACGGCGATGCGATGCCGCGCAAACTCTCCGAATTCGGGGTGTTCCGCGCGGGCACGAGCGAGCCGGTCGACGCGCTGCTCGGCTATACGCTGCACACACCCTTGTTCAGCGATTATGCGCAGAAGCAGCGGTTGATCTGGGTACCGCCGGGCAAGCAGGCGACGCTGGCGGACGACGGCCATATCGACTTTCCGGTCGGCAGCATGATCGTCAAGAGCTTTGGCTGGCCCGAACAGAATGGCGGCCGTCCGGTCGAGACGCGCCTGCTCCTCCACCGCGCCGAAGGCTGGACCGCGCTGCCCTATATCTGGGATGCCGACGGCAAGGATGCCACGCTGGCAATCGCAGGGCGCCGCGTGCCGGTGACATTCAGGGCGCCGGGCGGCGCGATGCACAGCATCCAGTACGCAGTGCCGAACAAGAATCAGTGCAAGGAATGCCACAGCAAGGCGGGCGCGATCGTCCCGATCGGCCCCAAGGCGGCGAATATCGATTTCGGTAACGCGCTCGAACGTGCGGACTTTGCACGTTTTTTCGTAAGACCACCGACCGCGTCCGACCCGATGCCGCGTTGGGACGATCCGGCGAGCGGTTCGCTGGACCAACGCGCCCGCGCCTATCTCGACGTCAATTGCGGCCATTGCCACAACCCGCAGGGCAGCGCGTCGAACAGCGGGCTGTTCCTCCGCTGGACCGACTCGCGGGGGGTCAACCTGGGCATCGGCAAGCGCCCGACCGCCGCGGGGCGCGGCAGCGGCGGGATGGATTTCGCAATCAAGCCCGGCGACCCCGACCACAGTTTCCTGATCTATCGCCTCGAAAGCCTGGAAGCCGGAATCGCAATGCCCGAGCTGGGGCGCTCGACCGTGCACAAGGAAGGCGCGGCGCTGCTGCGGGAGTGGATTGCGC
>CAZSMB010000006.1:0-2811 GCA_964607625.1 uncultured Sphingopyxis sp. | reverse complement strand
CTCCACGATTATTTCCGTTCCTCGGCCAGCTATCGCGTCCGCATCGCGCTGAACCTGAAGGGGCTCGATTATGAGCGCGTCGAGGTCAGCCTGATTGCGGGCGAGCAGAAGAGCGACGCCTATCTCGCTCAGAATGCGCAGGGTTTCGTCCCGATGCTCGTCACCGACGGCGAAACGATCATCCAGAGTCTTGCGATCATCGACTGGCTCGACCGCGCGCACCCCGAACCGCGGCTGATCCCCGACGAGGCGATGCCGCGCGCCGTCGCGCTGGCGCAGGCGCATGTCGTCGCCTGCGACATCCATCCGCTCAACAATCTGCGCGTGCTCAAATATCTGACCAGGGATCTGGGGCTCAACGAACACACCAAGGACCATTGGTATCGCCACTGGGTTGCGGAAGGATTCGACGCGCTCGAATCGATGGCGGGCGAGGGGCGTTATCTGGGCGGCGACGCGCCGGGGATCGCCGACTGCTGCCTGGTTCCGCAAATGTACAATGCGCGGCGTTTCGACCTGCCGCTCGACGCCTGGCCGCGGCTCGTTGCGATCGACGCGGCCTGCCTTGAGCTGGATGCCTTTCAGCGCGCGCATCCCGACGCGGTCAAGGCGGGTTGATCCGGGGGCGGGCAAGAAGGGTCAGTCGGGTTTCGCGGTCCACACCGATTGGCCTTCCTTCACCGTTTCCAGAACCTTGATGTCCCTGATCTCTTCGACCGGTGTGGTCAGCGGATTGCGGTCGAGGATGACGAAATCGGCGAGCAGGCCCACCTTGATGCGCCCCTTGCGATCTTCTTCGAAGATCTGCCACGCGGGACCGGTGGTGAGGGCCTGCAAGCCTTCATAAGCCGTCAGACGCTCACTCGCGCCGCTGACCACGCCGGTAGGCGAGACGCGCGCCATCGAAGTCCACAGCATGAATCGCGTATCGAGCGGCGTGACGCTGAAATCGCTGTGGTTCGAGGGGGTGAGCCCCGCGGCGCGCGCCGAGCGGAAGGGGCTGATGAAATCGACCACCGCCTTCGGGAAATTGCTGCGGTGGACGTCGCCCCAAAACCATGTGTGGTTCGAAAAATAAGCCGGCCCGACGCCGATGCGCGCATAGTCGGCGAGCTGGTCGGGACGCTGGAACTGCGAATGGATGACGATCGGTCGGCGATCGTCGGCGGCCGTGATGCCGAGGGCGTCGAAGCCCCTGATCGCCATGTCGATCGCGGCGTCGCCGTTGGCATGGACGAATATCTGCCAGCCGCGGTCGTTGACCCGCCGCGCGAGCGTGTCGAACCGGTCCTGGCCGATGATCGGCTGGCCGTGCCAGGGATGTGTGCCATCGGGGCTGCCGCGCGCGTAGTCGCGCGTGAAAAAGGCGGTGCGCGCCTGGGGGGAGCCATCGAGGAGGAATTTTACCCCGGCAAGTTTCACATGCCCGTCATAGACCCCGAAACGGATGTCGGGATCGGCGAGCAGCGCGTCCAGCCCGGTGTAGAAGGGCAGGAGCGCGAGGTCGATCTTCAGATGTTCGCGCACCTCGGGGCTGGTGAAGAAGGCCAGGTCGGCCGGCTGGGTCGCGCCATCCTGCGCATGGGTGTAGCCCTCGGCGAAGTATCGCTGCTGCGCGGCGTCGAGCCGGCCAAGTTTCTGTTTCGCGGTGAGTTGCGGCATCGCGGCGAGCATGACGAAGGTCGATTTTTCGAGCAGAACGCCATTCAGACGCCCGGCGTCGTCGCGTAGCATCAGGCCGCCGGGCGGCGCCTCGCTGGCATCGGTCAGTTTTGCGGCGGCCAGGGCGGCGCTGTTGGCGACTAGGCCGTGAAGCGACTGGTGCAGCACGACGATCTTGCGATCGGCCGCCACCGCGTCGAGTTCGGCGCGGGTGATGTGGCGTTTCTCTGCCAGTTTTTCATTGTCATATTGCCAGACGATCACCCACCCCCCCGGCGGGATCGCCTGTTGCGCGATGAAGTCGCCGATGACGCGCTGAAGCCCTGCGATATCGGTGACGGGCGGTAACGAGGTGTCCCAGAGGTCGAGCCCGCCCGCCATCTGCATCGCGACCGCGAAATGCGAATGGGCGTCGACGAAACCGGGAAGCAGGGTGGCGCCGTTCAGGTCGCGGATCGCGGGGTCCCGTCCCGCGGCGGCGCGCGCACCCGCCTCGTCGCCGACATAGGCGATCCGGCCATCTCGCGTGACCACAGCCTCGACCGTCTGCGGTGTGTCGCCGTCCATCGTGATGATGGGTCCGCCGCGATAGAGCGTATTATCCTGCGCCGCCACGGGCAGCGCCAACAGCGCGCCAAGCAAGGCAAGCGCCCCGGTCCATATGGTCATGCCCCTCTCCCTCGCCGCAAGCTTGGCGGCGGGGGAGGGGGCGGTCAAGGTGCTTTGGGTCAGGTCCGGGACGGCTGGGGCGGCAGCTCGCTCGGCCCCCGGCCCGGCTCGTCGATATCCCCGCCGCCGGGACTGCCGGGAATTTCGGCGGGCTGGCCGGCCGGGTCTTCCTGCGGGGTCGGCCGTACCGGCTGTTCGGGGGGCGATTGGGGTTCGATCTTGTCGGGTTGCGGCTTTGGATAGGGATCGGCCATCGTCTGTCTCCTCATCCCGCAAAACGCGCCCGCGCGCGGGGCGTTCCGCCGCGACAGTTTCGCGGGCGTTCGCCCTTGCTCTCGGCGCCCCGTCTGCTATAGCGCCGCCCGGCCCGCACGGGCGTGCGCGGCTCGGCGCATGGCACCCGCGCACCCGGCCGGCAGCTCTGAGCGGGCGTGGCGGAATTGGTAGACGCGCTGGTTTTAGGTACCAGTATCGCAAGAT
>CAZSMB010000005.1:26176-50819 GCA_964607625.1 uncultured Sphingopyxis sp. | reverse complement strand
TACAAGGGCATCGTCTGCGAGAAGTGCGGTGTCGAAGTCACGGTGACCAAGGTTCGCCGCGAGCGCATGGGTCATATCGAGCTCGCCGCGCCGGTCGCGCACATCTGGTTCCTGAAATCGCTGCCGTCGCGCATCGGCCTGCTGCTCGACATGCAGCTCAAGCAGCTCGAGCGCGTCCTCTATTTCGAGGCCTATATCGTCCTCGAACCCGGCCTGACGCCGCTCGAGAAGTTCCAGCTCCTGACCGAGGACGAGCTGCTCGACGCACAGGACGAATATGGCGAAGACGCCTTTTCGGCCGGCATCGGCGCCGAGGCGATCCGCGTGCTGCTCGAGAATCTCGATCTCGAACAGGAACGCGTCGACCTGATGGAAGAGCTGGCGACGACCAAGTCGGAGCTGAAGCCCAAGAAGATCATCAAGCGCCTGAAGGTCGTCGAAAGCTTCATCGAATCGGGCAACCGTCCCGAGTGGATGATCCTCGAAGTCATTCCGGTCATCCCGCCCGAACTGCGCCCGCTGGTGCCGCTCGACGGCGGCCGCTTCGCGACGTCGGATCTCAACGACCTCTATCGCCGCGTGATCAACCGCAACAATCGTCTCAAGAGGCTGATGGAGCTGCGCGCGCCGGACATCATCGTCCGCAACGAGAAGCGCATGCTGCAGGAAGCGGTCGACGCGCTGTTCGACAACGGCCGCCGCGGCCGCACGATCACCGGCGCCAACAAGCGTCCGCTGAAGAGCCTTTCGGACATGCTGAAGGGCAAGCAGGGCCGCTTCCGCCAGAATCTGCTCGGCAAGCGCGTCGACTATTCGGGCCGGTCGGTCATCGTGACCGGTCCCGAGCTGAAGCTGCACCAGTGCGGCCTGCCCAAGAAGATGGCGCTCGAGCTGTTCAAGCCGTTCATCTATGCCCGCCTCGACGCCAAGGGTCTGTCGATGACCCTGAAGCAGGCGAAGAAGTGGGTCGAAAAGGAACGCAAGGAAGTCTGGGACATCCTCGACGAAGTCATTCGCGAGCACCCGGTCCTGCTGAACCGCGCCCCGACGCTTCACCGCCTGGGCATCCAGGCGTTCGAGCCCGTGCTGATCGAGGGCAAGGCGATCCAGCTGCACCCGCTGGTCTGCGCCGCGTTCAACGCCGACTTCGATGGCGACCAGATGGCCGTGCACGTGCCGCTGTCGCTGGAAGCGCAGCTCGAAGCGCGCGTCCTGATGATGTCGACCAACAACATCCTGTCGCCCGCGAACGGCAAGCCGATCATCGTTCCGTCGCAGGACATGGTGCTCGGGCTTTATTATCTGTCGCTCGAACGCGAAGGCGAACCGGGCGAAGGCATGCTGCTCGCCGACATGGCCGAGGTGCACCAGGCGCTCTATACCGGTGCCGTCACGCTGCACTCGAAGGTGATCAGCCGCGTCCCGCAGACCGACGAGCAGGGCAATGAGTATCTGAAGCGGTTCGAGACCACCCCGGGCCGCATGCTGATCGGCGAATGCCTGCCGAAGTCGCACACCGTGCCCTTCGACGTCGTCAACCGCCTTCTCACCAAGAAGGAAATCGGCGACGTGATCGACCAGGTCTATCGCCACACCGGCCAGAAGGAGACCGTCCTCTTTGCCGATGCCATCATGGGGCTGGGCTTCCGCCACGCCTTCCGTGCCGGCATCTCGTTCGGCAAGGACGACATGATCATTCCCGATGCGAAGGAAAAGCTGGTCGACGATACCCGCGCGCTCGTGAAGGATTTCGAGCAGCAGTATCAGGACGGCCTGATCACGCAGCAGGAGAAGTACAACAAGGCGATCGACGCCTGGTCGCAGTGCGGCGACAAGGTCGCCAACGCGATGATGGACAAGATCAAGGCGACGCCGAAGCTCGACGACGGCCGCACCGCCCCGATCAACTCGATCTACATGATGGCGCATTCGGGTGCGCGTGGTTCGCCGGCGCAGATGAAGCAGCTGGCGGGCATGCGCGGCCTGATGGCCAAGCCGTCGGGCGAGATCATCGAAACGCCGATCATCTCGAACTTCAAGGAAGGCCTGACCGTCCTTGAATATTTCAACTCGACCCACGGCGCCCGCAAGGGCCTGGCGGACACCGCGCTGAAGACGGCGAACTCGGGTTACCTGACCCGCCGCCTCGTCGACGTGTCGCAGGACTGCGTCGTGATCGAAGAGGATTGCGGCACGACCCGCGGCATGGAAATGCGCGCGATCGTCCAGGGCGGCAGCGTGATCGCCTCGCTCGGCGAGCGCATCCTGGGGCGCACGACGCTCGAGGATGTGGTCGATGCGGACGGCAACGTGCTGGCGCCGGTCGGCACCCTGCTCGACGAACCCACGGTCGCGAAGATCGAGGAAGCCGAAGTGCAGGCGGTCAAGATCCGTTCGCCGCTGGTCTGCGAAGCGACGCTGGGCGTCTGCGGCAAATGCTATGGCCGCGACCTTGCGCGCGGTACGCCGGTGAACATCGGCGAGGCCGTCGGCGTCATCGCGGCGCAGTCGATCGGTGAGCCGGGCACGCAGCTGACGATGCGGACCTTCCACATCGGCGGTGCGGCGCAGGTCAACGAACAGTCGAACCTTGAAGCGATTTCGGACGGCACGATCGAATATCGCGACATGGAAACGATCGTCGACCAGCGCGGGCGCCGTCTGGCGCTGTCGCGCTCGGGCGAACTGGCGATCATCGACGCCGAGGGCCGCGAGCGCGCGACCCACAAGCTGCCCTATGGTGCGCAGATCATGCACAAGGACGGCGAGAAGGTGAAGAAGGGCGACCGGATCGCCGAATGGGATCCGTTCACCATGCCGTTGATCACCGAAAAGCACGGTGTCGTGAAGTATCAGGACCTGGTCGATGCGAAGACGCTGACCGAACAGGTCGACGAAGCGACCGGCATCGCGCAGCGCGTCGTCACCGAGTATCGCGCCACCGGCCGCGGCAAGAAGGAAGACCTTCAGCCGCGCCTGACGCTGCTCGACGACGCATCGGGCGAAGCCGCGCGCTACCTGCTCGCGGTCGGCACGATGATCTCGGTCGAGGACGGCCAGGAAGTGCAGGCGGGCGACGTTCTGGCGCGCGTCAGCCGCGAAGCGTCGAAGACGCGCGACATCACCGGCGGTCTGCCGCGGGTCGCCGAACTGTTCGAGGCGCGCATCCCGAAGGATGTCTCTGTGATCGCGAAGCTTTCGGGCCGGATCGAATTCGTCAAGGATTACAAGGCGAAGCGCAAGATCGCGATCGTTCCCGAAGAGGGCGATCCGGTCGAGTATCTGATTCCCAAGTCGAAGGTGCTCGAAGTGCAGGAAGGCGACTATGTGAAGCGCGGCGACGCGCTGATCAGCGGATCGCCGAACCCGCACGACATCCTGGACGTGATGGGCGTCGAGGCGCTGGCCGAGTTCCTGGTCGCGGAAATCCAGGAAGTCTATCGACTCCAGGGCGTGAAGATCAACGACAAGCACATCGAGGTGATCGTTCGCCAGATGCTGCAGAAGGTCGAGATCACCAGCGGCGGCGACACCACGCTGTTGCCGGGCGAACAGCTCGATTACCTGGAGATGATGGAATATAACGCCAAGCTGCCGAAGGGCGGCAAGCCCGCGGAAGGCCGTCCGGTCCTCCTGGGCATCACCAAGGCGAGCTTGCAGACCCGCAGCTTCGTTTCGGCGGCGTCCTTCCAGGAAACGACCCGCGTGCTCACCGAAGCCTCGGTGCAGGGCAAGATCGATTCGCTGATGGGCCTGAAGGAAAATGTCATCGTCGGCCGTCTGATCCCGGCGGGTACCGGCGCTGCCATGAACCGCGTCCGCGTCACCGCGTCGAGCAAGGATGCCGCGCTGCGCGCCGCGATGCGTGCCGCGAACGAAGCGCATCTGGTCGCGCCCGAAACCGCGGCGGAAGAGCATGAGGCCGAGCTGAAGCAAGGTGCCGAAGCCGCGATCGGCGACGACCCGCTGGGCGCCGTCGAAGGCGGAACCCACGGCACCGATGCCGATGCGGGCGATTACCTGATCCAGGGCGACGAGGACTAAACGCCTCGCGCGCCCCATCGGGCCGAACCAAAAGCCCCGTCGGAGCGATCCGGCGGGGCTTTTTCGTGGCGGTTCGGGGAGGGAGGCGGGGAGGATTTCCCCTGACCCGCAAGCGGTGAGCAACCGGCCATGAAAAAGGCCCGCCAGCGAGGCTGGCGAGCCCTTGGTCTGTGGAAATGTGCGGGCCGGTGCGACGGGCCTGAAAGGCGGCCGGCCCGGGCTGCGTTACGGTGCGAGAATCGCGACCGTCAGATAGAGCAGCAGCGGCAGGCCGAAGCCCAGCAATGTCAGCGCCACAAAGGCGATGCGCGTCCACAAGATGTCGAAACCGAAATGATCGGCCATGCCCGCGCAAACCCCGAAGAGCATGCCGTCGCGACGATTCTTGCGAAAACCCTGTTTCATGTCTTTCCTTTCATGCCGGCCCCTGGCCGGCGCCTGTTCGAGGGGAGGGGCGGCCGCCGGTCAGATGACCAGGCGACCGAGTTCCGCACCGTTCGGGCCGGCAGCGGCCAGGAACATCAGCGAGCAATAGAGCGAAGCAACCGCGGCGATCGCGTAGCTCTTGAGCGAGTCGGTGTTGAAATGAGCCATGATATATTCCTTTCGTGTCCTCCGATCCGGACCATCCGGCGGATGCCCCATACTTTGCAGGGACCGTGCCAAATTCGTTCAACCGCGGTTAATCGCCGTTTTTCGATTATTGAAAGATAATTTCATCGCGAAGATTCCTCCTGAATGGGAAAAATTTCCATGATTGTGGGAAATTTCATTTTCCGCTGACGCGCTGCCCTCTGGCGCCGCGGCGGGCGGTGCGGTAGGCGCGGGGTCGGATGAGTTTGCTGCGCCTCTCGCTGACCGATTTTCGCAATCATGCCGGCGCGGAGCTCGTCGCCGCGCCGGGGCTCGTCGCGCTGCACGGCGACAATGGCGCGGGGAAGACCAATATATTGGAGGCGATCTCGCTGCTCGCGCCCGGGCGGGGGCTGCGCCGCGCGCCGCTGGCCGAGATGGTCCGCGACGGGGCGAGCGGCGGCTTTGCCATTTTCGCCGAATTGCTGGCCGGCGACGATCTGGCGCCGGTCGCGCTGGGAACGGGGATCGAGCCCGCGCATCCGGGGCGGCGGCTGGTGCGGATCAACGGCAGCCCGGCGGCGGCGGCCTCGCTCGGAGACTGGCTCGCGGTGCTGTGGCTGACCCCCGCGATGGACCGGCTGTTCGTCGAGACCGCGGGCAACCGGCGGCGCTTCCTCGACCGGCTCGTGCTCGCGCTCGATCCGGGCCATGCCCAGCATGGCACCCGCTATGAAGCGGCGATGCGCGCGCGGACCAAGCTGCTCGCCGACCTGCCCGCGGCCGATCCGCAATGGCTGGCGAGCCTCGAGGCGCAGCTGGCCGAACATGGCGCGGCGATCGATATGGCGCGGCAGGCGGCGCTGGCGGCGCTGGCGGACGAGCTGGCCGGGCAGCCCGATGCGCCGTTCGCGCGCCCGTTGCTGGCGCTCGTCGACAGCGAGGGCGCGCCGCGTGAGGCGCCCTGGAGCGCCGAGGCGCTGCGCACGCTGTTCGCCGGACGGCGGCGGATCGACGCTGCGGCGGGCCGCGCGACCGCCGGGCCGCACCGCGACGACCTGTCGGCCGTCCACGCGGCGAGCGGGCGCGGGGCGGCGCGCTGTTCGACCGGCGAGCAAAAGGCGATGCTGCTCTCGCTCGTGCTCGCGCACAGCGACCTTGTCGCGCGGTTGCGCGGCGCGCGTCCGCTGTTGCTGCTCGACGAGGTGGCCGCGCATCTCGACCCGATGCGCCGCGCCGCGCTTTACGAGCGGATCGCGGCACAGGGAGGGCAGGCGTGGCTGACCGGGACCGAGGCGGCACTGTTCGACGACATGCCCGGCGCGGTTACGCGCTTTCACATCGCCAGCGGGCGGATATCAACCGTCTAGCGCCGGGGCTCCGGGCGAACGATCCGCGGCTCCGCCCAGCAGCCGCGCGAGCGCGACCCATTCGGCGACGGCGACGGTCTCGGCTCGGCGCGTCGGGTCGATCCCCAGCTCCTCGAGTGCCGGGATGGCGCCCGGAACCGCCTTCAGGCTCTGTCGCAGCATCTTGCGGCGCTGGCCGAACCCCTTTTCGGTGAGGCGCGACAGCAGCGCCGGATCGACCCCGGCGGGCTCGTCGCCGGGTTCGACCCGGACGATCGCCGACATCACCTTCGGGGGCGGGGTGAAGGCCGAGCGGTGGACCTTCATCGCGATCTTCGCGCGCGCGCGCCACTGGGCCAGGACGGCGAGGCGGCCATAGGCGCCGGTGCCCACCGGCGCGACGATGCGCTCGGCGACCTCCTGCTGGAACATCAGCGTCAGCGAGCGCCAGCGCGGGGGCCAGGCGGCGGGTTCGAGCCAGCGCGTGAACAGCGCGGTCCCGACATTATAGGGCAGGTTGGCGGCGATGTGGTACGGCCCGTCGATCAGCGTATCGGGATCGAGCGCCATCGCATCGCCCTCGATCACCGTCAGCCGGCCGTCGAAGGCGTCGGCGAGTTCGGCGAGCAGGGGCAGGCAGCGCGCATCGCGCTCGACCGCGACCACCCGCGCCCCGGCGCGCAGCAGCGCGCGCGTCAGCCCGCCCGGGCCGGGGCCGACCTCGAACACCGTCGCGCCGTCGAGGTCGCCGGGCAGCGCCGCGATGCGGTCGAGCAATTGTTCGTCGAAGAGGAAATTCTGCCCGAGCGCCTTGCTGGCCGACAGTCCGTGCGCGCGCACCGTTTCGCGCAGCGGCGGCAGGCTGCGCGACGGGCCTCCGCTCACGCCGAGGGAACGCAGCGCGCCGCGCGGGCGGCGGCCAGGTCGGCGGCCATCGCGATTGCCGCGATCGTCGGGCCGGGATCGGCGCGCCCGGTCCCCGCAATGTCGAACGCGGTGCCGTGGTCGGGCGAGGTCCGCACGATCGGCAGGCCAAGGGTCAGATTGACCCCGTCGTGGAAGTGCAGCGCCTTGAAGGGCGCAAGCGCCTGGTCGTGATAGGGACAGAGCAGCGCGTCATATTGGTCACGGATGCCGGGCGCGAACAGCGCATCGGCGGCGAGCGGACCGTCGATCGCGATGCCGTCACCCGCAAGCTGCGCGACCGCGGGGGCGATGATGCGGATCTCTTCATCGCCGAGCCGGCCGCTCTCGCCCGCGTGCGGATTGACCCCGGCGATCGCGATGCGCGGCGCGGCTATTCCGAAATCGCGCTTGAGCGCGCGCGCGACGATCCGTGCCTTGGCGACGATCAGGTCGGCGGTCAGTACATCCGGCACGTCGGCCAGCGGGATGTGGACGGTCAGCGGAACGACGCGCAGCGATGGCCCGGCGAGCATCATCACGGCGTTGGTCGCGGTGACGCCGCAGCGTTCGGCGATGAATTCGGTCTGTCCGGGGTGGGTATAGCCGATGCCCTGAAGAGCATGTTTCGATACCGATCCGGTGACGAGCGCCGCGCTCGCGCCGTTGCGCGTCAGGCCGATGCCGGTTTCCAGCGCATGCAGCGCGCACGTCGCCCCCGCAGGCGTCGGGGCTCCGGGAGTCAGGGTTCCGCTGTCCTCGAGATGCCAGACCGGCAGCGCGTCGGCAAACGCCTCTGCAACCTCTGCCATGTCGCCGACGCGGGCGAGGGGGCCGTCCCAGACCGCCGCGACCGCGGCGGCGTCGCCGATCGCGACGAAGGGGGGCAGGGCGTGTTCGCGGCGCGCATCCCAGGCGCGCGCCGCCACTTCGGGGCCGACGCCGGCCGGGTCACCCATGGTGACCGCGATCGGGCGCCGCTTCGTTCCGTCAGTCATCAGCTATATTCGATCACGGCATCCCGGCGCAGGTCGCGCAGATAGCGCTGGGCCCGCTTGTTGACCTTTTCGTCGAGCAGCCGCTGCTCGATCTGCTCGGCGCTCGGCGCGCCCGCTGCCTGCGGGATGTCGCGACCGCACAGCACGAGGACGCTGATCCCTTCATTCTCCGCACCGAAGGGCTGGGTGCTGCGGCCGACCTGCATGTCGAGCAACGTCTGTTGCAACGGCCCGGGAAGCTGGCGAAGCGAGATGTTGTCGCGCGACACGATCTGGGCTCCCAGCGACTGCGCAACCGCGTCGGCGGCGCCGCAACCCGAGATGTTGCTTGTCGCCTCGGTGAATTTGCTCGCCATCGCGGTTCCCTGTTCACGGGAGATTCCCGGCGGGAAATCCAGCGAAATCTGCTTGAGGCTGAGCACGGCGTCGCGCGGATCGGCGGTCAGGACCTGGCGGCGGTCGACCATCAGCATGATCGAGATGCCGCCCGGCACCGCGATCGGTCCGACGAGCTGGCCCGGACCCATTTGCGCCGCGGCTTCGGCCATCGACGCGGGGATCTGGCCCGCGCGGACCCAGCCGAGATCGCCGCCGACGACCGCGGTCGAGGCTTCGGAGAATTGCCGGGCATAGGCGGCGAACGATCCGCCGGCCTGAAGCGCCTGCATGATCTTGCGCGCATTTTCCTCGACCGCGGCGGCATTGTCCTGCGTCGCGGAGAGATAGATTTCGCCGAGGTGATATTCGTCCTGGCCCTTGGCCGCCTCAAGCCGCTTGAGCACCTGTTCGACCTCGTCGGTCGACACGTTGGTCGTCGACTGGATATTGCGCGAGAGCAGGCGGTCCCAGGCGAACTCGCCCCGAATCTGCTGCTTCACCGCCGCCGACGACGATCCCTTGGACGCCAGATATTTGCCGAACTGGTCCGGGGTCTGCTTGAAGCGCGCCGCGAGCTGGGCATATTGCTGGTTGATCAGATTTTCGTCGATGTCGATCTCGGCCTGCTTCGCGGCCTGGATCTGCAGTTTTTCGTCGATCAGGTTGCTGAACACCTGTTGGCGCAGGCGCTGTTCCTGTTCCGCCGACAATTCCATATCGTTGTTCGCGATACGGATCAGCGCCATGCGCTGTTCGATGTCGGTAGAGGTGATGATCTCTCCATTCACCGTCGCCGACGGGCGATAGACGTTGGATGGGGCATCGCCGTACAGCTTGACGTTGCCGGGGATGTCGAGGCTGGTGGTCGGCGTGCCGCCATCGTCGGGAACGGTCTGTGCGATCGCGCTGCCTGCGCCGACGGCCGCCACGGCGATCAGGCCGATCATGGTCGAAAATCTGGTCATCTTCACCCTATTCGTGAAACAGTGGCACGCTCCGTATCAGCGGATACGCCCGATGGTCCAGCGCAATCCGCCCTGAACGCCATTTGGTCGCCGGATAGCCCGCGGACGCTGAACCTAGGCTGAGCGATTTTTCTGCTTTGGGGTGGAAAGCGGGCTGTTCCCTATCCGTCATCCCGGCGTAGGCCGGGATCTCACCCTAACGGCTTTACGCACCGGCGAGATCCCGGCCTGCGCCGGGATGACGTTGGGTTAAGGGACCGCAATCGGCCGAAATCGGTCATTGCCGCCTGACCAACACCATCGTCACCCCGGATCGAGTCCGGGTGACGAGACGTTGCGGCCGCTTCCCGCCCTCAGAACCCCAGGTTGCGGAAGGCGACGCGGAACGAGAAGCTGTTGCCGCGACGCGCGTCGCCGGTGTCGATATAGTCGCGGCGCCAGGTCAGCGCGATCGACAGGCAATCGTCGTCATAGGCGATGCCGAGCCGGTGCCGGATCGGTTCCCACCCGTCGGTCGTCGTCGCCGGATCGTCGTCGGCCCCGGTCAGGTCGACGATCGCCGATCCGAAGATCGACCAGTTGTTCGTCACCGCGACGCGGCCGCCCGCGCGCACCTCTTCGCGATCCTGCAGATCCTCGGCAAAGCTGACGATGTCGCGATTGAGCCGCGAGTAGCCGAGCACCGCATAGGTCGACCGGCCGCCGATCGTCGCGTCGAATTCGTTGCGACGCACCGCGAGATTGTCCTTGTCGAGCCGGAAGCGGTGGGTGAGGCGCAGGAAATCGCGGTAGGCGACGGTGGTGCGCCCGACGATGTCGGAGGTGCGGTCGGTCAGCCCCGTGCCTTCGGGGAACAGCGTCGGCTTGTTCGACAGGCGATAGCTTTGGCCGACGACCGTGTTGATGGCGAAACCTGGCCGCGTGTAATTCCACTCGAAGCCATAGGTGATGCGCGCGCCGTCCTCGAACCGGTCATAGCCGTTGAAGCGGTTGATCGCGAAGAGGTTGCTGTCCTCCAGATCGAAGGCGCGCGAATCCTCGTTCGGGATGTCGAGATTCTTGATCGGCGGGGTGGCGACGATCTGTACGCGCGGGGTCAGCGTCTGGGTGCCGCCCAGAAATTCGCCGACAAAGGGCCAGCGCATGTCGGCCGCGACCGCCGCGATCCCGCGGCCCTGCCAGCCCGATTCGCCGCGATAGCCCGGAATGGCGGTCAGCAGGTTTTCGTCGCTGTGATAGACGTCGCCGCGCACCATCGCGGTCAGCGTGACCTCCTGACCCAGCCCGGTCAGCCGCCGCAGGTCCCAGCGCGCGCCGGCAAAGGCGCGCTGCGTATCCTGTCCGGCGGTGCGCCCGATCGCGACGGTGTTGAGCTGAAGCTCGAACTGTCCGCCGAGCCACGGATCGTCGAGCCGCTGGCGAAAATCGATGATCGGCAGCGCGACGGGCTGTTGTCCCTGTTCGTCGTTGACGCGCAGCGTCTGCGTCGCCCAGCCGGCGATCGACAAATAGCTCTGGCTGCCGATCCGTTCGACCTCGAAGGTCGAGCGCAACCGGTCGTCGCGGCTGATGTCGTACCGGCGCATGAAGGTGCGGTCGGTCGCGATGCGGCCCGAATAGCTGACGCTCCAGCGCGGATCGATCTGGAACTTGCCCGCGCTTTCCAGATAGCCGCGAAACTCGTCGCTCGACGTCGGCGCGGTGCCGGTCAGCGGTACGACCGAGCTGTAGGTCGCATAGCCGTTGATGCGGAACGACCCGAAATCGGTGAGCGCGCGGAATTCGCCCTCCAGCATCGGTGCCGCTTCGGTATAGACATGCGGGGTCAGCGTCAGGTCGCGGTTCGGCGCGAGCCGCAGATAATAGGGAAGCGCGACCTCGAACCCGTTGGTGCGGTCGAGCCGGACGTTGGGAACCAGCAGGCCGCTGCCCGCCTCGCTCGTCGCCGGATGGCTGAGCCCCGGCAGGGGGATCAGCGGCAGGCCGAACACCTCGACCCGCGCGCCCTTGTACTTGATCTTGTTCTTTGCGCGGTCGTACATCACGCGCACCGCGCGGATCTGCCAGCTCGGCTTTTTCGGGCAACCGGCGTCATCGACGACGGGGCAGGGCGTATAGGCGGCATTTTCCAGCGAAATATTGCCGTTTTCGTACCGCTCGCCGCGCACCGCGGCCATTCGCGCACCATTTTCGAGCACGACGAGCAGATTGTCGATCACCCCGTCGCGCAGCGTATCGGTCAGCTCGACACGCTCGCCGTAGGCCGTGTCGCCCTCCGGGTTGCGGATCGCGACATCGCCCTCGGCCACGACCTGGCCCGACGTGCGGTTCCATGTCACCGTGTCGGCGCGCAGCGAAATCGCGTCGCGGTTCATCTCGACATTCCCCGACGCGACGACCACGTCGGCATCGCTGTCGTAATGAAGATTGTCGGCGGCGAACCCGATCTGGTTTTCATCCTCGACCCTGGGCGCGTCGACCGCGACCGGCGAGACGTCGGGGGTTTGCAGATTCGGTTCGCCCGGGGGAACCGGATCGGGCGCGAGCGTCGGCACGACGGGCGGCACTGCGACGTCGCCCGAAGCGGCTTGCTGGGCGAGCGCCGGACCTGCGACGAACGCCAGCGCGCTCGCCGTCGCCAGCCACAGGGGTCGCGCACCGCTTGTACGACGGGACAAAGCCCAGCTCATTTGATCAACTTTGTCCTATACCTATATTGCGCCCACCCGGATTGGACCCGTGGCTTTGTTTTTGCAACTCGCAGGCGAAACCCCTATCGGTCCGGCACGTTGCAATCAATCATCGCATAAGAAAGTTAAGGCATGGACATTCAGTTTGTCGCGCAAATCGACGCATCCGCCGATGTCGTCGCCCTCCCGGTCCGCAAGGGCGAGGTCGGGAGCATCGCGGGCGAACACGCCGCGCTGCTCGCCGCCGCCGCGACGCAGGCCCGCTTCGAGGGTGCGGCCGGCGCGGTCGCCGAGACGGTGGCGCTCGACGGAGACACGCCGAAGCGGCTGTTGCTCGTCGGCATCGGCGAGGGCACGGTCCATGACCTCGAACGCGGCGGCGCGGCGCTGACCGCGCGGCTCCAGACGAGCGGCGTGCAGGCGGTCGCGGTCGACTTCACCGGCGCGGCGGCGGATGCCGACGATGTGCTGGCGTTCGCGATGGGCGCGAAGCTGAGAAACTGGCGGCTCGACACCTATCGCACCCGCCTGGCCGAAACCGCGAAGCCCAGCCTGCGGACCATCAGCATCGCGTCGGGCGCGGGCGACGTGTCGGCGCGCTGGGCCGGCCTGTCGGCGGTCGCCGACGGTGTCGCGCTGACCCAGACGCTCGTCGCCGAGCCGCCGAACATCCTCTATCCCGAAACCTTCGTCGAACGGTGCCAGCACCTGACCGAGCTCGGCGTCGAGATCGAGGTGCTCGACGAACGGCAGATGAAGGCGCTCGGCATGGGCGCGTTGCTCGGTGTCGCGCAGGGCTCGACCCGCCCGCCGCGGCTGCTCGCGATGCGCTGGAACGGCGGCAAGGACGGCGAGGCGCCGGTGGTGTTCGTCGGCAAGGGCGTGACCTTCGACACCGGCGGCATCAGCCTGAAGCCGGGGCCGGGCATGGACATGATGAAATGGGACATGGGCGGCGCGGGCGCCGTCGCGGGCGCGATCAAGGCGATCGCCGGGCGCAAGGCGAAGGCGAATGTCGTCGGCGTCGTCGGCCTGGTTGAAAATATGCCCGACGGCAACGCGATGCGCCCCGGCGATATCGTGACCACCATGTCGGGCCAGACGGTCGAGGTGCTCAACACCGACGCCGAGGGGCGGCTCGTGCTCTGCGACGCGATCGCCTGGGCGCAGAAGAGCTATGATCCCAAGGTTATCGTCGACCTGGCGACGCTGACGGGCGCGATGGTGATTTCGCTCGGCCATGAATATGGCGGCATGTTCGCGAACGACGACGACCTTGCGGCGAAGCTGCTGGGCGCGGGCGAGGCGAGCGGCGACAAATTGTGGCGCTTCCCGCTGTCGCCGGCCTATGACAAGCTGCTCGACAGCCCGATCGCCGACATGAAGAATATCGGCCCGCGCGAAGCCGGGTCGATCACGGCGGCGCAGTATCTGAAGCGGTTCGTCAACGACGGCGTCGCCTGGGCGCACCTCGATATCGCGGGCATGGCGTGGCACGACAAGGAAGGGCCGACCTATGCCAAGGGCGCGACCGGCTATGGCGTCCGCCTGCTCGACCGGCTGGTCGCCGATAATTTCGAGGGGTGATGCTTCGCCTTTCCGCTTGCTTCTTCGCCATGCCGGACTTGATCCGGCATCCATTCGGCGCTGCGCCTGATGGACCCCGGATCAAGTCCGGGGTGACGAGGAAAAGGCGCTTTGCGCTCGATGGCACACGCGTGCCCGAAGCGCTCGCATGAGCCGCGTGGATTTCTATCGGCTGACCCGCGACCCGGTCGAGCGGGTGCTGCCCGCGATCGCGGCGCGCATCCTCGATGCGGGCGACCGGCTGTTGATCGTCGCGGCGCCCGCGATGCAGCGCCAGGCGATCGACGCCGCATTGTGGGCGCAGCAGCCCGCGAGTTTCCTGCCGCACGGCATGGCCGAAACCCCCGATGCCGCCGACGAGCCGATCCTGATCGCCGGCGCGCTGGACGGGCCGGCGGCGAACGGCGCGCGGATGCTCGCGCTCGCCGACGGCGAATGGCGCGAGGAGGCGTTGGGGTTTGACCGCGCCTTCCTCTTCTTCGATAACAGCCGCATCGACGACGCCCGCGCGACCTGGCGAACGCTGGGCGCAGCGGACGGCGTCGAACGGCATTTCTGGAAGCAGGACGACCGTGGTCGCTGGTCGGAGGGCCCCTGAGGACGCAAAGGACAGGATGATGCGGACATTGGTTTTGGCGGCGGCGGCAAGCCTGCTTCTCGCCGCGTGCGGCTCGAAATCGGATACCGAAATCGCCAGCGGGACGGTGACCGATCCCGATACCGGCGAAAAGACCGATTACAAGGTTACGACCGACGGCGATCAGGGAAATATCAGCATCAAGACCGAGGATGGCGAGATGCAGTTCGGCAGCGGCGCTGCCAACGCGAGGCTTCCCGACGGGTTCACGCCCTATCCGGGCTCGAAGATGACCGGCGGCTTCACCGCCTCTGGCAAGGACGGGCGGGGCGGCATGGCGAGCTTCGAGGCGCCGGGCAAGGCCGAGGACGTCATCGCGCATTTCCGCAAGCAGGCCGAGGCGGCGGGGCTGACCGTCAAGACCGAGGTCAAGGCGGGCGAAACGCTGATGATCGGCGCCGAACGCCCCGACGACAGCAAGTCGGGCGTCCAGATCACCGCGACGCAGGACGGCGACAAGGTGACCGGCAGCGTGAGTTACGGCATGGGCGGCTGATCGCCGGCGGGGGCGTTGCTTCCTTCTGTTCTTGCGGTGGGACGAAAGCGCGGCTAGAGGCGCGCGCAGCCCAATCCAAGCACATACAGGAGCTTCCCCCATGGCGGTTACCCGCACCTTTTCGATCATCAAGCCCGACGCGACGCGCCGCAATCTGACCGGCGCCGTCACCAAGATGCTGGAAGACGCCGGCCTGCGCGTCGTCGCGTCGAAGCGCATCCACATGACCCGCGAACAGGCCGAGGGCTTCTACGCGGTCCACAAGGAGCGCCCCTTCTTCGGCGAACTCGTCGAATTCATGACCTCTGGCCCGGTCGTCGTCCAGGTCCTGGAAGGCGAGAATGCGATGCAGCGCAACCGCGACGTGATGGGCGCGACGAACCCCAAGGACGCGGCGCCCGGCACGATCCGCAAGGAACTCGCCGAAAGCATCGAGGCGAACACCGTCCACGGATCGGACAGCGACGAAAATGCGGCGATCGAAATCGCCTATTTCTTCAAGCCCGAAGAAATCGTCGGCTAACCGCCGCGCCGCGAGGCACAGCAAGGGCCGCCGGAGCGATCCGGCGGCCTTTTTCGTGTCACAGCAGCGGGCTGAGCATCGCGAGCAGATTCTGCCAGGCCCGCCGCGCGGTCCCGACCCCGGCGAGCGTCGCGGCGGTCACCGCCTCCGAATCGGCGCGATACGCCAGCTGTCGTGCCCGCACCTCCGCGGCAAAGGCGGGATCGGCGAACAGGATATTATTCTCGAAATTGAGCTCGAAGCTCCGCCGGTCGAGGTTGGCCGACCCGACGAGCGCGACCTCGCCGTCGACCGTGATCGTCTTGGCATGGAGCAGGCCGGAGCGAAATTCATAGAGCCGCACTCCCGCCGCGATCAGGTCGTCGTAATAGCTGCGACTCGCCCCCGCGACGATGCGGCTGTCATTGCGACGCGGCAGGATCATCGTCGTTTCGACCCCGCGCCGCGCCGCGTCGAGCAAGGCGAAGACAAGCTGTTCGTCGGGCACGAAATAAGGCGTGGTCACGATCAACTCGCGCCGCGCCGAATGGATCAGCGCGCTGAAGCAGGCGGGCATCGCCGGATAGGGCAGGTTCGGCCCGGTCGCGATCACCTGCGCCGCGATGCCCGGCTCGGCGGCGGACGGCGGCGCGGCGTCGAGCCGCAGTAGGCCATCGACATCGTCGCCGCGCTCGCTTTCCCAGTCGGCGGCGAAGACGAACTGGCACGCCTGCACCACCGGTCCTTCCCAGCGCGTCATGATGTCGACCCACGGCGCATAGCGCGCCTTCACACGAAATTCGGGATCGGCGAGGTTCTGGCTGCCGCACCAGGCGATGCGATTGTCGACGATCAACTGCTTGCGGTGGTTGCGCAGGTCGAAGCGCCCGCGGATCAGCGTCCAGACGAGGCCGCCGATCGGCAGCGCGATCCGCGCGTCGATCCCGGCATTTTCCATCTCGATCCAATAGGCCGAGCGAATGAAGCCGCGCGACCCGAGCGCATCGGCGAGCACGCGCACCGCGACCCCGCGCTTCGCCGCGCGGACCAGCGCATCCTTGATGCGGAAGCCGTTGTTGTCGGCGAGCCAGATATAGAAACACAGGTGCACGCTCGTCCGCGCCGCGTCGATATCGTCGACCATCATGCGGATCGCGGCGTTGCTGTCGGGCGCCAGCGTCGCCCGGTTGCCCGCGGTCGGGGGCAGGCGGTTCACCGTCTCGGCCAACGCGAACGGCGCGGCATAGGGCGTTTCGCGCAGGCTGGCGCGCACCGGCTCGTTCTCCCCCGGATGCGGCAGGTGCTCCTCGATCGCGCGGTATCGCGCGCGGCGTCCCGCGCTGATCCGCGCCTCGCCGAGCAGCAGATAGGCGACGACGCCGACGACCGGCACCGCGATGGTCGCGATCAGCCAGGCGATGCGCGAGGCGGGTTCGCGCTGCGGGCGCAGCAGCACCCGGCCGATCACGACGATATAGACCGCAAAGGACAGGATCGAGAGCGCAAGGGCGACGTCGACGTTCACGCCGCCTTTTCACCCGGCCTTGCCCGAAATTACCAGCGGTAATCGGCGCGGCGAGGAAAAGGTCTCAGTATGAAAAGGGCTGTGTGCTCCCGCGAAGGCGGGAGCCCATCTCCCGAAGGTGCCATGCGAAACGGGCAGGAGATGGGTCCCCGCCTTCGCGGGGACACACGGACATGGCGTCAAAACTCGTCGGCGGCCGCCATCAGTCCCGCGAGCTTCTTGGGGGCGACCGCGCGCCAGCTTTTCGCGATCCAGCCCGCCAGATGCTCCCAGTCGTTGTCGCCAAGGTCGAGGCGGATCGCGATCCAGCCGTCTCCGAAATAGGCGGGCCGGAAATAGCGCGCCGAATCCTGTTCGATCAGCATCGCCTGTTCTTCCGCGCCGCTGATCTTGACGAGCAGGGCGGTGCGCCCGTCGCCATGATGGTCGGCCGAAAACCACGCGAACTTCTTGCCCTTGACGATTCCGAAGCAGGGCATGCCGTGCGACAGCGTCTCCTCGGCCTCGGGCATCGCCATCGCCGCCTCGCGCACCCGACCCAGCCAATAGCCGGGCGTGCGTTCGCGCAGGACTAACGCGGCGAGCGTGGGCGGATAGAGTTGGTGTTCGGCAATCCGCACCCGAGCGGCAAGACTGTCGGCGGTGTCGCCGGGCAGGATCGCCACCGACGTCTGCGCGAGCACCGGGCCGTCGTCGAGTGCGGGCGTGACGACATGGACGCTGCACCCGCCGAAACGGTCACCGGCGTCGATCGCGCGCTGATGGGTGTCGAGCCCCTTGTAGAGCGGCAACAGACTGGGGTGGATGTTAAGCATTCGATCCGTCCAGCCGGCGACGAAATCGTCGCTGAGGATGCGCATATAGCCCGCAAGCGCGACATAGTCGGCGCCGGCGGCACGCAGCCGTTCGTCGACCAGCGCGTCGAAGGCGGCGCGCGACATTCCCTTGTGCGACTGGGCCCAGATCGCAATGCCTTCGGCCGCGGCGACCGCGAGGCCCGGCGCTTCCGGGTTGTTGCTCGCGACCAGCACGAGTTCATATGGGCAGTCGGCGGCTTTCGCGGCATAGAGCAGCGCCGCCATATTGGTCCCGGCGCCCGAGATGAGGACGGCGACTTTCGCTTTCGTCACGGCGCCACCCTTTCAATCCGTTCGTGCTGAGCTTGTCGAAGCACTGTTCTTCTCTTTCAAGGTCCAAAGGGAAGGACGGCCCTTCGACAAGCTCAGGGCGAACGGAAATGTGCGTCAGCTGTGGTGCGTGGCGCTCCACGCACCCATCGCGCTCCACGTCTCCGCGCCGCCCGTCACCGTGCAGCCCTTCGCGCCTTCGGCGATACGACCGATGCGGTGCACCGTCTCGCCCGCCGCCTCGAGCGCCGCCGTCACGTCGGCGACATCCTCCTCTGCCACCACGACCGCCATGCCGATACCGCAGTTGAAAGTGCGCGCCATTTCCTCCGGCTCGATATTCCCCTGGGCCTGCAGAAAGGCCATCAGCCGCGGCTGCTCCCAGGCGTCGGCATCGACGTGGGCGTGGAGCGTTTTCGGCAGGATACGCGGAATATTCTCCAGCAATCCGCCGCCGGTGATGTGGGCAAGCGCGTGGACCCGGCCGCTCTTCACCAGCGGCAACAGGCTTTTCACATAGATGCGCGTCGGCGCCATCAGGGCGTCGATCAGCAAGACGGTCTGGTCGAACAGGGCGGGGCGATCGAGCTTCCAGCCCTTGTCCGCCGCAAGCCGGCGCACGAGCGAAAATCCGTTCGAATGCACCCCCGACGAGGCGAGGCCGAGAATGACGTCGCCCGCCGCGACCTTGTCGGCGGTCAGCACGTCGCCGCGCTCGACCGCACCGACGCAGAAGCCGGCGAGGTCATAATCCCCGTCCGAGTACATCCCCGGCATCTCCGCGGTCTCTCCGCCGATCAGCGCGCATCCCGCCTGCTTGCACCCCTCGGCGATGCTCGCGACGACGGCGGTCGCGACATCGTTGTCGAGCTTTGCCGTCGCATAATAATCGAGGAAGAAGAGCGGTTCGGCGCCCTGGACGACCAGATCGTTGACGCACATCGCGACCAGGTCGATCCCGACTCCGTCATGGCGTCCCGATTCGATGGCGAGCTTCAGCTTGGTGCCGACCCCGTCGTTCGCCGCAACGAGCAGCGGGTCGTCGAACCCCGCGGCCTTCAGGTCGAAAAAGCCGCCGAAGCCGCCAAGGTCGGCGTCGGCGCCGGGGCGCCGCGTCGCGCGGGCCAGCGGGGCGATGGCACGGACCAGCGCGTTGCCTGTCTCGATCGATACGCCGGCCTGCGCATATGTATAAGGGGCGGGTTGGCTATGCTTGGAATCCATGGCCCGCGCGACTAACGCTTCCGGCCGACAAATGCCATGATTTCCTTGTCGGTGACCTCGACTTTCGCGTAGGGCATGCAGGAATCGTCATCCCGGCGAAGGCCGGGATCTCGCCGGGGCATTATGGCACGAGGTCGAGATTCCGGCTTTCGCCGGAATGACGGACAGAGTGATGGTTGCATCTTGGTTGGGAACAGAGCGTAAGAACCCTATGACTTCGGCCGCTTTCCCCCGTTCGACTCCCGGTCTCCCCCTTCGCTCGTTCGTGCCTCGCGATCGGCGCTGGGCGGCGCTGTTCGGGCTGTTCCTGGCGGTTCTGATCGCGGGTCTCGTCCAGGGTCAGATCGCGCGCGGCGATCGCGGCATCACGCCGATCAACAGCAGCGGCGATTTCCTGGCCAGCGGCATCGCCGTCGACGTGACCGCGAAAAACGGCGAGGAGGCGCGCGAACTCGGCTGGCGCGAGGCGCAGCGCAAGGGCTGGGCGCAGCTCTATCGCAAGACCAACGGCAGCGACGGCCCGGCGCTGTCCGATTCGGTGCTCGACGGCATCGTCACGGCGATCGTCGTCGAAAAGGAACAGGTGGGACCGCGCCGCTATGTCGCGACGCTGGGCGTCCAGTTCGATCGCGTGCGCGCCGGGCAGATATTGGGGGTCAGCGGCCGGACGCTGCGCTCGCCGCCGTTGCTCGTGATACCGGTTTTCGCGATCGACGGCATCCCCCAGGTCTTTGAACAGCGCAGCGAATGGCAGCGCGCCTGGGCCGAATATAATACGGGCGCGAGCGCGATCGACTATGTCCGCACCGCGGGCACCGGCGCCGACACCTTGCTCCTCAATCCGGGGCAGACCGGACGGCGCGGCCGCGTCTGGTGGCGGATCATCCTGGACCAATATGGCGCCGCCGACGTTCTGATGCCGACCGCGCGGATCGAATACAGCTATCCGGGCGGCCCGATCACCGGGCATTTCGCGGCGCGCTTCGGTCCCGACGACGAACTGATCGACACCTTCACCATGACCGGCCCCAGCGTTCGCGCGCTGCCCGACATGATGGAAAAGGCGGTGGCGCGGATGGACCGCATCTACACCGACGCGCTTGCCGCGGGCACGCTGAAGACCGACCGCTATCTGGTGCTGGAAAAGCCGGTCGAGATCGAAGACCTGCCCGACGAGACCGCCGACAGCGACACGCCGGTGGTCAGCGAGATCGACGTCAGCGTGCTGCCGCCGGCCGCGCAGCCCGGCGTATCGAGCTTCAACGTCCAATATGCCTCGCCCGACGTCGAATCGGTCTCGGCCACCGAACGGGCGATCGGCGCCGTGCCGGGGGTCCAGTCGGCCTCGACGAGCAGCCTTGCGCTGGGCGGGATGTCGGTGATGCGGGTCAGCTACCGCGGCGATATCGGCGCGCTCAAGGCGGCACTCGAAGCGCGCGGTTACAAGGTCCAGCAGGGTGGCAACACGCTGCGGATCAGCCGCTGATAGTGGGAACGAACCCCCGCCAGATCGCCCTGCCGCTCGACTGGAGCGCCGGAGGCACCAACGACGGGCCGCTGATCGTGGGCGCGAGCAACGCCGACGCGGTGCGCTACCTGCGGCATGTTTCGACGTGGCCGGTCCGGTCCGCCGTCCTGACCGGCCCGGCGCGATCGGGGCGCAGCCTGATGGGGCGCCTCTTCGCGCGCGAAAGCGGCGGGCGCGTGATCGACGGGGCGGACAGCGTGTCCGAAGAAGCGATGTTCCACGCATGGAACGCGGCGCAGGCGAGCGGGGCACCGCTGCTCGTCATCGCCGATACGCCGCCGTCGGCGTGGACCATCGCGCTTCCCGACCTCGCCTCGCGGCTGCGCGCCGTGCCGGTGCTGACGATCGGCGAGCCCGACGACTGCCTGGCGCGCGACCTGATCGAGGCCTTGTTCGCGCAGCGCGGCATGGCGCTCGCGCCCGAAGTGCCTTCCTATATCGTGCCGCGGATGGAGCGCAGCTATGCCATGATCCATCGCATCGTGGATGCGCTCGATGCCGCCTCGCTCGAACAGGGGCGACGAATCGGCATTCGTCTCGCGCGTGAAACATTGCTGTCACAGGGGCTGATCGACCCCGATTTGCTGGAGCAGGATTCGCGCTCCCAAACGACAGGATGAGTGCCCATGTCGCCGAACGAAACGCCGTTGCACGCTGATTTCGAACCCGATTCCGCCCCGGCCGCCTTTGGCCCCGACCGTTTCTTCAACCGCGAGCTGTCGTGGCTCGCCTTTAACCGCCGGGTGATGGAAGAGGCGCGCAACCCCGCGCATCCGCTGCTCGAACGGCTGCGTTTCCTGTCGATCTCGGGCAGCAATCTCGACGAATTCTTCATGGTCCGCGTCGCGGGGCTGAAGGGCCAGCAGCTTCAGGGAATCGACGATCCCTCCGCCGACGGCCGCTCGCCGGGACAGCAGCTTGCCGAGATCGAGGCGGAGGTGAACCGCCTCGTCGACCAGCAGCAGTCCGAATGGCAGCTGCTCCACCGCCTGCTCGCCGACCAGGGGATTGCGGTTCATGGCGACGGATCGGACGTGGCCGCGTTGCGCGCGTCGCTGCGGCAATATTTCGTCGACCAGATTTTCCCGATCCTGACCCCGCAGGTGCTCGATCCCGCGCACCCCTTTCCGTTCGTTCCGAACCGCGGGCTCGGGATCATCTTCGACCTCGAGCGCAAGGCGACGGGGGACACGGTCCGCGAACTGGTGCTGATCCCGGCGTCGCTGCCGCGCTTCGTGCCGGTGCCGGGGGAGGGGGCCGGTTTCGTCCCGGTCGAGTATCTGATCGAGATTTTCGGCGACCTGCTGTTCCCCGGATACACGATCCGTTCGCGCGGGGTCTTCCGCGTCATCCGCGACAGCGACATCGAAATCGAGGAGGAGGCCGAGGATCTGGTGCGCCTGTTCCGCACCGCGATCCGCCGCCGCCGCCGCGGGCGCGTGATCCTGCTCGAACTCGCCGCCGACATGCCGGGCGAGCTGGCCGCGGTGCTCCACGCCGATATCCAGGGGCACGAGGCGATCGTCGCCAAGATCGCCGGTTTTGTCGGGCTCGCGGCGCTGTCGGCGATCGTCGACGTCGATCGCCCCGACCTGAAATTCCCCGCCTATTCGCCGCGCTTCCCCGAACGCATCCGCGAACATGGCGGCGATTGTTTTGCCGCGATCCGGTCGAAGGACATCGTCGTCCACCATCCTTATGAGAGCTTCGACGTCGTCTTGTCGTTCCTGCGCCAGGCGGCGGCGGATCCCGACGTCATCGCGATCAAGCAGACGCTCTATCGCGCCGGGAACCAGTCGCCGGTGATCCGCGCGCTGATCGAGGCGGCGGAGGCGGGCAAGTCGGTGACGGCGGTGGTCGAGCTGAAGGCGCGCTTCGACGAGGAGCAGAATTTGCTGTGGGCGAACCAGCTCGAGCGCGCCGGCGTGCAGGTCGTCTATGGCTTCATCGAGTGGAAGACCCACGCCAAGATTTCGATGGTCGTGCGCCGCGAGGGGCAGGGGTATCGGACCTATTGCCACTTCGGGACCGGCAATTACCACCCGGTCACCGCGCGCATCTATACCGATTTGAGCTTCTTCACCGCCGACCCGCGCGCGGGGCGCGACGCGGCGCAGCTGTTCAACTATATCACCGGCTATGTCGAGCCTGACCATCTCGAAATGATCATCATGTCGCCGCTTAACATGCGGAAGAGCCTGTGTAACCTGATCGACGACGAAATCGCGTCGGCGCGCGCGGGTAGGCCGTCGGGGGTGTGGGCCAAGATGAACAGCCTCGTCGATCCCGATATCATCGACAAGCTGTACGAGGCGAGCATGGCGGGGGTGCCGATCGAACTCAGCGTGCGCGGCATCTGTTGCCTGCGTCCCGGCGTTCCCGGCCTGTCGGAGACGATCCGCGTCAAGTCGGTGATCGGCCGCTTCCTCGAGCACAGCCGCATCTGGGCGTTCGCGAGCGGCGCCGCCCTGCCGCACCAGCGCGCCAGGCTGTATATCTCGAGCGCCGACTGGATGCCGCGCAACTTCGATCGCCGCGTCGAATATATGATTCCGATCGAGAACCCGACCGTCCACGACCAGATCCTGGACCAGGTTCTCGTCGCGAACTTCATCGACAATGAACAAAGCTGGGAACTTCAGCCCGACGGCACCTTCATTCGCGTAACTCCGGGCGACAAGCCGTTCAACCTGCACCATTATTTTATGAACAACCCCTCGCTCTCGGGGCGCGGCACCGCGCTCCATCGCCGCCAGGACGTCCCGACGCTCGCCTTCAACATGCGCGAAGATGGATAGATTGCGCCCCCACCGCTCGGCCGTCATCGACATCGGCTCGAACTCGGTTCGCCTGGTCGTCTATGAAGGCCCGGCACGCGCGCCTGCGGTGATCTTCAACGAAAAGGTCCCCGCCGGCCTCGGCCGCGGCCTGTCGATCGACGGCCGCATCGCCGACGAGGACGCGACGCGCGGCCTCGTCGCGCTACGCCGCTATGCGCTGCTCGCGCGGCACATGGAGGTCAAGGACCTGCAATGCGTCGCGACCGCCGCGGTGCGCGATGCGACCAACGGACCCGATTTCATCGCCGGCGCCGCCGAAGCCGGCCTGGCGATACGCCTGCTCTCCGGCGAGGAGGAAGCCGAAGCGGCCGGATGCGGGGTGCTGTCGGCGATCCCCGACGCGCATGGTATCGCGGTCGATCTGGGCGGCGGCAGCCTGGAACTCGCCGAGGTCGCGCACGGCGAGGTCGGGCGCTGCGTCTCCTTTCCCCTTGGCGTTCTGCGCCTGCCGGCGCTTCGCAAGGACGGACCGCAGGGGTTCGAGCGTGCGGTGCGCAAGATGCTGCGTTCGGCGGGTTGGCCGGGAAATCTGGTCGGGCGCCCGCTCTATCTGGTCGGCGGATCGTGGCGGGCGCTTTCGCGTCTCGACCTCGAGCTGACCAAGGACCCGCTCGCCGTCCTCGACCAGCATCGCCTGCCGCGCAGCGCGCTGCGCCGGCTGCTCCGCGCCACGAAGCGCATGAGCTATGACGAGTTGAAGGCTATCCCCGGCATGGCGTCCAACCGCGCCGCGACGCTCCCCGATGCGGCGGCGCTGCTCGCGGCGCTCGTCAACATCATCGACGCGCCCGAGATGACGGTGTCCTCGTCGGGCCTGCGCGAAGGTCTGCTGTTCCAGTCGCTCGACCGGAAGGTCCGCGCGCAGGACCCGTTGATCGTCGCCGCCGAGTTCGAGGGCCGCCGCCTCGCGCGGTTCGCCCCGCACGGCCGCGCGATCGCCGACTGGATCGCGCCGCTGTTCGCGGGCGAAGCGCCGGGCGACAGCCGCATCCGGCTCGCCGCGAGTCTGCTCAGCGATGTCGCCTGGTCGGCCAACCCCGACTTCCGCGCCGAGCGCGGGACCGAGATCGGCTTGCACGGCAATTGGCGCGGCATCGATATTGCCGGACGTATTTTGCTCGCCCGCGCGCTGCACGCCGGTTTTGGCGGCGCCGACGCCGATTTTCCGGCGATGGGGTCGCTGGTCGATGAAGAGCGGCTGGCCCGCGCGCGCCAATGGGGCCTCGCGATCCGGCTCGCGCAGCGCCTGACCGGCGGGGTCGAGGCGCCGCTGAAGG
>CAZSMB010000005.1:16409-26076 GCA_964607625.1 uncultured Sphingopyxis sp. | reverse complement strand
CTCGCGATCCGGCTCGCGCAGCGCCTGACCGGCGGGGTCGAGGCGCCGCTGAAGGCCAGCGCGCTAGGCGAGGTCGACGGCAGGCTGACGCTCAGCCTCGATCCCGGCTGGCACCATCTGGCGGGGGAGTCGGTCGAACGCCGTCTGCGCTCGCTGGCGCAGGCGCTCGATCGGAAACCCGACCTGAAGCTGCTTTGACGGTGGTTTCAGTCGGCGTCGGCGGGAACGGCGTCGATCTGGCTCATCACCAGCTTGCCGTGCTTGACCGCAAATCCCATGCGCCCCTCGACGAGATCGAGTGCGGCCTCGCCGAACACCTCATAGCGCCAGCCGGTCATCATCGCGATGTCGTCGCGGCGCCCCGCCGCGAGGGCTTCGAGGTCGTCGCTGCGCGCGATCAGGCGCGCGGCGACATTGAGTTCGCGCGCGCGGATCTTGAGTAGCAGCTTGAGCAGGTCGGCAACGAGCGCGCCTTCCTTTCCCAGCCCCGGGCCGCGCGGCGCGCGGTCGGGCATATCTTCTTTGGACAGCGCCCTGGCACCCGCGATCGCATCCATCAACCGGCCGCCGATGTCGTTCGATTTCCACGTCGCCGACAGGCCGCGGACGCGCCCGAGGCCATCCTGGTCCTTGGGCGGATGCGCTGCCAGGTCGGCGAGCGTTTCGTCCTTGACGATCCGTCCGCGGGGCAGGTTCTTGCTCCGCGCCTCGCGCTCGCGCCATGCCGCAAGCGCCTGTAGCCGGCCGAGGACGTCGGGCTTGCGCGACGGCATCTTGATCCGTTGCCACACCTTTTCGGGGTCGATGTTGTAATTGGCGGGATCGGCGAGTTTTTCCATTTCTTCGTCGAGCCAGTGGCCACGGCCGGTCTTGACCAGCTTTTTCAGCATCATCGGAAAGATCTTGGCGAGATGGGTGACGTCGCCGATCGCATAGTCGATCTGGCGCTTGTCGAGCGGACGCCGGCTCCAGTCGGTGAACCGCGCGCCCTTGTCGAGATGGACGCCGAGCCACGCTTCGACCAGGTTCGAATAGCCGACCTGTTCGGCCTGGCCGAGCGCCATCTGCCCGATCTGCGTGTCGAAAATCGGGTGCGGCGTCTTGCCGGTCATGTTGAAGATGATCTCGACATCCTGCCCGCCGGCATGGAAGACCTTCAATATCTCTTCATTGGCGACCAGCAGATCGAGCAGGGGGGCAAGGTCGATCCCCGGGGCCATCGGGTCGATCGCCGCGGCATGGTCGCTGTCGGCGACCTGGATCAGGCAGAGTTCGGGCCAGAAGGTGTTCTCGCGCATGAATTCGGTGTCGACGGCGATGAAATCGCTGCCGCGGATCAGGTCGCAAAATTCGATGAGCGCTTCGCTGGACTCGATTAACGGATGGACTTGCATGCCGCGCCTATACAGCTAGTTGAAGGATACGGGCAGGAAAAATTGTCCGGTCGGGGTCAATCCAGAATCTCTTCGGGTCGCGCAGCCGGAATACCGGCATGGGGTAAACAGAAGGGGTTTGTCATGCTGTGGGTCGGTTGGGCGCTTGCCGCGCTCGCACTCGCGCTGCTCGCGGGGCAATATGCCGCGGGGCAGGCGGACATGTTCGTTTCGATCGCCAATCCGCGCCCGCTCGACGAAGAGCGGATGATCGTCACGCTGAAGGGATGGGGATTCGCGGTCGCCTCGGCGCAGCCGTTCATCGCGTCGGCGTCGGACCACGGGCTGTCGGACGTGCGCGTCTTTGCGACGCGGCGGCAGATGCTGGTGTCGATCGCGAGTTTCGGCTTCCTGCGCCCGGTCACCGTCGCATGGCGCGCGCATGCGGGTATCCTGCCGCTGGGCGACGCCTGATGCCGATCGTGCAACTGGGCGAAGCGGGGCGCTGGACCAATTATCACGGGACCGGCGTCTGCGAGGACGTCACGCGCTTTGCCCTGCGCAGCGGCGACGCGCAGCGCGGCCGCGACGAACTCGCGATCGCGGCGGGCGCGGTGCGCGACTGGCTGGCGCGCGCGAAGGCGGCGGGCAAGCGCGCCCGGCCTCTCGGCGCGGGATGGTCGCCCTCGAACATCAATATCTGCGCCGACGGCTGGTTGCTCCATACGCGCCGCTTCAACCGCTGCTTTCGCGTCGCGCCGGTCGACGTGCGGCCCGCGGTCGATGCCCGGGCGCTGATGCTTGTCGAAGCCGGGGCGCTCGTCGACGAGGTATCGGACAAGCTGGAGGAGCAGGGACGCTCGCTGTGGACGAGCGGTGCGGGCAACGGGCAGACGTTCGCGGGCGCCTGCGCGACGGGCACGCACGGGTCGATGATCGCACGCGGCGGCATTCAGGATCATGTCCGCGCGGTACAGATCGTCACCCCGGCCGGCGTCTTTTGGGTCGAGCCCGAACAGGGCGTGATGAGCGACGGCTTCGTCGCCGCGACAGGTTCGATCTTGCTGCGCGACGACGACGTCTTTGCCGCGGTGCGCCTGCCGGTCGGGTCGCTGGGGGTCGTGACCGCGATGGTCGTGGACAGCGTGCCGAAATTCCTGGTGCGGCCGATCCAGAATCTGCGCACCGTTCGCCGCGAAGCCCTCGACTGGCTCGCGGCGGGTGATTTTCGCCGCTTTTCGGCGGCCTATGCGCTCGATCGCGATCCCGATTTCGTGCAGATGATCGTCAACCCGTACAAGCCGTTCAAGCGGCCTGCGATGTTGCGCTTCCTCTATCGCGAGCCGTGGCGCACCGACTATGCGCGCGCGGCGCCGGGCGAACTGGGGGCCGGCTATGACGCGCTCAGCCTGCTCGGGCGATTGCTCGACGATTATCCGTTCGCGCGCGGCGCCTTGCTCCAGTTCGCGATGAAGCTGGGCTATGCGAGCGGACCCGATGTCGACGACCCGCCGGTCTTTGGAAGCTGGGGCGAGGGACTCGATACGCACCGGCCGCTTGCCGACCTGTTCAACGCGTCGGTCACCATCGACCGCGCCGACCTGCCGCATGTGTTCGAACTGGTCTGCCGGGCCTATGCGCGGCACGGCGGCTCGACGGTGATGACGGTGCGCTTCATGGAGCGCGCCGAGGGCTTGCTCGCGCCCGCGCGCTTTCCCCACAATGCGGTCATCGATTTCGACGGGCCGCGCAGCGCGCGCACCGCGAAAGCCTATGCGGCGGTGGTCGACCTGCTCGATGCCGAGGGCGTGGCCTTCACGCGTCACTGGGCCAAGAGCTGCCAGCTCGACGCGGCGCGCGTCGCCGCCGACTATGGCGAGGATTTGCAGCGATGGTGTGCGGCGCGGGACCGGTTGATCCCCGATCCGGCCGACCGCGCGGTGTTTCGCAGCCAGGTTCTGGACGGACTGGGCCTGACCTGTTGAACCCGTGCGTCAGCGCAGGCGGCGGATCAGGCGCTTCACCCCCGCGGCGAGTAGGCGCTGTGCCGCGATGCTGAGCACCACGCCGGCAAGCTTGCGTCCGGGACGCGCGGTTTTGGGCGCTGCCGGGGCGGGCGCGGCCGTCGTCGCGTCCTGCCCGGCCAGCCGGTCGGTCTTTGCTGGCGCGCTGGTTTTCCTGGCGGGTTTCGCCATTGCCACCCCCTTCATTCTCGGCACCTCCCATCGAACCGCCTCGCGGCGTCGCTGTCAACCGCGACGGGCCAAAAATCCCTTTGCGCCCTTGACAAATGGCGGTTTGCGCTGCCTTAGGCGCGGCATATCCGCGCGCTGATCGTCCGCGCGTCTCCAGCACATGAAAGACCCGAAAATGCATGCCTATCGCACCCACACTTGCGGCCAGCTTCGTGCCGGAGATGTCGGCCAGACCGTACGTATCTCGGGCTGGGTGCATCGCAAGCGCGACCACGGCGGGCTGCTCTTCGTCGACCTGCGCGATCATTACGGGCTGACCCAGATCGTCGCCGACAGCAGCGATCCGGCTTTCGCGACGCTCGATGCGCTGCGCTCCGAAAGCGTCGTCACCGTCACCGGCGATGTCGTCGCGCGATCGGCAGAGACGGTCAATGCGGGCCTGCCGACGGGCGAGATCGAAGTGCGCGCGCGCGAGGTGTCGGTGCAGTCGTCGGCGGCCGAACTGCCGCTGCCGGTCGCGGGCGAACAGGAGTATCCGGAGGATATTCGCCTGAAATACCGCTTCCTCGACCTGCGCCGCGAACGGCTGCACGCGAACATCCTGCTGCGCTCCAACGTGATCGCCAGCCTGCGCCGCCGCATGACCGAACAGGGCTTTACCGAATATCAGACGCCAATCCTGACCGCCTCTTCGCCGGAGGGCGCGCGCGATTATCTGGTGCCGAGCCGCGTCCACCCCGGCAAATTCTATGCGCTGCCGCAGGCGCCGCAGATGTTCAAGCAGCTGCTGATGGTTGCCGGCTTCGACCGTTATTTCCAGATCGCACCCTGCTTTCGCGACGAGGATGCGCGCGCCGACCGCTCGCCCGGCGAATTCTATCAGCTCGATTTCGAGATGAGCTTCGTCACGCAGGACGATGTGTTCAACGCGATCGAGCCGGTGCTTGCGGGCGTGTTCGAGGAGTTTGCGAACGGCAAGTCGGTGACCCCGGCGGGCAGCTTCCCGCGCATTCCCTATCGCGAGTCGATGCTGAAATATGGCAACGACAAGCCCGACCTGCGAAACCCGCTGATCATCAGCGACGTGTCGTCGCACTTCGCCGGATCGGGCTTCGGCCGCTTTGCCGACATCGTGGCGGCGGGCGACGTGGTCCGCGCGATCCCGGCGCCGGGAACGGCCGAGAAAAGCCGCAAATTCTTTGACGACATGAACAGCTGGGCGCAGGGCGAAGGCTTTGCCGGGCTGGGCTATGCGACGCGCAAGGGCGGCGAATGGGGCGGCCCGATCGCCAAGAACCACGGGCCGGACAAGATGGACGCGCTCGCCGCAGACCTCGGCCTCGGCCCCGACGACGGCCTGTTCTTTGCCGCGGGCAAGGAAGCGGTCGCCGCGAAGCTCGCGGGCCTGGCACGCACGCGGGTCGCCGAGCAGCTCGAGCTGATCGACGCGAACCGGTTCGAAATGTGCTGGATCGTCGACTTCCCGATGTTCGAGGCCGACGAGGATACGGGCAAGATCGATTTCAGCCACAACCCGTTCAGCATGCCGCAGGGCGAGCTGGAGGCGCTGGAGACCAAGGACCCGCTCGACATTCTGGCGTGGCAGTACGACATCGTCTGCAACGGCGTCGAACTGTCGTCGGGCGCGATCCGGAACCATCGCCCCGACATCATGTACAAGGCCTTCGAAATCGCGGGCTATAGCCAGGCCGAGGTCGACGCCAATTTCTCCGGCATGATCAACGCCTTCAAGTTCGGCGCGCCGCCGCACGGCGGATCGGCGCCCGGGGTCGACCGCATCGTGATGCTGCTCGCCGACGAACCGAACATCCGCGAGGTCGTGGTCTTCCCGATGAACCAGAAGGCCGAGGATCTGATGATGGGCGCGCCCGCGCCGGTCAGCGACAAGCAGTTGAAGGAATTGCACATCCGCCTGGTGGACGGCCCGAAGGGCTGAGCATGGGCGCGGCCCCGGAGGAACACCGGCTCGCGACGCCCGACGGCGACATCTGCTGGTTCGAATGGGGCACGCCGGGGGCGGGGCCTTCGCTGCTGCTGCTCCACGCAACGGGCTTTCACGCGCGGCTGTGGGACCGGGTGGTCGCAGCCTTGCCAAGGGACGCGCATGTGGTCGCGCCCGACCATCGCGGACACGGGCGCAGCTTCAAGCCGGCCTCGCTGTCCGACTGGACGGCCAACGCCGCAGCGTTGCTGCCGCTCCTCGACCGGTTCGCTGGGCGTCCGTTTGTCGGCTGCGGGCACAGCATGGGCGGCCATGTGCTCTCGCGGCTGGCGGCCGAGCGCCCCGGTGCCTTTCGCCATCTGGTCCTGATCGACCCGGTGATCATGGCGCCGGCCCTCTATGCCGGCGGCGCCGACGTGCCGATACCCGACCCGATGGAGCATCCGGTCTCGCGCCGCCGCAACCATTGGGACAGCGCCGAGGCGATGCGGGCGCGCTTTGCCGGCCGCGCGCCCTACAACGGCTGGCAGGCTCCGGTGCTCGCCGACTATTGCACCTACGGCCTGCTTCCTGCGACGTCGGGCGAGGGGTACGAGCTTGCCTGTCCGCCCGCGCTCGAAGCCTCGATGTACCAGAATGCCCTGCGCGCCGACCCCTATGCGTGGCTTGGCCGGCTGGACGCACCGGTAACGCTGATCCGCGCCCCGTCGGGAGAGCGCGGCGGCGACCTCGACTTCTCGCAAAGCCCGACATGGAGCGGGCTCGGCGCGCACATCGGTGCGGTTCGCGACGAGCTATGGGACGGGAACAGCCATTTCATTCCGATGGAGAATCCCGAACGCGTTGCGGCGTCGCTCGCCAGAGTGGCGTCCAATCAGGGTTAACCGCGTCGCATCCATCGCGCCGCTGTGATAGCAATGCCGCGGACCCAAGAGGACATGCGATGACGATCGACCTCGCCGACTATGAATCCGGCGCTAAATATGACGGAAAATATGGCGACGAGCTGGAGGCGCTCCAGGAGCGGCTCGAACGCGTGCAGGCCGCGCACATCACCCACCGGCAGCGCAGCGTCATCATGCTCGAGGGCTGGGACGCGGCGGGCAAGGGCGGCATCATCCAGCGGCTGACCGCGCAGCTCGACCCGCGCTATTTCGAAGTGTGGCCGATCGGCGCGCCGACCGACGAGGAAAAGGCGCGTCATTTCCTGTGGCGCTTCTGGAAGCGGTTGCCCGGAAACCGGGAAATCTCGATCTTCGACCGAAGCTGGTACGGCCGCGTCCTGGTCGAACGCGTCGAGGGCTTTGCGACCGAGGCCGAGTGGCGCAAGGGCTATGACGAGATCAACGAGTTCGAGGCGCAATTGACCGGAAGCGGCACCAATCTGGTCAAGCTGTTCGTCCACGTCACGCAGGAGGAGCAGGACAAGCGCCTGGCCGACCGGCTCGACGATCCCTGGAAGCGCTGGAAGACGGGCGCCGAGGATTATCGCAACCGGGCGCGCCGCGCCGATTATCTTGCCGCGATGCACGAGATGTTCGCCCAGACCGACACGCGCTGGGCGCCGTGGACGGTGATCGACGGCAACAACAAGAAGGCGGCGCGCATCGCGGCGCTGAGCCACGTCGCCGAGGCGCTGGAAGCCGCGGTGCCGATGACGCCGCCGGAGCGCGATCCGGCCGTCGTCAAACTTGCGGCCAAGGCGTTCGGATACAAGCCCAAGGATTAGGCCCCCGGTCGCCGGGCTTTTTCCCGCCGCTCGGCTAGCAAATCCGCGCACCGGTTGTTACATGGGCTCGATGAGCCGCGCCAAGAGATCCGACGACTGGGGATTTCCCCGCTGGCGCGCCTATGGCGCGTCGCGGGAAGCGCAAAAGGTCCGCCTCTGCGACCGGCACGGCTGCACGGAGCCGGGCAATTGCCCTGCGCCCAAATCGCCAAACAGCCCCGACCGCTGGTATTTCTGCGAAGCCCACGCCGCCGAATATAACCGCGGCTGGGACTATTTTGCAGGGCTGAACGCCGAAGAGGCGGCGGAGCGTGCCGCCGACGAGGCGCGGGGCGCGCGCAGCTATGCCCGTGCGCAGCATTATGGCTGGGGCGGCGAGGGCGATGGAAGCCGCAGCGCCGACGAAATGCGCGCGCTCGACGTCCTCGGCCTCGATCCCGATGCCGATTTCGACGCGACCAAAAAGGCGTGGCGCGCCTATGCCAAGGAATGCCACCCCGACGTCAAGCCCGGCGATGCCGACGCCGCGAAACGCTTTGCGGCCGGTCAGGCGGCGTTCGAGGTGCTGAAGCAGGCCGAAGAACGGAAAAGCTGGAAGCCCGCTTAGGCGGCCTTGCCGTGCGTCACGTCCATGCTCACCGCGGTGCCCGCGTCGATCTCCGCGGCCTTCGCTTCGACGAGCTTGACGATATGGTCGATCATGTCGGCGTCGGCGACATGGTGGTCGGTGACACCCGACAGATAGACCATATGCTTGCCGCCGCCGCCGCCGGTGATGCCGATGTCGGTTTCGCGCGCTTCGCCGGGGCCGTTGACGACACAGCCGAGGACCGAGAGCGACATCGGGGTCTTGATATGCTGGAGTGCGTCCTCGAGTTTTTGCACCGTGCGGATCACGTCGAAGCCCTGCCGCGCGCAGCTGGGGCAGGACACGACGCGGACGCCGCGGGTCCTGAGGCCGAGTGATTTCAGGATTTCGTAGCCGACGCGCACTTCCTCCTCGGGCTCGGCCGACAGGCTGACGCGGATCGTGTCGCCGATCCCGGCCCAAAGGAGATTACCGATCCCGAGCGCGCTCTTCACCGTGCCGCCGATCAGGCCGCCCGCTTCGGTAATGCCCAGGTGGAGCGGGCAGTCGACCGCTTCGGCGAGCTGCATGTAGGAGGCGACCGCGAGGAACACGTCGCTCGCCTTCACCGCGACCTTATACTCGTGAAAATCATGGTCCTGGAGCAGCTTGATATGGTCGAGCGCGCTTTCGACGAGCGCCTCCGGGCAGGGTTCGCCATATTTTTCGAGCAGGTCCTTTTCAAGGCTGCCGGCATTGACCCCGATGCGGATCGCGCAGCCGTTCGCCTTGGCCGCGCGCACCACTTCGCCGACGCGCTCCGACGAACCGATATTGCCGGGGTTGATGCGCAGGCAGGCGGCACCCGCATCGGCGGCCTCGAGCGCGCGCTTATAATGGAAATGGATGTCGGCGATGATCGGAATGCGCGCCGCGCGCACGATCCGGCCGAGCGCCGCGGTCGAATCACTGTCGGGACACGATACGCGGATCAGGTCGGCGCCGGCCTCTTCGCAGCGGCGGATCTGGTCGATCGTCGCGACCGGGTCGCTCGTCGGCGTGTTGGTCATCGTCTGCACCGTGATCGGCGCTCCGCCGCCAACGGGGACGTCGCCGACCATGATCCGACGACTTGTCCGCCGCGCGATGTCGCGCCAAGGGCGCAGGCCGGGATTGTGATCGCTCATATTGCATGCCAGATAAAAGAGGAGCCGTGGCCGCTCTTTAGACGCCCGGTCGCCGCTTGGCAAAGGCCATGCGGACGACGAGCCGGCGGCCCGCCGCATTTGCGAGAGGAGTTTTCATGCAGTTTCCGGCCAAGGCGTGTTTCGGCGCGCTGCTTGCCCTGTCGGTCGTGCCAGCTGGCGCACAGGCGCAGGATATCCCCAGCGGCCCGCTGTCGGTGTCGGGCGGCATTTCGGTGGTTTCGGATTATCGCTTTCGCGGACTGTCGCGTTCGGACGGCAAGGTCGAGGTCCAGTCGACGATCACGGTAAGTCACCAGAACGGCCTCTATGGGGGGGTGTGGGGATCGGGGCTGCCCGACACACCGCGCCGCGGGCAATATGAACTCGATCTCTATGGCGGCTATGCGACCGAAATCGCGCCGGGCACCTCGCTCGACCTCGGCGCGACCTGGTTCGTCTTTCCGGGCAATCGCGCGGCAGCGGGGCCGAGCGACTATGCCGAGGTCGCTGCGCGACTGTCACACGATCTGGGGCCGCTGTCGGCGACCGCAACCGCCGCCTATGCGCCCGAGCAAAAGGCGCTGGGCGGCGACGACAATCTCTATCTGGGTCTCGACCTGTCGGCGGGGATTCCCAATACGCCGGTCACGCT